>NZ_CP055481.1:1205844-1507305 GCF_013705725.1 Klebsiella sp. RHBSTW-00484 | reverse complement strand
CTACTGCGCCAGAGCGCGCCAACGCATCACAGATTTCCAGAGCCTGTTCGCCAGTATCCGGCTGAGAGCACAGCAGGTTGTCGATATCGACACCCAGTTTGCGAGCATAAACAGGGTCCAGTGCGTGTTCTGCATCGATAAACGCACAGGTTTTACCTTCACGCTGAGCGGCGGCGATAACCTGCAGTGTCAACGTGGTTTTACCGGAAGATTCTGGCCCGTAGATCTCGACGATACGGCCCATAGGCAGACCGCCAGCGCCCAGGGCGACATCCAGTGAAAGCGAACCGGTGGAGATAGTTTCCACATCCATGGAACGGTCTTCACCCAGGCGCATGATGGAGCCTTTGCCGAATTGTTTTTCGATCTGGCCCAGTGCTGCCGCCAACGCTTTCTGTTTGTTTTCGTCGATAGCCATTATTACTCCTCTCATGCCGGGTGTAACCGGGTAGTGAATTCTGTTCTGTTGATGCAATTATACTGTATAGTCATACAGTATCAAGTGTTTTGTAGAAATTGTTGCCAGAGGAGTTTTAGGGCATACGCCGTCGCCTGACGACGTACCGATTCCCGGTCTCCAGCAAAGCATTCGCGCTGAGTCACGCCTTGCCCATTGGCGCTGGCCACGCCAAACCATACGGTTCCAACCGGCTTTTCCGCGCTGCCGCCGTCCGGCCCGGCAACGCCGCTGACCGAAATAGCATAATCCGCTCGCGCCGCGCGAAGAGCGCCAATTGCCATCTCCACCACCACCGCCTCACTCACCGCGCCATGATCAAGCAGAGTCACCTCGCTGACGCCAATCATCTGCGATTTCGCTTCGTTGCTGTAGGTGACGAAACCGCGCTCAAACCATGCCGAGCTGCCCGCGATATCGGTAAGCGTTTTGGCGACCCAACCGCCAGTACAGGATTCCGCCGTGGTTACCGTCGCGCCGCGCGTTTTCAGCGCCAACCCCACCTGTTCGCTCAGTTGCATTAATTCCGAATCTGTCATTCGTCGCCCCACGTAAGCCGTATAAAGAGGTCATCAAAGATAGCACTTTCAGCAGAGATATGGGGATGAGGTGGCGAATTTACGAGGAGGCTTCCGAAAAACATTGTCCGCGCCAGCGCAGCATTTTCGGATAGCTGCCAGGTGCCACCAGTGCCACAATTCACCGTACATAAGGAAGAGTTAAATTAGAGGTTACCAGGAATGGCTAAAGCACCGCTTACCCCAGAGCAGAATTTGAAAAAAATTAGACAAGTACGCCTTTGTCTATTTTTATGCGGCGTATTTTCGCTGCTCACTGCGCTACTACACATTTTCACCCGCTCATTCAACCCGCTATCTGAAGGCGTACAGATATTACTGGGCGTGGGCTGCATGATCTACGGGTTCACGTTGACCAAAAAAATCAAGCAGATGCAAGCAGAACAATAAAGTTAAATAACCGGCCCATCGCGGGCCGGATTCATTTATTTCATACTGGCAGCAATCAGCTCTACGTTGTGACGCAGCATTTTCACGTAGCTATCCGCTACGCCACCCGGAGCGGAAAGCGCCTCAGGATAGAGTTCACCGCCCGGCTGCGCACCCGTTGCGCTGGCAATCTGTTTGACCAATCTGGGGTCAAGCTGGTTTTCCATAAACCAGGTATGCACATCGTCAGCTTTAATTTGTTTAATTAATGCCGCCACCTGCGCCGCGCTGGCTTCACTTTCCGAAGACAATCCTTGCGGCGCAAGGAACGTCACGCCATAGGCGCGGCCAAAGTAGCCGAATGCATCGTGGCTGGTTAACACCTTGCGCCTGGCCTGTGGGATAGTGCTGAACTGATCTTTCGCCCAGCTATCCATCTCGTTGAGCTGGCTGATATAGCGCTTACCCGAGGCCTCCAGCGCCAATTTATCTTCCGGGTCTGCTTTTACCAGGCCGTTAAGGATATTTTGCGCATACAGCGCACCGTTTGCAGCGCTGTTCCAGGCGTGCGGGTCGGTAACCGTCTGACCATCCTCATCAAGGGTATGGGTTTTTACTCCATTGGACGCCACGACCAGCTCACCTTTAAAGCCGGATGCTTTAATCAGCCTGTCCAGCCAACCCTCCAGCCCCAGGCCGTTCACCACCACGACATCGGCTTTGCTAAGCAGCGCGCTGTCTTTCGGTGACGGTTCAAAGGTATGCGGGTCGCCGTCAGGCCCCACCAGGGTATCCACGTGCACATGTTCACCGCCAACCTGCTGCACCATGTCGCCTAAAACAGAAAAACTACTCACCACGTTCAGCGTTTTTGCCATCACCCCTTGCGACGCCATGCCCAGCGCCAGCGCCAGCAGTATCCCGGTACGTTTCATCATTTTCCTCACCCCATTAATTTACGCCAGCCGACAACCAACCGACTGCGCGTGCCAAAAAACACCGAAACAAAAAAGATGCCGCTGGCGGTCAAGACGATAGCCGGACCGGCTGGTAGATTCGCCGCCCAGGAGAGGCTCAAGCCCATCCAGGCACATAGCGCGCCAATAAGCGCGGCCAACAGCAGAATACCCGGCAACGTCCGCGCCCAGCAGCGAGCGGCTACCGCAGGCAGCATCATGACGCCCACTGCCATCAGCGTACCGAGTACCTGAAATCCAGCGACCAAATTAAGCACCAGCAGCGCGAGAAACAGGCCGTGCAGCAGAGCAGGCAATCTTCGCGAGTTCACCTGTAGCCAGACGCTGTCGAAGGTTTCGCTGACCAGGCCGCGATAAAAAAGAGCAATACAGATCAGCGTCAGGCTGGCGACGCCCGAAACGAACAACGCCGAATCGCTGTCTACCGCCAGAATCGAACCAAACAGCAGATGCAGCAGGTCGACGTTAGAACCACGCAGCGATACCAGCGTGACGCCCAGCGCCAGGGAACCGAGGTAGAATCCGGCGAAACTGGCGTCCTCTTTTAAGGGCGTACGGCGGCTGACCCACCCCGCCACCAGCGCGACCGCAATCCCGGCAATAAATCCACCAACGGTCATCGCCAGCAGCGACATCCCGTTGAGTAGGTACCCCGCCGCCACACCGGGCAAAATCGCGTGTGACAGCGCATCGCCCATCAGGCTCATACGCCGCAGGAGCAAGAAAACGCCGAGCATGGTGGTGCTGAGGGATAACGCCAGACATACCACCAGCGCGCGACGCATAAAGCCAAATTCGATAAAGGGCTGAAAAAAGGTGTGCCAGATCATGCCAGCCTCGCGGAGTTAAATGCGGACAGCACATCGGGAGTTTCGCCCCAGCGGGCATGCTGCGACGTCAGCAACAGCGTTTCCGGGAAATGCTCGGCGACCCGCTGGTTATCGTGCAGCACCGCCAGAATCGTCTGCCCCTGCTGATGCATTTCCTGGATCAGCATCATCAGATCGCGACTTGTGGCTTCATCAATGCCGGTAAACGGCTCATCGAGCATCACCAGCGGCGCGCGCTGTATCATCACCCTGGCGAACAACATCCGCTGAAACTGGCCGCCGGAGAGCTCCTCAATCGGCGTTTTCGCCATCGCTAATAGCCCCACCCGCTCCAGCGCCGCGCTAATACGCTGACGAATTTCTCCCCGTAACCCGCGCAGCAACGACACGCGCGGCCAGGCACCCTGGCTGACGACGTCCTGCACGGTGAGTGGAAACTGCGACTCCAGAGAGTGGCGCTGAGCCAGCCAACCGATAATCGGTCGTCCGTCACGCCAGTTCAGACGGCCGCTCACCGGTGGAATAAACCCGGCCAGCGTCTTTAGCAGCGTCGATTTACCGCAGCCGTTCAGGCCAACGATAGCCGTCATGCTGCCCGCCGAAATCCTGCCGCTCAGCGACGGCGTTATTGCCAGGCCCTCATAGCCTGCCACCAGATGATCAAGTTCAATCATGGCAGCGACACAGCCCACCAGGTCGCCAGCCACAGCACGGCCAGCAAGGAACAGGCGATAATCAGCCGCGTTGCGCCGGAAGCCATCAATATGGAAGTCAATTCTCACACCTCAATAAAACGTTATAACATAACAATATTGAAAGATGCGTAAAATGTAAATTGGTGTCAACGAAAGGAAATGCTGCAAAATGTAACAGGCTCCTCCCCGAAGGGAGAGGAGCACAGAGGGCGAGATTACTGCATACGAGCTTGAGAAACCGCCAGCCCCAACTGCCAGACGGCCATCGCGTAATGGGTGCTGTGGTTGTAGCGAGTAATGGTGTAGAAGTTCGGCAGACCGTACCAGTACTGATATCCCGTGCCCACATCCAGACGCAGCAGGCTCGCCTGCTGATGGTTACCCAGCGACTGAGTCGGGGTTAATCCCGCCGCCGTCAGCTGCGAAACGCTGTATTTGGTTTTGAAGCCGTTAGCCAGCCCCGGCGCCTGGCCCATCGCCTGCACGGCTACCTGATCGCCGCTCACCCAGCCATGCTGCTTAAAGTAGTTAGCCACGCTGCCGATAGCATCAACTGGATCCCACAGGTTGATATGCCCGTCGCCGTTGAAATCCACCGCGTACTGGCGATAGGAGGATGGCATAAATTGACCGTAGCCCATCGCTCCGGCAAACGACCCTTTCAGGTCCAGCGGATCATCTTTTTCACTGCGTGCCATCAGCAGGAAGGTTTCCAGTTCGCCGGAGAAGTACTCCGCACGACGCGGATAGTTAAACGAAAGAGTTGCCAGCGCATCAAGGATGCGGGTTTTGCCCATCACCCGGCCCCAGCGAGTTTCCACGCCAATAATCCCGACGATAATTTCCGGCGGCACGCCGTAAACCTGATACGCACGGTTGAGCGCGTCCTGATACTGGTTCCAGAACACCACGCCGTTCTGCACGTTATCCGGAGTAACAAACTGTTTTTTGTAACGCAGCCAGGCGCCGTTCGGCCCTGACGGCGGCAGCCCGGTCGGAGCCTGACGGTCCATCAGGCGCAGAACGTAATCCAGACGTTTAGCCTGCGAGAGAATTTCGTGCAGCTGCTGACGGTCAAATCCATGCTTACTCACCATTTTGTCGATGAACTGTTCCGCCGCCGGGTTGTTGGCGAAATCACCGCCCATCTGCATCACATTATGCTGCGGCTCCAGCAAAAAACCGCCGGTACTGCCCGCCATTTCCGTTTCCGCAGGGGTTTGAGGTTTGCTGCTACAGGCAGCGAAAAGAGCACACAGCGGGAGTAAAACCAGATAGCAACGCTTCAACATGGGACATCCATTTAACAAATCGGCAAGAGGTAATTATGGTAAAGCATGCGCCCGCTCACAAGGAAGCGGCAGCGACTGAAATTCTTTTTTATTGCCATTTTTACCTCATCGCTCGTCACATTCTTTTCTCCTCCTCAGTCACAACCTTTCAAAATAAAATATTTATCTTTCATTTTGCGATCAAATTAACACTTTTAAATCTTTCGAAGTGATTAAAATTAGCCGCCAGTTAGCAAGAAAAATAACACGCTGAAGGAGAGAACAATGATTGAAGTCATTACCCACGGTGCCGAATGGTTTATCGGCCTGTTTCAGAAGGGAGGTGAGGTGTTTACCGGTATGGTCACCGGGATCCTGCCTTTGCTGATCAGTCTGCTGGTGATCATGAACGCCTTGATCAACTTTATTGGTCAGCAGCGGATCGAAAAGCTGGCGCAACGCTGCGCCGGTAATCCGATCTCCCGCTACCTGCTGCTGCCCTGCATCGGCACCTTCGTTTTCTGTAACCCCATGACCTTGAGCCTCGGGCGCTTTATGCCCGAGAAATACAAACCCAGCTACTACGCGGCGGCCTCCTACAGCTGCCATTCGATGAACGGCCTGTTTCCCCATATCAACCCCGGCGAGCTGTTCGTCTATCTCGGGATCGCCAACGGGCTGACCACTCTCGGCCTGCCGTTAGGGCCGCTGGCGGTGAGCTATCTGCTGGTGGGCCTGGTGACGAACTTCTTCCGTGGCTGGGTGACCGACCTGACCACCTCGATTTTTGAGAAGAAAATGGCCATCCAACTTGAGCAGAAAGTCCATCTGTCAGGAGCAACATCATGACGCGTATTCGTATTGAAAAAGGCACCGGTGGCTGGGGCGGCCCGCTCGAACTGGACGTCGTTGCCGGTAAAAAGATTGTCTATATCACCGCAGGCACCCGTCCGGCGATCGTCGATAAAATCGCGAGCCTCACCGGCTGGCAGGCGGTCGATGGCTTCAAAGAGGGCGAACCGCCGGAAGCGGAAATCGGCGTGGCGATTATCGACTGCGGCGGCACCCTGCGCTGCGGCATCTATCCAAAGCGCCGTATCCCGACCATTAATATCCACGCCACCGGCAAATCTGGCCCGCTGGCGCAGTACATCGTCGAGGATATTTATGTTTCCGGAGTGAAAAGCGAGAACATTCACGCCTTAACAGATAACGACTCCCCTGCTCCACAGGCCGCGCCAGCTCAACCGGCGGTCCGCGACTATGACACCAGCAAGAAGATAACCGAGCAGAGCGACGGCCTGCTGGCGAAGGTCGGAATGGGGATGGGCTCCGTGGTAGCGGTACTGTTCCAGGCCGGTCGCGACACCATCGATACGGTGCTGAAAACCATTCTGCCGTTTATGGCCTTCGTCTCGGCGCTGATCGGCATCATCATGGCCTCCGGCGTCGGCGACTGGATTGCCCACGGTCTGGCACCGCTCGCCAGCCATCCTCTGGGCCTCGTCACCCTGGCGCTGATCTGCTCCTTCCCGCTGCTGTCGCCGTTCCTCGGCCCAGGCGCGGTCATCGCCCAGGTTATCGGCGTACTGATTGGCGTGCAGATTGGCCTTGGCAATATTCCGCCGCACCTCGCCCTGCCCGCACTGTTTGCGATCAACGCCCAGGCCGCCTGCGACTTTATCCCGGTTGGTCTGTCGCTGGCGGAAGCGAGACAGGACACCGTGCGCGTCGGCGTCCCGTCGGTGCTGGTGAGCCGCTTCCTGACCGGCGCGCCAACGGTGCTGATCGCATGGTTCGTTTCCGGATTTATTTACCAATAAGAGGTTCCTGAAGATGACCGTGATTTACCAGACCACCATTACGCGTATCGGTGCCAGTGCGACGATGGCGCTGGAAGACCAGATGCTGATCACCTTTCGCGAAGGGGCCCCGGCCGATATCGAAGAGTATTGCTTTATTCACAACCATGGCGAGCTATCCGGCCCGCTGGTTCCGGGCGCGGAGCTTCAGCTTGGCGAACAGCGCTATCCGGTGACCGCCGTCGGCGACGTTGCCGAGCAGAACCTGCGCGAACTCGGCCATATCACGCTGCGTTTCGATGGTCACCGCGAAGCGGAATTCCCAGGAACCGTCCACGTGGCGGGCCCGGTGCCGGAAGAGATCGCCACCGGCTGCGTACTGAAATTTGTTGCTTAAGTTGTAAGGAGAAAATTATGAATCAGGTTGCTGTTGTCATTGGCGGGGGACAAACCTTAGGGGAGTTTCTGTGTCGCGGCCTTGCCGCAGAGGGTTATCGCGTGGCGGTTGTCGATATTCAGAGCGATAAAGCGACCCGCGTCGCGCAGGCCATTAACGCCGAATATGGCGAAGGAACGGCGTACGGCTTTGGTGCCGACGCCACCAGCGAAGCCAGCGTCGTCGCCCTCGCCCGCGGCGTGGACGAAATATTTTCCCGCGCAGATCTGCTGGTCTACAGCGCCGGGATCGCCAAAGCGGCCTTTATCAGCGACTTCGCGCTGGGCGATTTTGACCGCTCGCTGCAGGTTAATCTGGTGGGCTACTTCCTCTGCGCCCGCGAGTTTTCGCGGCTGATGATCCGCGACGGTATAAAAGGACGCATCATCCAGATCAACTCGAAATCCGGCAAAGTGGGCAGCAAGCACAACTCCGGCTACAGCGCGGCGAAATTTGGCGGCGTGGGGCTGACGCAGTCTCTGGCATTAGATCTCGCGGAGTACGGTATCACCGTCCATTCGCTGATGCTGGGTAACCTGCTGAAGTCGCCGATGTTCCAGTCGCTACTGCCGCAGTACGCCACCAAGCTGGGGATTGCCGAGAACGAAGTTGAGCAGTATTACGTCGATAAAGTCCCGCTCAAGCGCGGCTGCGATTATCAGGACGTGCTCAATGTGCTGATGTTTTACGCCAGCCCGCAGGCTTCGTACTGCACCGGGCAGTCCATCAACGTCACCGGCGGGCAGGTGATGTTTTAAACAGGAGTCCCGGATTGCGCTGCGCTTATCCGGGCTACCGATCGGCCTGTTTTGTAGCCCGGGTAAGGCGCTCGCGCCGCGACCCGGGTTCTTCCCGGCATCACATCTTAAGGAGATTTTATGGTTACCGCACTCATCACCGTCGCCGCCATAGCCTGGATAACCCAGCTCGCCTTTGGTGGCTGGCAAATCCGCCAGTTTAATCGCGCCTTTGACCAGTTGTGCCAACAGGGCCGGGTCGGCGTGGGTCGCTCCTCGGGCCGATTCAAACCGCGCGCCGTCGTCGCCATCGCCGTCGATGAACACGACCGCATTCGCGATACGCTGTTAATGAAAGGTCTCACCGTCTTCGCCAGACCACAAAAAATTCCCGCTCTCAACGGCAAACATCTCCAGGAATTGCAGCCTGATGTGATCTTTCCCAATGATCCGCTCTGTCAGAATGCACTATTATTAGCGCTTAATCCGAAACATGGATAATTTCGTTGTGAAAGTTAATATCTTGCGAAATTATCATTTCGAAACTTTAAACGCAGGATACAACGCCTATGAAACCACGTCAGCGCCAGGCAGCCATTCTCGAGCACCTGCAAGCGCAGGGCAAATGCTCGGTTGAAGAGCTGGCGCAACACTTCGACACCACCGGTACCACCATCCGCAAGGATCTGGTCATCCTTGAGAATGCCGGTACCGTTATCCGCACCTACGGCGGCGTGGTGTTAAATAAAGACGAGGCCGACCCGCCCATCGACCACAAGACGCTGATCAACACCCATAAAAAAGAGCAGATTGCCGAAGTTGCGGTGGGCTTTATCCACGATGGCGACTCGATCATTCTCGACGCCGGCAGCACGGTCCTGCAAATGGTGCCAATGCTCAGCCGCTTCAATAACATCACGGTGATGACCAACAGCCTTCATATCGTCAACGCCCTCTCCGAACTGGATAACGAACAAACGATCCTGATGCCAGGCGGTACCTTCCGTAAAAAATCAGCCTCTTTTCACGGCCAGCTGGCGGAAAACGCCTTCGAACACTTCAGCTTCGATAAACTGTTTATGGGCACCGACGGGATTGATTTAATCGCCGGCGTCACCACCTTTAATGAGGTTTTTACGGTCAGCAAAGCGATGTGCAATGCCGCCCGCGAGGTTATCCTGATGGCCGACTCATCGAAGTTTGGCCGCAAAAGTCCCAATATCGTCTGCGGCCTGGAGAGCGTGGACAAACTGATTACCGATGCCAACATCGACCCTGAATTCCAGCGGGCGCTGGAAGAAAAAGGCATCGAAGTCATTATTACTGGAGAACATCATGAGTAACTTTCTGTTAGAAGCCGGACGCCAGACCCTACTGCTGGAGCTTCAGGAGGCGAGCCGCCTGCCTGAACGCCTGGGCGACGACTTCATCCGCGCAGCGGAAATCATCATCCACTGCGAGGGCAAACTGGTGGTCTCCGGGATCGGTAAATCGGGCCACATCGGCAAAAAGCTGGCCGCTACTTTCGCCAGCACCGGCACCCCGGCGTTTTTCGTCCATCCGGCGGAAGCGTTACACGGCGACCTTGGAATGCTCGATAGCCGCGACGTGATGCTGTTTATTTCCTACTCCGGCGGCGCTAAAGAACTGGATCTTATCGTCCCACGGCTGGAAGAACGGTCCATACCACTGCTGGCGATGACCGGCAAATCCACCTCTCCGCTGGCGCTGGCCGCCAAAGCCGTGCTTGATATCGCAGTGGAACGCGAAGCCTGCCCGATGCACCTCGCCCCGACCTCCAGTACCGTCAACACGCTGATGCTCGGCGACGCGCTGGCGATGGCGGTGATGCAGGCTCGCGGCTTTAATGAAGAATATTTTGCCCGCTCGCACCCGGCTGGCGCGCTGGGCGCACGACTGTTGAACAAAGTTCACCATCTCATGCGCCGCGATGGCGACGTGCCGCGCGTGGAGGTTGATACCAGCGTGATGGATGCGATGCTCGAACTCAGCCGCACCGGTCTGGGACTGGTGGCGGTCTGCGATGAGCACAATCACGTCCAGGGCGTGTTTACCGACGGCGACCTGCGCCGCTGGCTGGTAGGCGGCGGCAGTTTGCAAGATGTCGTCAGCCTGGCGATGACCCGAAACGGCGTAACCCTGCAATCAGAAAGTCGCGCAGTAGAAGCTAAAGAGCGCCTGATGAAACACAAAATCAGCGCCGCGCCGGTGGTCGATGACAACGGACAGCTGGTCGGCGCGATTAACCTGCAGAACTTTTATCAAGCCGGGATCCTTTAAGTCCCAGACGCTTCGCCAGCCGATGCAGGTTGGCGACGTCGAGATCCAGCGCGCGGGCGGCGGCGGCCCAGTTCCGGCTGTTATCCGCCAGCGCTCTGGCAATCGCTTCGCGCTGGAAGGCTTCCGTCGCCTCGCGTAAATTCACCACCTCCGTCACCGACTGCGGGCTTGCGCTCGGCAGGGCCGGTGTTTCCACGGCGAACTGAAAATGCTGCGGCTCCAGCACTACCTCATTACCGGCCTGCGTCGCCCGCGCCAGCACCACCGCGCGATGGATTGCATGTTCCAGCTCACGTACGTTCCCCGGCCACGGCCAGGCGCGCAGCCTCGCCCGCGTCGCGTCGCTTAAAATCACCTGCGACAGCCCCATGCGCAAACGGCACTGCTCGCAGAAATAGCCCGCCAACAGCACCACGTCGTTTTCCCGCTCGCGCAGCGCCGGAACCGACAGTGGGAACACGCTCAGACGATGATAAAGGTCGGCACGAAAACGGCCCTCCACCACCTCCTGACGCAGGTCGCGGTTGGTCGCCGCCAGCACCCGCACATCAACCCGCAGGCTGCGGTCATCGCCGACGCGCTGAATATCGCCATACTGCAGCACCCGCAACAGTTTGGCCTGTAGCGCCAGCGACAGCTCGCCAATTTCATCGAGGAACAGCGTCCCGTTGTCCGCCATTTCAAACTTGCCGCTGCGGTTACTTATCGCCCCGGTAAACGCCCCTTTAACGTGACCAAACAGCTCGCTTTCCGCCACGCTCTCCGGTAGCGCTGCGCAGTTGAGATACACCAGCGGATTGGCTGCACGCGGCGACCCCTGATGCACCGCCTTCGCCACCAGCTCTTTGCCGGTGCCGGTTTCGCCACTAATAAGGACATTCAGGTCGGAAGCCGCGACGATATCGATCTCTTTTTTCAGCTGTAAAATCGGTGCCGACAGGCCGATTATCTCCTGACGCTCGGACGCCGGGTAAGCGATAGCCTGCTCCGGCAGCACGTTTTGATTCTCCAGCCGGGCAATCAGCAGCGCGTTATTCAGCGCCCCGGCTACCAGAGCGGCAATCAGGCGCAGCTCCTCATCGCTAAAGCTGTCGAAGCGATCTGCATCCATGCCGTCGAGAGTCAGCGCACCAACCAGGGTTTGTCCGGCAAACAGCGGTAGCCCGACGCAGGCATGTACCTTCAGGCTCTCCTGTCCGGGAATTAATCCGTCGTAAGGGTCCGGCAGGTCGCTGTCTGCCGGGAAACGCACCACGTCCCCGGCACGGGCAATCGCCTCCAGCCGTGGATGCCCCTCAAGGGCGAAGCGCCGCCCAAGTACATCCTGGGCCAGGCCATCAATCGCCAGCGGCACAAACTGGTGCGCCTCGTAGCGCAGCAGCGCCGAAGCATCGCAGCCGAGAATCTGCCGCAGGGTGGTAATCAGGCGCGAGAAACGGTCGGCATGACCGATATCGCTTTGCAAATCAATGGCGATTTTCGCCAGGGCCTCGACGGAGAAACTCATTGTCGCCTCATAGTCATTCTGACAATAAAGATAGTCATAACGACTATTTTAACCATTGTCATTTTGACATCAACAAATTTAGTTAAAAATATTAAAACCTTTAAATTCAATTAATTAAAAAGTTGGCACGCAACTTGATATAAGCAAAACATCTTATTTGAACAATGCTGAATTAATTGAGGTTGCTATGTCTATTCTGGTTAAAAATAACATTCATTGGGTTGGCCAACGTGACTGGGAAGTGCGTGATTTCCACGGAACCGAATACAAAACGCTGCGCGGCAGCAGCTACAACAGCTATCTCATCCGCGAAGAAAAAAATGTGCTGATCGATACCGTCGATCATAAATTCAGCCGCGAGTTCGTACAGAACCTGCGCAGCGAAATCGACCTCGCCGATATCGACTACATCATTATTAACCACGCCGAAGAGGATCATGCTGGCGCGCTGACCGAACTGATGTCCTGCATTCCGGACACCCCGATCTACTGCACCAACAACGCCATCGACTCCATCACTGGTCACCATCACCATCCGGAGTGGAACTTTAACGTAGTGAAAACCGGCGACAGTCTGGATATTGGCAACGGCAAGCAGCTGATTTTCGTCGAAACCCCGATGCTGCATTGGCCAGACAGCATGATGACCTATATGACCGGCGATGCTGTGCTGTTCAGCAACGACGCCTTCGGCCAGCACTACTGCGATGAACGCCTGTTCAACGACGAAGTTGACCAGACCGAACTGTTCGAGCAGTGCCAGCGCTACTACGCCAACATCCTGACCCCGTTCAGCCGCCTGGTGACGCCGAAAATCACCGAGATCCTCGGCTTCAATCTGCCGGTCGACATGATTGCCACCTCCCACGGCGTGGTATGGCGTGAAAATCCAACCCAGATCGTTGAGCTGTACCTGAAATGGGCGGCGGACTATCAGGAAGACCGTATCACCATTTTCTACGACACCATGTCCAATAACACTCGCATGATGGCGGATGCGATTGGCCAGGGCATCAACGAAGTTGACCCGAACGTGGCGGTGAAAATCTTTAACGTCGCCCGCAGCGATAAAAACGAAATCCTGACCAACGTGTTCCGCTCCAAAGGCGTGCTGGTCGGCACCTCCACCATGAACAACGTGATGATGCCGAAAATCGCCGGGCTGGTGGAAGAGATGACCGGCCTGCGTTTTCGCAACAAGCACGCCAGCGCCTTTGGTTCCCACGGCTGGAGCGGCGGCGCGGTTGACCGTCTCTCTACCCGTTTACAGGATGCCGGTTTTGAAATGTCCCTTAGCCTGAAGGCCAAATGGCGTCCAGACCTCGACGCGCTGGAAATTTGCCGTCAGCACGGTCGCGAAATCGCTCGTCAGTGGGCGCTGGCTCCGCTGCCGGAAGCCGCTGCCAAACCAGACCAGGCAAAAGAAGCCTGCGCCTGTGCCGCCGCAGCGGCAGCCGACCTCGGACCGATGATGCAGTGCAGCGTGTGTCAGTGGATTTACGATCCAGAAAAAGGCGAGCCGAACCAGGACGTCCAGCCGGGTACGCCGTGGAGCGAAGTCCCGGATAACTTCCTCTGCCCGGAATGCTCGCTGGGTAAAGACGTGTTTGATGTTCTGGCATCGGAGGCGAAATGAGTGATGGCATCGTCATCATCGGCTCGGGCTTCGCGGCCCGTCAGCTGGTGAAAAATATCCGCAAGCAGGACCCGCAAATCCCGCTGACCCTGATCGCCGCCGACAGCATGGATGAGTACAACAAACCGGACCTCAGCCATGTGGTCAGCCGTGGTCAGAAGGCCGACGACCTGACTCTGCAAACGGCGGGAGAGTTTGCCGAGCAGTACAATCTGCGCCTGTTCCCGCATACCTGGGTGAGCGATATCGACGCAGGGAATCAGGTAGTGAAAAGCCAGGACCGCGAGTGGCGCTATGACAAACTGGTGCTGGCCACCGGCGCGACGCCGTTTATTCCGCCAGTGCCGGGACGCGAGCTGATGCTGACCCTCAACAGCCAGCGTGAGTATGGCGCAGCGCAGAGTCAGTTGCATGACGCCAGACGCGTGCTGATCGTCGGCGGCGGGTTGATTGGCTGCGAGCTGGCGATGGATTTCTGCCGCGCCGGGAAAGCAGTGACGGTGGTGGATAACTCCGCCAGCGTGCTGTCAGCGCTGATGCCGCCGGAGGCCAGCAGCCGCCTGCAGCATCGTCTGACCGATATGGGCGTGCACCTGATGCTGAAATCCCAGCTGGAAAGCCTGGAGCAAAGCGCCGACGGCATTCGCGTCACCCTTGACCGTCAGCGCACGGTGACCGTTGATGCGGTGGTCGCTGCCGCCGGCCTGCGCCCGGAAACGGCGCTGGCGCGGCATGCGGGTCTGGAGATTAATCGCGGCGTGGTGGTAAACAGCCAGCTGCAAACCAGCCATCCGGCGATTTACGCTCTCGGCGACTGCGCGGAAATCAACGGCATGGTGTTGCCGTTCCTGCAACCGATTCTGCTGAGCGCCATGTGCCTGGGTAAAAATCTGCTGACCCAGCAGGGCGAGCTAAAGCTGCCGCCGATGCTGGTGAAGGTCAAAACGCCGGATTTACCGCTGCATCTGGCGGGCGATACCCGGCGCGAGGATCTGACGTGGACTATCGTTGCCGCCAAAGACGGTCTGGTGGCGAAAGGCGTGGATGCCGAAAACCAGCTGCGCGCCTTTGTGGTTAGCGAGGATCGCATGAAAGAAGCCTTTGCGCTGCTCAAGCAGTTGGTGAGTTAGCCTGTATGAACTGACGTTATCCCCGGAAATTTTTCTGTTTTACTGAAAGTGTTAACACATTGTTATGTAGTAAAAAATGTCAGCAAGACGGTTCCCTCTCCCCTTCGGGGAGAGATACCGTCTTGCCGGTTATCCTGCAAGTGGTATTTCAGCGTTAAATTCATGCCCGGATTTCACCACACCATAAGCCAGCTGCAGTAATTTCCTCATTCCTGCACACACTCGCTCTTTCCCTGTCTTACCCCGGGCTGCAAGCCTTTCCATCAGGTTTTTCACCACCTTATTGCATCTTCCTGCCACTACCGCTGGCATATACAGTGCGCTACGCAGCTCTGCATGGCCCACTTTCGACAGCCTGCTTTTCCCTTTCCACATCCCTGACTCACAACGACGAGGATTCAAACCAGCATACGCCACCAGTGCCTTGCTGTTGCTGAACCGTCGCAGATTTCCTGCGAACGCCAGCAGGCTCACACTCAGCATGTCTCCTATTCCGGGGATACTTTTCAGTAGCTCCCGGTCCCGCTTCAGGTCTGGGTTATCATCGATATGCCGGTTGATTTTATTGCGGGTTTCTTCAATCAGCTCATCCAGCATCGTAACGTGTTCATTCAGGGAAGGAACGATGACTTCATCTGCTGCCTCAAGGCGGTTCATCTCCATCTGACGCATCTCTTCCAGGTTACGCAGGTGGCGTACCAGAGCCGTCAGTTGTCGTTCGCTCAGCGGCGCAGGATGCCAGGGGGCCGGCTGATACAGAGCGCAGTAGCGCGCTATCAGCGCCGCGTCGCTTTTGTCCGTTTTATTGCGGGTCAGTTCAGTGTTTGCGAACGCATGGATACGTGCCGGGTTTTCAAGGCTGACGCAGCAGCCATTATCGGCCAGCAGGGTGGCCAGTTCAGTGCTGTAGCAACCTGTTGCCTCCATGCAGACATGACAGTGACCAAAACGCGCCAGCCAGTTCAGAAATTCGCGGCATCCGGCTGGGGTATTGGCGAATTTTTTGGTTTTGTACTTCTGGTTTGGCAGCAGGACAGCAACGTCGAATTTGAGTTTGGCGATATCAACGCCGACAGGGACAAGATTCATCATGGTACTCCGTAACCTTATGAATATTATCGCCGGACCATCCTTATATGTGGGTGCTCAGGGCACAGGATACCGTTCGGTCTTGAGGCGACAGGGAAACAGGTTACCGGGGCATAATCTCTCCCGCGGGCTCAGGGGCTCCAGGGCTGGGTGATGCTCACCGGTAACCTCCCGATGATCAGTCGGGGATCTTCTCCGCCGGAACGGAGAAGGTCAAGACATAAGGGTTAGGGTGAGGGGAGAATGTGCGCAAAAATACCCTCACCCCGGTCCTCTCCCGGAGGGAGAGGGAGAAAACCATCCCCATCTTTTTATTTCAGGGGTCCCCAACCTACCGCGCCAGATTATCGTATCCGCGCCAGCGGTAGTTGAGCACCGACAGCACCCAGCAGGTAACAAACAGCCCGACAACCACAAAACCAGCGTCGCCAAGATTGTCGTTCAACGCGCCAACCCAGCGCCAGACCCCACCGCTCAGGGAAAATTTGTCCATCAACAGCCCCAGCGCTTCCAGCCCGCCGATAAACAGCGCCACCACCACCGACGTCCCGGTAATGGTCATATTGTAATAGAGCTTGCGCTGCGGTTTGCTGAACGCCCAACCGTAAGCGCCGACCATCAGCACATTATCAAGCGTATCCACCAGCGCCATGCCGCTAGCGAACAGCGCCGGGAAAACCATAATCGACCAGATTGACATCCCGCTCGATGCGCTGGCAGCGGAGATCCCCAATACGCCAATCTCCGTCGCCGTATCAAAGCCGAGACCAAACAGAAAGCCCACCAGATACATCTGCCAGCTGCGGCTAATCAGGCGGAAGGTCTTACCAAACAGCCAGCTCATCATGCCGCCGCCGATCGCCATCTCATCACTCACCTTTTCGCCCTGCTTCCACGCCTGAAAGCTGCGCCAGACGCTGCGCAAAATCACCAGGTTGATAAACGCCATCACCAGCAAAAATAGCGCCGACACGGCGGTGCCGATCACGCTGCCGGTATCGTGAAACCAACTCATCTGTTGACCAAACGCGGTGGCGGTCGCGGCAATCGCCGCCGAAGCCAGCACCACAATTGACGAGTGGCCCAGCGAAAACCACGCGCCAACGCCGAAAGGCCGCCGCCCCTGCTGCATCATTTTGCGGGTCACGTTATCGATCGCCGCGATATGGTCGGCATCCACCGCATGGCGCAGGCCGTAACCCCAGGCCAGCAGGCTGGCAGCCATTAGCGCGCCACTGCCGCCGAACGCGACAAACGCCCAGCCCCAGGCCAGCAAATTGGCCGCAATTAATGCCAGCACCAGCGCCGCTGCGCGCGGCTGCTGACGCAAAATCATCATTATCATATTGGTGTCCTTTAAACCTGAAGACGGGCCGCAGCGATAACCGCCTGGCCGAGGGCGAGCGCCCCATCGCCTGCGGGTAGTTGCTGCGGAAACAGCAGAGTAAAATCATGAAGATAAAAGGCTAATCGCGCCGCCAGCAGCCGGTTATGCAGTACTCCGCCGCCAAAAGCCAGGGTGTGAATGTCCCGCGCGTTCGCACAATCACGCATCATTGCCGCCAGCCCACAGGCCAGAGCATCGTGAAAAGCCCAGGCTTTTTGCGCCGGATTGGCCTGCCAGCCGAGCCACTGCTGCCAGAACCTCGCCAGGTCCAGCACGCCGTCGCGCCACGGTAACGTCATCGGGTGATCAACGCTTTCGCAGGTTGCCGCCAGCGCCTCCAGTCGACAGGCCGCCTCGCCCTCATAGCTCAGGGTTTGCGGCGCGCAGCCCAACGCGCAGGCGACGGCGTCAAACAGACGTCCACACGACGACGCTTTAGGCGCATTAATGCCGCGCTCAATGGCCCGCGCCAGCAGCGGCCAGTTTTGCTGACACAGCGCGGCGGTTTCAGCATAGTTCTGCCAGTCAGGCACAAACGCCAGGCACTGAGCGAGCAGATTGCGCCACGGCTGACGGGCGGCGAGGTCACCGCCGGGCAGCGCCACCGCGGGCAAGCCGCCAAGCCGTTCGCACTCGTGATAGTTAACCCGCAGGCACTCGCCGCCCCATAGCTCGCCGTTTTCCCCCATTCCAATGCCGTCGAGCGTCAGGGCGATGACATCGCCGCCGTCCAGCGGCCAGCGATGTTCAGCCAGGCAGGCGGCTGCATGGGCATGGTGATGTAAAACGCGCTCCACCGGCAGCAATAGCGACGCCGCCCACTGCGAGGCGCGATAGCCGGGATGGGCATCAACCACCACCCGCTGCGGCGTAAAAGCGTAGATCTCCTGCATCAAATGCAGCGCTTGCCGCCACTGCCCTTCTACGCCCTCGTCACCGAGGTCGCCAAAATGCTGACTGAGCACCGCTTCATCGCCGCGCAGCAGGCAAAAGGTATTTTTCATATCCGAGCCGAGGGCCAGCAGCGGCGGTACGTCGTGGAATCCCGGCGGCAGCGGCAGCGCGTCCGGCACATAGCCGCGAGCGCGGCGCAGCATCTCGCCGCTTTGCCGCACCACGGAATCGTCCATCCGCTGCACAATCTCGCGATTATGCAGCAGAAAACCGTCGGCAATCCCGACGAGATCCGCCAGCGCCTGGTCGTTGGTCAACGCGGGCGGGCGGCCGCTAAGGTTGCCGGAGGTCATCACTAAAGGGCGCGCCAGCGCCTGCGAAAGTAAATGCTGCAATGGATTAGACGGCAACATCCCCCCTACTTCCGCAAGCCCTGGCGCAATTTGGTCGCCCAGGCCAGCAACCTGCGCTTTATTCAGCAGCACGATCGGCGCGGCGGGGGATGTCAGCAGCTTAAGCGCCTGTTCGGGCAGTCCCGTCGTTGTCGCCAGCATCACCGCCAGCGGTTTTGCCGGACGATGCTTGCGCGCCCGCAGCGTCGCCACCGCATCACGATTTCCGGCATCGCATACCAGATGAAAACCGCCCAGCCCCTTCACCGCCACGATGTCACCCGCCATCAGACGGGCAATTGCCGTTTCTAAAGCGGCATCGCCAAGCAGGTTCTCCACCGCGCCGCGCCATTCCAGCTGCGGCCCGCACTCGGCGCAGGCAACCGGTTGAGCATGAAAGCGGCGATCGGCAGGATTACCGTAATCCGCCGCACAGGACGGACAAAGAGGGAACGGAGACATGGAGGTCAGCGGGCGGTCATAAGGCATGGCGCGAATAATGGTAAAGCGCGGCCCGCAGTGGGTGCAGTTGATAAACGGATAGCGGTAGCGGCGCTCCTGCGGATTATTCATCTCCGCAAGGCACTCCGGGCAGGTGGCGGCATCGGGCACGATCTGCGTACGCATGCTCCCGGTCCCGCTTTGACGGATAATGAAACCCGACGGCGCGATGGCCCATACAAACGACTGAACTTGCGTGCTGTCGATCCGCGCCAGCGGCGGGCAGTTCTGGGTTAATCCGGCCAGAAACGCCGCATCACCGCCGCCAAGCCGCACCAGTACGCCATCGCCGTCGTTGCATACGTCGCCGCATAGCCCAAGCTCCTGCGCCAGCTGCCAGACAAAGGGGCGGAATCCCACCCCCTGCACTTTACCGCGAATGCGAATTTGCACCCCGTTCATCGCGCGGCCAAATTACCAGGCCAGCGCCGTGCGGCGGCGTTTTTCGATATTCATCTGTTCGAGCTTGTTGCGGTCGACGCAAATCAGCGCGTGAGTTGGGCAGGCATCCATACAGGCCGGGCCTTCCTCGCGGTGATAGCACAGGTCGCACTTATTAGCTTCGGCTTTTTCCGCCAGCACGTTCAGACCCGCGCCGCTGTTGCGGATAACCGGGCGCACTACCACTTCCATCGCGCCATACGGGCAGGCCACCACGCAGGTTTTGCAGCCAATACAGCGCTCCTGCATCACGTGGACAAAACCCTTTTCGCGGCTGATTGCGCCGTTCGGGCAGACGTTAGCGCACGGCGCGTCTTCGCACTGACGACAGGCGGTGGCCGTCGACACATTGACGCCTTTAATCACGTGAATACGCGGTAAAAAGTTTTTTGGCGTCAGCGCGGCGCAGTCCTGATGTTCCTGATGAGAGACCACGCAGGCCACTTCACAGGTGCGGCAGCCGATGCATTTGCTCGCGTCGGCGATAATGAAACGGTTCATCCATTTCTCCAGCTGTAAGAAGGTGATGCGCCGGAGTATGCATAATACGTTCCAATTTTTATTGCATTGATAATAAAGGGAATAAATAACAGGAACAGTGTCATCGTCACAACTGACGATGACAGATGACGACGTCAGGCATGCGGGCCGGGAACCATCGAGTCGCGTTCAATCAGCTCACCGGGGAAGGTTTGCTGATATTTTAAATCACCGCCGTCGAGCATAAAAATCAGTCGGTTAATGCTCTCTTTGATCATCTCTGTGACCGGTACTTTCACGCTGGAGAGCGATGGCACCATATACGGTGCCAGCACGATATCATCAAAACCGACTACCGATACCTGCTCTGGCACCTTAACACCGTGCAGATGTAGCTGCTTCATCGCACCGATCGCCATATCGTCGTTGCTCGCTACCAGCGCGCTATAGCGGGCGTTACGCTGGCGCAGCGTCTCCACCCCGGCGGCACCGGTTTCCGGCGTCCATCTTCCTTCAACAATCAAATCGTTGTTCAGGTCGATGCCGTGGCGAGACAACGCATCTTTATAGCCCGAGAGACGCTCAACGCCGGTTGGCGAATCCAGCGAACCGGTGATAAAAGCGATGTCGCGATGACCTAGTTCAATGAGCTTTTCCACCGTCATCATCGCCGAGGCCTTTTGATCGGACCAGACGCAATGGCTGGCGTTGCGGCGCAGGCGGCGGTTGAGCACCATAATCGGCTGCTCATGGCTCTCGATAATCTCATCCATCTCATCAACGCTAAGAAAGCGCGGATAGATAATAATCGCGTCGCAACGCAGGTCGAGCAGATACTGAATCGCCTCGCGCTCTTCCTCCGCGCTGTGCTTGCCGTCGGCGAGGATCAGCTGCCGCCCTTTGTCTTCGGTCATCCGCGCCACGTGATAGAGCAACTCGCTGAAGTAGACGCCATGATAGAGGGTATTGGTCACCACCAGTCCGAGGGTCTGCGTCTTTTTGGTCGCCAGGTTACGCGCCAGCAGATTAGGCCGATAGCCGCTTTCAGCCACCGCCTGGAACACGCGGTCTTTGGTCTCCTGACTGACATAGCCGTTACCCGACAGCACCCGCGAAACGGTGGCTTTCGACACCCCCGCGCGCTTCGCGACCTCCAGCATTGTTGCCATGTGGTTATTCCTGTTGCCAATGTTGCCCGCAGTGTACTGCACGCGCGGCGCTTTTTCAGCATTTGCACACATCTCTCCCTTTGCTGAAAAAGCGATCAAAATCACAAAATTCAGATCTTAATTTTTTATATCTTGTAACTACAAATGAAACTATTGATGATTATGTGGAACCGGTTTCCTATGTATGCATGATACCGCTCCGTTTTACGGCGCGATGACAAGCCAGTACCCCATTGATAAACAGGATAAAATCCGATGTCTAAAAATTATGCAGCCCTGGCGCAGCAGATCATCACGGCGATAGGTGGCGTAGATAACGTCGCTGCCGTTACTCACTGCATGACGCGCCTGCGTTTCGTGGTCAAAGACAGCGAGCAGGTTGATAGCGCCACCTTGAAAGGGCTAAAAGGCGTACTCGGCGTGGTGCGTAGCGACAACCAGTGTCAGGTGATCATCGGTAATACCGTCTCCCAGGCGTATCGCGAGGTGGTGGCCCTGCTACCGGGGGATCTGCGCCCTGCCGAACCGCAGGGGAAACCGCCTATCACCTTAAAACGCATCGGAGCGGGGATCCTTGATGCGCTGATCGGCACCATGTCGCCGCTGATCCCGGCGATTATCGGCGGATCGATGGTTAAGCTGCTGGCGATGATCCTGGAGATGACCGGCGTGCTGCCAAAAGGGGCGCCAACGCTGACCATTTTGACGGTGATCGGCGACGGCGCGTTCTTCTTCCTGCCACTGATGGTAGCGGCTTCTGCGGCGGTGAAATTCAAAACCAATATGTCGCTGGCGATTGCAATTGCCGGGGTGCTGGTACACCCGAGCTTTATCGAACTGATGGCGAAAGCCGCCCAGGGCGAGTACGTTGAGTTCGCCTTTATTCCGGTGACGGCGGTGAAATACACCTATACCGTGATCCCGGCGCTGGTGATGACCTGGTGCCTCTCTTATATCGAACGCTGGGTTGACCGTATTACCCCAGCGGTCACCAAAAACTTCCTTAAACCGATGCTGATCGTACTGATTGCCGCCCCGCTGTCGATTCTGCTGATTGGCCCGCTCGGCATCTGGATTGGTAGCGCCATTTCCGCGCTGGTTTATACCATTCATAGCTATCTGGGCTGGCTGTCGGTGGCGATTATGGGCGCACTGTGGCCGCTGCTGGTGATGACCGGGATGCACCGCGTCTTTACCCCGACCATCATTCAAACCATTGCCGAAACCGGTAAAGAGGGCATGGTCATGCCGTCTGAAATCGGCGCGAACCTGTCGCTGGGTGGCTCATCGCTGGCGGTGGCGTGGAAAACCAAAAACCCGGAATTGCGCCAGACGGCGCTGGCGGCCGCGGCTTCTGCCATTCTGGCGGGGATTTCCGAACCCGCGCTGTACGGCGTGGCGGTGCGCCTGAAGCGACCGCTGATTGCCAGCCTGATCAGCGGCTTTATCTGCGGCGCGGTGGCCGGGATTGCCGGGCTCGCCAGCCACTCGATGGCGGCACCGGGCCTGTTTACCAGCGTCCAGTTCTTCGACCCGGCTAATCCGATGACTATCGTCTGGGTCTTTGGCGTCATGGCGCTGGCGGTAGTGCTGTCGTTTATCCTGACCCTACTGCTCGGCTTCGAAGATATTCCAGTTGAAGAGGCCGCTGCTGACGCCAGACAACGCCAGGCCACGGCTCAAACATCACACGCCTGAACACAATTTTGATAATGAGGTAACGCATGGCGACTTTTCCACAGGGATTTTTATGGGGCGGCGCACTGGCCGCCAACCAGTCCGAAGGGGCATATCTGGACGGCGGTAAAGGGCTGACCACCGTCGATACCATTCCCCACGGCGCTCACCGCCTGCCGGTCAAGCTGGGGCTGGAGAAGCGTTTTGAGCTACGCGACGATGAATTTTACCCAAGCCACGAGGCCATTGATTTTTATCATCGTTATAAAGAAGATATCGCCCTGATGGCGGAGATGGGTTTTAGCGTGTTTCGCACCTCTATCGCCTGGAGCCGCCTGTTTCCGAAAGGTGATGAACAAGAGCCGAATCAAGAAGGGATCGCCTTCTACCGTTCGCTGTTCGAGGAGTGCAAAAAGCACAATATCGAGCCGCTGGTGACGCTGTGCCATTTCGACGTGCCGATGCATCTGGTGACGGAATACGGCTCCTGGCGCAATCGTAAAATGGTGGAGTTTTTTACCCGCTACGCCCGCACCTGCTTTGAAGCTTTTGATGGTTTAGTGAAATACTGGCTCACCTTCAATGAAATCAACATTATGCTGCATAGCCCGTTCTCCGGAGCCGGGCTGGTGTTTGAAGAGGGCGAGAATCAGGATCAGGTGAAATACCAGGCCGCGCATCATGAACTGATAGCCAGCGCCTTAGCCACCAAAATCGCCCATGAGGTAAACCCGCAAAATCAGGTCGGCTGTATGCTGGCGGGCGGCAATTTCTACCCATACTCCTGTAAGCCGCAAGACGTATGGATGGCGCTGGAGAAAGACCGCGAGAATCTGTTCTTTATCGATGTGCAGGCGCGTGGTGCGTATCCGGTATGGGCCGCACGGGTATTCCGCGAGAAAGGCGTGACGGTTGTGAAAGAAGCGGGTGATGATGAAATCCTGCAAAATACCGTCGATTTCGTCTCTTTTAGCTACTACGCCTCGCGCTGCGCCTCGGCGGAGATGAACGCCAATAACACCAATGCCGCCAATATCGTTAAGTCGCTGAAGAACCCGCATATTCAGGCCAGCGAATGGGGCTGGGGTATCGACCCGCTCGGCCTGCGCATCACCATGAATATGATGTATGACCGCTATCAGAAGCCGCTGTTTTTAGTAGAGAACGGCCTCGGCGCGCGCGATGAGATTGACGCCAACGGCGAGATTAACGACGACTATCGCATTAGCTATCTGCGCGAGCATATTAAAGCGATGGGCGACGCCATCGAAGACGGTATTCCGGTGATGGGCTACACCAGCTGGGGCTGCATCGATCTGGTTTCCGCTTCTACCGGTGAGATGAGTAAACGCTACGGCTTTGTCTACGTTGACCGCGACGACGCAGGCCACGGTACGCTGGCGCGCAAACGCAAAAAATCGTTCTGGTGGTATAAAAAGGTGATTGCCAGCAACGGAGAAGATTTGGCGTAGTTTGCCCCGCAGGCTGAGGGATCCTCAGCCTCACAAACACCTGTAGCACGGAATTTTTCCCGGCTCGCGCTGCGCTTAGCCGGGCTACGAGTTCATCAACGCCTGCGGGCCGGTAGCCCGGACAGATGCGCAGCATCGCCTCCGGGAATGGCACCCGGCAGCCCCAATATTCCATACATAATATTTTACACTATTCATTTCACGCCACTATTATTACCCTAAATAAAATAACCTGAAAAATCTTATTCAAGCCAATCACAACCTAATATTTCCAGTTTCATTTTTTGCATTTTATTTTGTCGAGCTTGCTTCCAGTTTCAGGTTTGCCATTCTGTTTTTTTACTGGCATTTTATTCAGTAGTTTTTAAACGCAAAATAGAGTTTCACCGCATATCGCTTGCCCAGCGACAAATAAATAAAGTATGGAGAAAACCATGACAGAAGAAAACAATAAAACGGAGTCGCTTATTACCAGGCCCTTTCGTCATTTAAAAGTGGGTTATATCAGGCGCAAAACCCGGCAAAGCCAACGCGGTCAGCAGCATTCATCGTTGAATCTCAATGGAGACTGGCTGGAAGCGGCGGGATTTCCTATAGGTACGACGGTAAAAGTATTGGTGATGCAAGGGAAGTTAATTATCGAACAGGTTAATGAATAATACATTCTGCGACGCTTTTGCTTTATTAAGATAAAGCGTCAGCGTATTAATATACGTTTCACACAAATAAAAATAACGATACATTTCCGTTTCCAAAACAAACCAGCCATGGCGGTTTCATTAATATTTACCAGCCGTGCCTTTTGAAGCGAATCTTGCCGGAGAGTCTCACACTCTCCGGCATTAACCCTACTCTTCCGCCGCCTCAAGCTGCGAAAACCCACCGTTCCCCTGCCAGCCGTTCAGCTTGTGATACACCACCTCGACCGCATCCTTAATCGGCTGGGTCATCGGGTAATAGAAGCCGACGATATCCGGCTGAATGCCTAAGAAGATCACCTCGCCGATATCCTCTTTCAGCTGATCGATAAGATAGTTAAGTGGCATATTGTGGGTGGTCATCATAAACATCTCGGCGATATCGTCCGGGTCGACGATGCGGATTTCGCCTGGATTGAGCCCCATATCGGTGGCATCGACGATCAGCAGCCGGTCGGGGCGCAGTTCACGAATAGCGACAATGTCGTTTTCCGGGGCGCTGCCGCCGTCAATCACTACCCAATCGCCAACCGGATTAGCGGCGCACATCTCCGTCAGCAGCGGGCCTGCGCCGTCGTCACCCATCATGCTGTTGCCGACACAGAGTAAAACGTCAGTCACGGAGTCTCCTTACCATCAGGTAGATGGCGCTTTCCTGGTGAATATCATGCAGCATGCTGAGCATAATTTTACTCCACGCCTGCTGCTCAGGGGTTTGCCCGGCCTGCGCTTTATCGAAGGCGTTGGCGAGCATGGCCACATGATTGCTGTCGATGACAATCTCGCCGTATTTCGGCACGCCTTCCATTTTGCGCCGCGCGGTGCTGCCCTCTTCAAGCGTAGCAACCCACGCCAGGTACGCTTCCCACGGGCAGCTCAGCGCCGCTTCCAGGCAATCGATCACGCCGAGGTGGTGGCCAATCGCCAGGCTGTAATAGACCACCTGCTGCGCCTGATCGGGCGTGGCATCGTTCTCATCAATAAATTTACGGCTCAACTGACTGAACACCACCGTTTCGCTCATCGGATACGCGCTCCCTCTACCACCAAGTTAAGATGGGTGACGATCTCGGTCAGACGCGGATCTTTCTCCGCCTCCAGCCAGCGTACCACCTGATTATCGCCCTGTCCGAGCAGGCGCATATAGTCGTCGGCAATCTGGCGGCCGTAGCGATAGCCCGCCAGGCGGCGCGCTTCGCGGTCGATACGTACGCGCAGCGGCTGCACCATGTCCGGGTGAAGAATCTCAGCCGCTTGTTCGTCCTGCTCGCCCGGCAGACGGGCGTGGATTTTCTGCTCCAGCAGCCCCAGCGCCATGGCGAAGCCGTACAGCGTCGCGGCTGGCGTCGGCGGGCAGCCGGGAATATAAACATCTACCGGCACGATTTTGTCGGTCCCGCCCCACACGCAGTAGAGGTCATGGAAGATGCCGCCGCTGTTGCCGCATGCGCCGTAGGAGATACAAATTTTCGGGTCCGGCGCAGACTGCCAGGCGCGTAATGCAGGCGAACGCATCGCGCGGGTCACCGCTCCGGTAAACAGCAGAATATCGGCATGGCGCGGCGAAGGGACCACTTTGATCCCAAAACGCTCGGCATCAAACAGCGGCGACAGGGTGGCGAAAATCTCGATTTCGCAGCCGTTGCAGCCGCCGCAGTCCACGCGGTAGACGTAGGCGGAGCGCTTAATTTTCTTCAGCAACGCGGTTTTCATGCTGGCGATGGATTCATCCACCGTCATCGGCACCGGGATGCCGTTGTCGTCGCGCGGGCCTAATAAATTGCTCATCAGCTGGCCTCTCTCATATGGCGAGTCAGTTCAATACGGTCGGACGGCACCAGACATTTCTGGCGTTTGCACTCCGGGCAGGTCTCAAAGCTTTCGCGATGCAGCTCGGCACGGGTATCGCCGTTGTGCTTAAGCAGCGCGATGGCGTAGTCGATCTCTTTTTGCACGGCGAACGGGCGTTCGCACACCCGGCAGTGGCAGATGTCGAAACGGGATTGCTGGAGAAAATCCTCTTTCTTCCACACCGCCAGCTCGTACTCCTGAGAGAGCTTGATTGCCGCCGTCGGGCAAACTTCTTCACAGCGTCCGCAGAAGATGCAGCGCCCAAGGTTGAACTGCCACGCCAGCTGGTTGGTGGCGAGACAGGTTTCGACCGTCAAGGCGTTAGACGGGCAGGCGTTCACGCAGGCCGCACAGCCAATGCACTGCTGCGGATTGTGCTCCGGCTTGCCACGGAAATTTTTATCCACCGGCATAGGCTCCAGCGGGTATGAATGCGTCGCGGTGCCGGTTTTAATGACTTTTTTAATAAAGGTAAACATTAATTAGTTGCTCCCAGCTTACGTGCGGTGTTTTTACCCTCACCCTAGCCCTCTCCCTGAAAGGGAGAGGGGACAGATCTGCACGGTCAGTAAGTTCGCACTCGATCTGCCCTTCCCCCTCGCCCCCATGGGGAGAGGGTCGGGGTGAGGGGAATCCCCACGCAATGGCTCAATTATTTCAGCGGCGAGTTCTTACGCTCGATGCTGTAGCGCTCCAGCTCTTTGTACGGCACCACTTTGCTCTTCTTCTTGCGCACATCGACCACGGTCATGCGGTCGGTACAGGAGTAGCAAGGGTCGAGGCTACCGATAATCAGCGGCGCATCGGACACGGTGTTGCCACGCAGCATATAGCGCAGAGTCGGCCAGTTGGCGTAGGTCGCCGCCCGGCAACGCCAGCGGTATAGCTTCTGGTTGTCGCCGGTCATGCTCCAGTGGATATCATCCCCGCGTGGCGCTTCAGAGAAGCCCAGCGCAAAGCGGTTAGGAATATAGGTGAAACCTTCTACCGCTAGTGGGCCGCCCGGCAAGTTATCGAGGCCGAAGTCGATCATGTTTAGCGCGGTATAGACTTCGTTGATACGCACCTTCAGGCGCGAAATCACATCGCAGCCCTGCTCGCTGTGCACGATCATCGGCAGCAGGCCGTAGCCGACAAACGGGTGATCGGCGCGGGTGTCGCGGGCATGGCCGCTGGCGCGCACCATCGGGCCGACGTTGCTGAAGTCGCGGGCGATCTGCGGGTCGAGACGACCAATGCCCACGGTACGCTGCTCCATATTCGGCGTGCTGAGCAGCATATCCACCAGATCCTGCACGTCGCGGCGCATCTGCTGCGCCAGCTGACGGGTCTGGATCATGTCGTCTTTCAGCAGGTCGCGACGGATGCCGCCAATCAGGTTCAGGCCGTAGGTTTTGCGCGCCCCGGTGAGAATTTCCGCCATCTTCATCGACGTTTCGCGAACGCGGAAGAACTGCATAAACCCGGAGTCGAAGCCGGTGAAGTGGCAGGCCAGGCCGAGGTTGAGCAGGTGCGAGTGCAGACGCTCAACTTCCAGCAGAATGGCGCGGATCATCTGCGCACGTTCCGGCACCACGATGCCCATCGCGTTCTCGACGGAGGTGGTGTAGGCAGTGCTGTGGGCAAAACCGCAGATGCCGCACACGCGATCCGACAGGAAAGTGACTTCGTTGTAGCCCATGCGGGTTTCCGCCAGCTTTTCCATGCCGCGATGGACGTAGAACAGGCGGTAGTCGGCGTCGATAATGTTTTCGCCGTCAACGAACAGGCGGAAGTGGCCCGGTTCATCGGAAGTCACGTGCAGCGGGCCAATCGGCACCACGTTGTTCTTTTTCGTACCCAGTTCATTAATGAATTCATAGGTTTCAGCATCGGTGGTCGGTGCCGGGCGCTGACGGTAATCCATGCTGTCTTTACGCAGCGGATACAGCTCATCCGGCCAATCGTCCGGCAGCACCAGGCGACGTTCGTCCGGCAGCCCTACCGGCACCAGGCCGTACATATCGCGCACTTCGCGCTCGCCCCAAACGGCGGCGGGCACGCGCGGCGTGACGGACGGATATTCCGGCTTATTGGCATCTACTTCTACGCGCACGGTGATCCAGCACTTCGTCCCCTGCTCCATCGACAGCACGTAGTAGACAGCGTAGTGGCCGTTCAGCTTGCGTTCGTCGTTGCCAAACAGCACCGACAGCCAGCCGCCCTGCTTGTAGTAAAGAAACTCGACCACTTCCGGTAAATAGTTGACCTTCACCGTCACGGTAAGCTGGTCTTTGGTCTGCCAGGCTTCATCCAGCACCACGCCCGGAAAGGCCTGATGCAGTGCGGCGAGATAGTGTTGACCGATTTTTTCTTCAGACATGCTCAAACTCTCTTAAATCACGCCACCAGCAAGGAGACGAAGGCTAAAAAGGCTAAACCGAACCCGGTCCAGGTAATGCGCCCGGTGATATCCAGGCGCAGACGCGCCATGCTGTTTTCGAACAGGG
Organism: Klebsiella sp. RHBSTW-00484; assembly: GCF_013705725.1. Classification (NCBI taxonomy): domain Bacteria; kingdom Pseudomonadati; phylum Pseudomonadota; class Gammaproteobacteria; order Enterobacterales; family Enterobacteriaceae; genus Klebsiella; species Klebsiella sp. RHBSTW-00484. Next base: position 1,478,039 of record NZ_CP055481.1, on the reverse strand, counting down.
CGATAATCAGTACGCCACCCACCAGCTTGACGACGGCAACCACCAACGCCAGCAGCAGACCGCCGACGCTAAAACTGGTCATCTGCCCCCACGGGATAAACACGCCGACAAACATCTGCAACACCACCAGCTGTTTAAGGCTGATGCCCCACTTCAGCACGCCGAAGCCGCTTCCGCTGTATTCTGAGAGCGGACCTTCCTGGAGCTCCTGCTCCGCTTCCGCCAGGTCGAACGGCAGCTTGCCCATTTCGATAAAGGTGGCGAAGGCGCAGGCGCACAGCGCCAGAATCAGCGGAATGCTGCGCGCGGCAGGCCAGTGGTAAATGGTGTCGGTGATGCTGCTGATATGGGTAGAACCCGCAACCTGCGCCGCAACCCACAGGCCGAGCAAAAGAATCGGCTCCACCAGCACGCCGAGCATCGCTTCGCGGCTGGCTCCGATAGCGGTAAACGGGCTGCCGGTATCCAGGCCGGAAATGGCAAAGAAGAAGCGGGCGATAGCGAACAGGTAGATCAGGGTAATCAGGTCACCCAACCCCGTCATTGGCGAGTCAACGGTGACCACCGGCAGCGCGGTGGCGATGGTCAGCATCACGCCGACCATCACGTACGGCGTCAGGCGGAACACCCAGCCGGAGGCATCAGGGCCAATACTCTGACGGCCCAGCAGTTTGATGATGTCGCGATACTCCTGCAACACGCCGGGACCACGGCGGTTATGCAGACGCGCACGCGCAACGCGAGTGATCCCGGACAACAGCGGCGCGGCGGCAAACAACACCAGCGCCTGCAACAATGCAATTAATACGCTCATTCTCAGGCTCCTCGCGAAATCACAATCACCACCAGTACCGCCAGCTCAACCAGCGCCACGCCGCGAAACAGCGCGGGCGCAGAGGCGCTCTGCCAGCCGGGGACCAGGCGCACCGGATTCAGCCAGTGGCGCAGCTTCAGCATCGGCGCAAAGGCTTCTTTCACCGGCATGGCGAAACCGTGGGCGGTGATGACCATTGATTTTTCATGGTCGTAGCCACAGACCCAGGCCGCGCCGCGAGAGCGCGCTGGCAGGCGGTCGCCTTTGAAGAAGATCATCAGCAGCAGCGGCAGCAGCGGGCAGGCAATCAGCAGGATGGCGATCAGCGGCTGGGAGACAACGCTGGAAACTTCCGCCTGAACCGGGAACGCCCCGCTCACCAGCGGCAGCAGCCACGGCGCTGCAACCCCGCCAATCACGCAGCAAACGGCAGAAAGCACCACGCTAAAGGTCATCAGCCACGGCGCGCAGGTGGCATTTTCCGCCTCTTTACTGCGCGGTGCGCCAAGGAAGGTGACGCCGTAGACTTTCGCCATACACATCACTGCCAGCGCGCCGGTGATCGCCAGGCCCACCGCCAGCAGCGGCCCCAGCAGACGACCAATAAAGGCATCGCCGGTACTTAGCTTGAAGAAGGATTGATAGATAACCCACTCCCCGGCAAAACCGTTCAGCGGCGGCAGCGCGGCCATCGCCATCAGCCCCACCAGCATGGAGAGCGAAATCAGCGGCATTCTCTTACCTATTCCGCCGAGCTTCTCGATATCGCGATGACCGGTGCGGAACCACACCGCCCCCGCGCCGAGAAACAGCGTGGTTTTAAACAGGCTATGGTTGATCAGGTGATACATGCCGCCGATAAATCCCAGCACCATCAGGGTCGGGTTATGGGTAGCGACGCCGGTGACAAACGCCCCGAGGCCGAGCAGAATAATGCCGATATTTTCCAGGGTGTGGTACGCCAGAAGACGCTGAATGTTGTGCTCCATCAGCGCGTACAATCCGCCGATAAACGCAGTGATCATCCCCAGCACCAGCAGCATCACGCCCCACCACAGCGGCGGTACGCTCCCGGCCAGCGACACCGTCAGGATGCCGTAGAGACCAACCTTCATCACCACCGTCGAGAACAGCGCGGCAGCCGGAGCACTCGCGCCCGCGTGGGCCTGCGGTGCCCAGCCGTGCAGCGGGATAACCCCGGCCAGCAGCGCAAAACCGACCAGCCCCGGCAGCCACAACAGCGCGTTTTGCGGCGCAGCCATCGCCAGTTGGGTAATCTGTGCCAGTTCAAGCGTGCCGTAGAACGACCACACCAGCCAGCAGCTCCACGCCATCAGCAGCGTGCCGAGACGTCCCAGCGCAAACCACAGCTTGCCGGACTGCGCGCAGCCGGTAAGAAAGGCGGCGCAGAGCGCCATAATCTCCGCCATCACCACCAGCGCGCCGAAGTTCGTCACCACCACCGCGCAGGTTGCAGCGGCCAGCAACAGGTTCACCAGCAGGCCGTTCGCTTTGACCTGCGGATGGCGATGCCAGGAGATATTGAACAGTGAAATCGACAGCGCCGACAGGCCAATCGCCAGCAGCCACAGCGCGTTAACGCCGCCAACCCGTATGGTCAGATGCAGCATCTGCAACATGCCACCGCTTACTCGCTCCGGCATCAGCAGCGCCGTTCCGCCCGCCAGCACCAGCATCGCGCTGGCTACCGCCCCGCCAATCCCGGCAATCGCCCCGCTCAGCGGTTTACGCATGGTGAACAGAAATGCCAGTACCGCGCTGGCGGCGTACCAGGTCACCGCCTGATTCACTAATGAAATCACACTCATTTCACGTCCCCTTGTTGCGCCTGAAACAGCGACAGATCGCCGAGGTCGGTATTAAAAGTCAGCTGTCGCTTACGCTTGCTGGCCTGGGCGATATCACGGATATCCACCAGCAGCAGCGCTTTTGTCGGGCAGGTACGCACGCACGCCGGCCCCTGTTCGTCGAAATAACACAGGTCGCATTTGACGGCGATAGCGCGCACGCCGGGTACCCAGTCGAGCAGTGAACTGACGCGGGCCGGAGCCGGTGGCGCAGCGGGTGCCAGCGGCGTATTGGCGTTGGCCGGAATATCCAGCGGACGGCTGCCGGAAAACTCAATCGCGCCGAACGGACAGGCGATGCCGCACAATTTGCAGCTTACGCACAGGCTCTCGTTGAGCTGCACCGCGCCATCGACGCGATTAATCGCATTAACCGGGCAGACGGCGGCGCAGGGGGCGTCTTCGCAGTGGTGGCACATCTGCGGCGCGGATTCTTTTTCATTGCGCATTAATTGCAGCCGGGGCATGGATTGCAGGCCCTGCTGGCGGTGAGTCTCAGCGCAGGCGGCTTCGCAGGTGCGACAGCCGATACAGACGGTGGAGTCAGCAATTACAAAACGGTTCACCGGGTCATCCTCGGGTGAAAGTCATTTTTGACGAAAACAGGTTGCGCAGGTGTCAGCTTCGACACTTGTCGACACCTGACGATTAACGGGCCTGCGTCAGGTGGTTTAAATCCACCGGCAGGCCTTGTTCCATAGCTTCATACAGGCGGTCGTATACGGTGGCGATGGCCGCCAGATAGTGCTCGAGAACCTGCTCGCGGTCGCGGTTGCTAATACGGCCATCAATGGTGCCGTCTGAACCCAGCGTTGCCTGTGCAATCAAGCGCTTATCGTCACCGGTTTTGGTTTCGACGTAATATTCGATGGTGTGGCTGTTAAAGCCTTCCGCCAGCGCGACGTAGACCTGAAAATGGCCAAACAGGACGAAGCACAGCTCTTTGTCCGGCGCACAGCTCATGGCGTGATGCAGACGCGCTTTCGACAGCGTTATCCCCTGAACCAGCGAGTTGCAGTAGGTGTGCCACTGCTCCTGATGCTGGCGGTGACGATCGGCGATGTAGTCCGCCTTTTCACTTAATTCCCAAATAGTCATCCCGGCTCCCCCGTTGTATGAGATGCACCGTTTAAGCATTTTCCGTGCCATATTTTAATTTATTGATATTTAACGAATTTAATATAAACAAACCGTTAAAATGACATGTCGATGACGATGTCAGACGGCTGTCATCGACATTTATCCGACATTAGCTATGACCTGGCATCGTTATTGCATCTATGGGCCATCGCGATACGGAGGCACCATGCACGAAATCACTCTTAGCCAGCGGGCGCTGGAAATTATCGAACAGCAGGCGCAGCAGGCCGGCGCGCGTCGGGTCACCGGCGTGTGGTTGAAGGTGGGAGCGTTTTCCTGCGTGGAAGCCAGTGCGTTGACCTTCTGCTTTGAACTGGTGTGCCGCGGCACGCTGGCGGAAGGCTGCAAACTGCATATCGCCGAACAACAGGCTGAATGCTGGTGTGAAACCTGCCAGCAGTACGTGCACCTTATCTCACAGCACGTGCGCCGCTGCCCGCAGTGTCAGAGCGACCAGTTACAGATCGTGGCGGACGATGGCTTACAGATTCAGCGAATAGAAGTAGATCAGGAGTAAATTATGTGTACAACCTGCGGCTGCGGTGAAGGCAACCTTTATATAGAAGGCGACGAACATAACCCACACTCGGCGTTTCGCAGCGCCCCCTTCGCGCCTGCCCCGCGCCCGATGATGAACATTACCGGCGTCAAAACCGATAACTTCGCCCCCACCCGCTCGGATGCTGGCGACCTGCACTACGGTCACGGCGAAGCGGGAACCCACGCGCCGGGCCAGAGCCAGCGGCGGATGTTAGAAGTCGAAATCGACGTGCTGGATAAAAACAACCGTCTGGCCGCCCGCAACCGCGCGCGCTTCACCGCCAAAGGCCAGCTGGTACTCAACCTGGTCTCCAGCCCCGGCTCCGGCAAAACCACCCTGTTAACCGAAACCCTGCTGCGGCTGAAAGAGAAAACTGCCTGCGCGGTGATCGAAGGCGATCAGCAGACGGTGAACGATGCCGCGCGCATTCGCGCCACCGGTACCCCGGCGATTCAGGTCAACACCGGTAAGGGTTGCCACCTTGACGCGCAGATGATTGCCGACGCCGCCCCGCGCCTGCCGCTTGCCGACAACGGCATTCTGTTTATTGAAAACGTCGGCAACCTGGTGTGCCCGGCAAGCTTCGACCTCGGCGAACGCCATAAAGTGGCGGTGCTGTCGGTGACCGAAGGCGAAGACAAACCACTGAAGTACCCGCACATGTTCGCCGCCGCCAGCCTGATGCTACTCAACAAAGTTGACCTGCTGCCGTATCTCAACTTTGACGTTGAACAGTGCCTCGCCTGCGCCCGCGAGGTGAACCCGAATATTGAAATCATCCTGCTTTCCGCCACCAGTGGCGAAGGCATGGACCAGTGGCTTAACTGGCTGGAGGCGCAGCAATGTGCATAGGCATTCCGGGACAAATCTGCGCTATTGACGGCAATCTGGCGAAGGTTGAAGTGTGCGGTATTCAGCGCGAAGTCGATCTCACCTTAGTCGGCGCGGTTGACGACCAGGGCCAGCCGCGCCTGGGCCAGTGGGTGCTGGTGCACGTCGGCTTCGCCATGAGCATCATTAATGAAGCGGAAGCCCGCGACACCCTGGAAGCGCTGCAAAATATGTTTGAAGTGGAGCCGGACGTCGGCGCGCTGCTGTACGGCGAGGAGCGGTAAATGCGTTTTGTTGATGAATACCGCGCCCCGGAACAGGTGATGCAGCTGGTGGAACATCTCCAGCAGCGCGCGCACCTGCTGCCGCATACCGCCGAACGTCCGCTGCGCATAATGGAAGTGTGCGGCGGCCATACTCACGCCATTTTTAAGTTTGGCCTCGACCAGCTGCTGCCGGAAAACATCGAGTTTATTCACGGCCCCGGCTGCCCGGTGTGCGTACTGCCGATGGGGCGCATCGACGCCTGCATCGATATCGCCAGCCGCCCGGGGGTGATTTTCTGTACCTTCGGCGACGCCATGCGCGTGCCGGGAAAAAACGGTTCGCTGCTGCAGGCAAAATCGCGCGGGGCCGATGTGCGCATTGTCTATTCACCAATGGACGCCCTGAAGCTGGCGCAGCAGAACCCTGAGCGTGAAGTGGTATTCTTCGGTCTCGGCTTCGAAACCACCATGCCCGCCACCGCCCTGACCTTGCGTCAGGCCCGCGAGCGCGGCGTATCAAACTTCTACTTTTTCTGCCAGCACATCACCCTGCTGCCGACCCTGCGCAGCCTGCTCGATCAGCCGGATAACGGGATCGACGCCTTTCTCGCCCCCGGTCACGTCAGCATGGTGATTGGTACCGAAGCCTACGGATTTATCGCCAGCGACTATCATCGTCCATTAGTGGTGGCAGGATTCGAACCGCTTGATCTACTGCAAGGCGCAGTGATGCTGGTTGAGCAGACAATAGCGCGGCACAGCGAGGTGGAAAACCAGTACCGCCGGGTGGTGCCTGATGAAGGCAACCCGCTGGCGCAGTCAGCCATCGCCGACGTTTTCTGCCTCAGCGGCGACAGCGAGTGGCGCGGTCTGGGGGTGATTAGCGATTCCGGCGTGCATCTGACGCTCGCTTATCAACACTTTGACGCCGAGGCGCATTTCCGTCCGGCACCGCAGCGCGTTTGCGACGATCCGCGCGCCCGCTGCGGCGAGGTGCTGACCGGTCGTTGTAAACCTCATCAGTGCCCGCTGTTCGGCAATACCTGCAACCCGCAAAGCGCGTTCGGCGCGCTGATGGTCTCATCGGAAGGCGCTTGCGCCGCCTGGTATCAATATCGCAGTCAGGAAATCGAAGCATGAAAAGCGTCCAGTTAGCCCACGGTAGCGGCGGTCAGGCGATGCAACAGCTGATCGCCTCCCTGTTTATGCAAGCTTTCGCCAATCCCTGGCTGGCGGAGCAGGAGGATCAGGCGCGTCTCGATCTCGCTCAGCTTACCGCTCAGGGCGACAGACTCGCTTTCTCCACCGATAGCTACGTCATCGATCCGCTGTTTTTCCCCGGCGGCAATATCGGCAAGCTGGCGGTCTGCGGCACCGCCAACGATGTAGCGGTGAGCGGTGCGATCCCACGCTACCTCTCCTGTGGATTTATTCTTGAAGAGGGGCTGGAGATGGCCACTCTCGAAGCGGTGGTGAGCAGCATGGCGCAGACCGCGCGGGAAGCGGGTATCGCCATTGTCACTGGCGATACCAAAGTGGTGCCGCGCGGTGCGGCGGATAAGCTGTTTATTAATACCGCCGGGATCGGCGTCATCCCCACCGATATTCGCTGGGGTGTGCAACAGATTAGCGCCGGCGATGTCCTGCTGGTCAGCGGTACGCTTGGCGATCATGGCGCGACGATTCTCAACCTGCGCGAGCAGATGGGGCTGGACGGCGCGCTGTCCAGCGACTGCGCGGTGCTGACGCCCTTAATTCAGCCCCTGCGCGACGTCGCTGGCGTCAAAGCACTGCGCGATGCGACCCGCGGCGGAGTAAACGCGGTGGCCCATGAGTTCGCCGCCGCCAGCGGCTGCGGGATTGAGCTGCACGAACAAAAGCTGCCGGTGAACGATACCGTGCGCGGGGTGTGCGAGCTGCTCGGGCTGGACGCGCTAAATTTTGCCAATGAAGGTAAGCTGGTGATTGTCGTCGCCCGCGAGGCGGCGGAAAGCGTACTTGCGCATTTACGGTCTCACCCATTAGGGCGAGATGCGGCGATAATTGGCGACGTTGTTGAGCGCCGGGGAGTGCGATCCATTGGCCTGTACGGCGTGAAGCGCACGCTCGATCTTCCCCACGCCGAGCCGCTGCCAAGAATTTGTTAATAGTGCGGGATCCCGGATTGCGGCTAACGCCTTATCCGGGCTACAAAACTGCGCACACCTGTAGCCCGGCTAAGCGCAGCGCGAGCCGGGAAAGCGACAGGACGACAGCATCATTATCCAGCCCAAATCATCGGGCACCCACGGATGGGTTAACGGCGGCAACAACCGCTTTATTAACATACTATTATTTGTGTCATCACTTTCTTCTGCGCCGCGTTGTGGTGCTTTTTGGACTTAAGCAATGTCGTATACACCGATGGGCGATCTTGGGCAGCAGGGTCTGTTCGATATCACCCGTATTTTATTACAGCAGCCGGACCTGGCCGCGCTGAGCGAAACGCTGACCCGCCTGGTGCAGCAGTCTGCGCTCGCCGACCGGGCAGCAATTATTCTGTGGCAAGCGGGTAACCATCGCGCAGTCCGCCACGCCTGCGATGACACAGGCCATCCGGTCAGTTACGAAGATGAGACCGTCCTCGCTAACGGCCCGGTACGACGCCTGCTGTCGCGCCCGGACGCGCTGCATTGCGATAGCACCACTTTCGCCGAAACCTGGCCACAGCTCGCCAAAAGCGGACTCTATCCCGCTTTTGGCTACTACTGCCTTCTGCCGCTGGCGGCAGAAGGCCGCATCTTCGGCGGCTGCGAGTTTATTCGCGACGACAACCGTCCGTGGACAGAAAAAGAGTACCAGCGGCTGCATACCTTTACGCAAATCATCGCCGTGGTGACCGAGCAGATCCAAAGCCGGGTCAGCAATAACGTTGACTACGACCTGCTGTGCCACGAGCGCGATAATTTCCGTATTCTGGTGGCGATCACCAACGCCGTACTCTCGCGGCTGGATATCGACGAGCTGGTCAGCGAAGTGGCAAAAGAGATCCACCGCTACTTCCGCATTGACGCCATCAGCGTGGTGCTGCGCAGCAACCGCAAGGGCAAGCTCAATATCTATTCCACCCACTATCTCGACGCCAGCCATCCGGTGCACGATCAAAGCGAAGTGGACGAGGCCGGCACCCTGACCGAGCGGGTGTTCAAAAGCAAAGAGATGCTGCTGCTTAACCTGCATGAGCACGACCCGCTGGCGCCGTACGAAAAAATGCTCTTCGAGATGTGGGATAACAAAATTCAGACCCTGTGCCTGCTGCCGTTGATGTCCGGCAATACCCTGCTTGGCGTGCTGAAGCTGGCGCAGTGCGATGAAAAGGTTTTCACCACCACCAACCTTAAGCTGCTGCGGCAAATCGCCGAGCGCGTGTCGATTGCAGTCGATAATGCCCTCGCCTATCGCGAAATTCAGCGTCTGAAGGAGCGACTGGTCGATGAAAACCTCGCGCTGACCGAACAGCTCAATAACGTTGAAAGCGAGTTTGGCGAAATCATCGGACGCAGCGAAGCGATGAACAGCGTGCTCAAGCAGGTCGAAATGGTGGCGCACAGCGACAGCACGGTGCTGATCCTCGGCGAAACCGGCACCGGAAAAGAACTGATTGCCCGCGCCATTCATAACCTGAGCGGGCGCAACGGTCGCCGGATGGTCAAAATGAACTGCGCAGCCATGCCCGCCGGACTGCTGGAAAGTGACCTCTTTGGTCACGAACGCGGAGCCTTTACCGGCGCCAGCGCCCAGCGCATCGGCCGCTTCGAACTCGCGGATAAAAGCTCGCTGTTCCTTGATGAAGTGGGCGATATGCCGGTGGAGCTTCAGCCGAAGCTGCTGCGCGTGTTGCAGGAGCAGGAGTTCGAGCGCCTCGGCAGCAATAAGTTGATTCACACCGACGTGCGGCTGATCGCCGCGACCAACCGCGATCTTAAGCAGATGGTCGCCGATCGCGAATTCCGTAGCGATCTCTACTACCGCCTGAACGTCTTCCCGATCCACCTGCCGCCGCTGCGCGAGCGCCCGGACGATATCCCGCTGCTGGTAAAAGCTTTCACCTTTAAAATCGCCCGTCGTCTGGGACGCAATATCGACAGCATTCCGGCAGAAACCCTGCGCACCCTCAGCCGCATGGAGTGGCCGGGAAACGTGCGCGAACTGGAGAACGTGATTGAGCGTGCGGTGCTGCTGACCCGCGGCAGCGTGCTGCAACTATCATTACCAGAAATGAGTATCGAGCAGGAGCCGCTGGCGGCAGAAGTACTGCCGGAAGACGGCGAAGATGAATACCAGCTGATTATTCGGGTACTGAAAGAGAGCAACGGTGTGGTCGCCGGACCGAAAGGCGCGGCTCAGCGCCTGGGGCTAAAGCGCACAACATTGCTTTCAAGAATGAAACGGCTGGGCATCAACAAAGACGATCTGCTATAACCATTTCCAAAATGCTGTTTCATTTCGATTTAAATGAAACAGCGTTCTGTGAGACAACTCGCGTTACCCGCCGCTAATCAATGATAAATAAGCTTTTTCCTCATGGAGATGCTTATGACGCGTTTACCTCTGGCGGCGACTATCACTCTGCTTTTATCTTCTCAGGTCGCCTTCGCGGCTCTGCCCACTTTTTCTGTCTGGCCCGGCGGTGAAGCGCCCGGGGCGAAAAACAGCCCTGCAAGCGAGTCACTTGTGGAGCGTAGCAAAGACCCCTCTTTGCCCGACCGTGCGGTAACCGGTATTCGCGCCCCACAAATCACCGTTTATACGCCGGAGAAACCCAACGGTATTGCGCTGCTGGTGACGCCGGGCGGTTCTTATCAACGGGTGGTGCTGGATAAAGAGGGCAGCGATCTCGCCCCGGTATTTAACGCGCAGGGCTATACCCTGTTTGTGATGACCTACCGGATGCCGGGGGATGGTCATGCGGAAGGCAGCGATGCGCCGCTTGCCGATGCGCAGCGTGCGCTACGTAGCCTGCGGGCGCGTGCCGCTGAGTGGCATATTGACCCACAGAAAATCGGCATCATGGGTTTTTCTGCCGGGGGGCATGTGGCCGCCAGCCTGGAGACCCGCTACGATGAGCAGGTTTACAGCGCTGTGGATACTATCGACCAGCAGAGCGCGCGACCAGACTTTGTGGTACTCGGCTATCCGGTGATTTCTATGGATCCGGCAATCGCCCACCCCGGTTCGCGTAAAGCGCTGATTGGCGATGCGCCAACGGCGGAGCAGCAGCGTCGTTATTCACCGGAGCAAAACGTGGCTTCCGTGACGCCGCCAACCTTTATTCTGCACGCGGTAGACGATCCTTCGGTACCGGTGGATAACGCGCTGGTGATGTTCAACGCTCTGCGCGCTCATAACGTGCCGACGGAGCTGCATCTGTTCGCTGAGGGCAAGCACGGGTTTGGGATTCGTGGAGCTAAAGGCCTGCCCGCTGCCGAATGGCCGCAGCTGGCAATGAACTGGATTGCCTCGCTGCCGGAGATGAAAAAGTAGTGCCAGCGAAGAGGGGGGTGAAATGTGCGCACTAATGCCCTCACCCCGGCCCTCTCCCACAGGGAGAGGGAGAAAACCCGCCCGAGCCGGGACTGCACGATGATGCGTGTGATGCAATGAAACAGCGCAGAGGAACGATCCCCTCGCCCCTTTGGGGAGAGGGTTAGGGTGAGGGGAAATGCGCCCCCCCTTACCCGGGGGATTTTGCGAAGCTATTTATCAGAACTGAAGCCGTTGCTGGCCGCCAGTTCGGCAAACCACAGCGTGTTGCGTTTTATCTGCCGCTCTCCGGTTTGCAGGTTGAGCCGCCAGAAACCATAGCGCCGCTTGAACGAGTTAATCCACGACCAGTTATCGATAAAGGTCCACTGGTGCACGCCAAAGCAGTTGGCACCGTCGGCAATGGCGCGATGCAGCTGCACTAGATGCTCCTCCATCAGGCTGATACGGAACGAATCATCAATCACTCCGTCTTCACCCGGCTCGCCTTCCGACTCAATATCCATCGCGATACCAATCTCGGCGAGGAACCACTTTATATTGCCGTAGTTATCGCGAATATTGGCGGCAATGTCGTAAATCGCCTGCGGCAGAATTTCATTATTATCGCGATACGGGTTAAAGCGCCCTTCTGGATTCACGTAGTTTTCGAAGTAAAACTCCGGCGTGAAATAGTCCAGCGCATAGTCGCTTTCGCGCGCCTTCACCCGCCGCGGCACGTAGTAGTTGACGCCGAGAAAATCGACGTGCGAGCTGGAAATGAGCTCAACATCGGCTTTCGTCACCACCGGCAGGCAATCGTGAACGACCAGAATTTCGCACAGCTCTTTCGGGAACTGATGCTTCACCAGCGGGTCGAGGAAGCTGCGGTTAAAAAACAGATCCGCATACCACGCCGCCTTTTTGTCCTCCGCGCTGTCGTTGCGGGTATAGGACGGCGTCAGGTTCAGCACCACGCCAATCTCGCTTTTCAGCGCCAATGTGCGAAACTCGCGGACCGCTTTGGCGTGGGCCAGCATAATGTTGAAAGCCACCTGCGCCGCCAGCTTGCCGTCTTTTTTACACGGATAGTGGAAGTCATACAGATAGCCGCCCTCAACCGGCACAATCGGCTCGTTGAAGGTAATCCAGTATTTAACCTTGTGGCCAAATAGCTCAAAAGCGGTGCGGGCGAAACGAGCGAAAAGATCCGTCACATGCGCCGACTCAAAGCCGCCGTACTGCTTTTGCAGGACTTCCGGCATGTCGAAATGATAGAGGTTGATCATCGGCTCAATGCCGTTTTCAATCATTTCATCCAGGTAATCGTTATAGAAACGCACCGCGTCCGCATTGGGCGCGCCGGTTTCGAAGTCGTCAATGAGCCGCGACCATTGAATCGATGTCCGAAAGGAGTTGAAGCCGGTCTGCTTCATCAACGCCACGTCCTGCGGATATTGATGATAAGTGTCGCAGACGGTTTGCGGCCCAATCTGCTGATAAAAACGCTCCGGCTGCTCGGCAAACCAGCTATCCCAAATCGAACGGTGCGGCTTGTTGCTTATGCCCTCCGTTTGCGGGCCTGATGCCGCCGCGCCCCAAAAAAAGCCTTCCGGAAACTGATACCGGGTCATAACGCCTCCTGTAAGTTAAAAAAGGCTGCACCCAACGAGCGCAGCCAATAAGCACTACTCTGCAACCACTTCAATTGACTTGATAAACATATAGCCCCAGTCACCGGCGAATTTACCGAAGTCGACACGGTTATCACCGGCCTTCAGCTCAACGGGCACCAGCAGCTGCTGGCCCTGCTCATCGGTCTGCGGGAATTCCACCGCGATTGGCGCACCGCCGTTAACGATAAACGAGTTTTTCTTACCACCCCATTTGCCGTTGAACGTCACCCGCAGCTGATACTTTCCAGCCCACGGCGCCGCAACCTGCCAGCTCACCTTATCGCCATCGTTGGCGAACGGTCCGAGGAAGCCATCGTCGCCCAACGTCAGCGCATCTTTCTCGCTTTTAGCCGCCTCAATCTTGCCCTGGATAACGTTAAACACCCCACCGCCAAAGCGGCAGTAATCGGCAGGCGCTTTACCAACGGCTTGCGTCACCGTCACCTTAACGGTTTTGCTGCTTTTCAGCAGGCCGTCATCGGCTGTAAAGGTCAGGTCATATTCACCGGGCGCGCTAAACCAGGCGCGGGTTTCGGCTTTATCCGTGGCACAAAAATGGGCCTGCGCGTTGCTGCCGTTGCTCCAGCCCACCTTCACGTTACGGTCCGGTAACGCATCATCGCGCCAGCTCGCGGTTAATTGCACGCCCTGATCCTGAGTCGTGGTGAGCTTATCGACCAGCGTTACCACCGGAGCCTGATTCTGCTGGGTGTGCTTGACGCTAATCACGTTCGAAGGCACCGAACTACCGCTCTCGTTTTTGGCGATGGCGCGGTAATAATACGTATTCCCCAGTTGCAGACTGCGATAGTCATCGCGGAACAGATCCATCGTCAGCGGATTCCACTCGTTAACGCCATCGGAAATATCGCGCCCCACCACTTTCCACGGCCCTTTTGCCGAATCAGCGCGCTCCACGTCATAAGTGCGTCCTACCGCCGCCCCCAGCCAGTTGATGGCAAACGGCGAATCCGTCGCCCGCAGTTTCGGCGCGTCCGGCTTCAGCAGCGGCGGCGCTTTCTCCTGCCCGCTCATCTGCGCCGCCGCGGTCCGCACCAGGTCGACCACGTCTATTTCCTGGTTGGCTTTACCCTCTACCGGGAAGCCCGGCAAGTGGTAGCTGTAGTGACCAGTGGACTCTTTATGCCAGTAGAACCCCCCCTCGTGACGATGGCCACGGAAGCCCCAAATCAGTCCGCCTGCCGCCTGCGCGCCGTTGACGTCGCTATGCACGATCGACTGCATAATGGCGTTGAGCTGCTGCGCGTCCAGCAGGCCAAATTCGCCCACCATGTACACTTTCTTGCCCGCAGTCGCCGTCAGATCTTTTTTCACCTGATCGGGATGGTTGTTGTCGGCATTGGTGTAGTAGTGGTTGCTGACGATATCGACGTTCGGATCGTTAAGCGCAAACGCATTAATTTTCTTGTAGGTGCCGTCAATCACCAGCTGATGCGGCGCCCACTTTTTGATCCACGCGGCGGTCTGCTGGAGGAATGCGGCATTGGTGTCCTCCAGCTCGTTGCCGGTCTCCCAGGCCATAATCGCTTTTTCGTCATAATACGGGCGACCGGTCACGCTGTTGGTGCGGGTGATCACCTGGCGAATCACGTCAAGATAGGCCTTGAAGGTTTTGCTGTCGGTCCGATAAAAATCCTCCGGCTTTTCATGATAGAACGCCGCCAGCTGCTCGCGGCCACCCCACCACCACCAGTGATCGATAAACGGCAGGATCAGGCGCAGTCCCTGTTTGTCCGCCTCGGCGATCATATTGTCGTAAACCCGCATCGCCTTTTCGTTGAGGCGCGGCATGCCGTCGGCGCTTTCCGGAGCCAAGATATGGGTTTCGCGACCGCAGGCCTGGTCAAACTCCTGCTGCACCGAGAGCACATACACTCGCTGCGCTTTGGCTCCGGTTTGCACCTGCGCCTTAATCCAGTTTTCCTGTTCGTCCGCCGTCGGCCAGCGAAAATATTGCCCCCAGCCGCGCGAGTCGGCTTTGCAGGTACCGCGCGCATCGTCTTCAATACGGTGCAGCTCCGGCGCGTGGATACCCGCAAAGCGGAAGACCTTGTCGCCGTCTTTTAGCGTTGCGCCGTCGCGGGTAATAAAGTGTTCAAAGTGCGACTGCTCTGCGGCCATCGCCCCTGCGCTTCCCAGCGCCGAAAGCAGCGCCACGAGCATTAATTTTTTTACCGGCTTGATCATCGTTATCTCTCCTTAGAACCAGACTTCAGCCTGCACGCCAAAGTTCAGCGTGTCGGTGTCGCCGCTGCGCGAGTAGCCACCTGCGGAAATGGTGTTAGTGCTCCAGTCGTAGTTGCCGTCCAGCGCGTCAGACACCCCTTTATCCCATTTGGCGTAGGTGACGAAGAAGCGCAGCTGTGGGCGGGTCCAGAAGCCGGAGTCAAAGGTCAGGGTCGGCGCGATGGTCACTTTGGTCAGACCGCCTTTGCCTTTGCCGTCCACACCTTTGTAGTTTTTGTCGTCGAGATATTCGTAGCCCAGCTCATACTGCATGGCGAAGTTTTTGGTGATCTGCTGGTACGGACGGATCCCGGCCACCCAGCTGGAGCGTCCCCAGCCGTCGGCATCTTCCGTCCACCAGCGGTAGTTCTTGTCTTTCTGGTAATAAGCGAAAGTCGATATTTCCCAGTCGCCCAGGGAAGCCATGTTGTCCAGCACCACGCGCCAGGACTGGGTGTCTTCGAGGTTAGCCCAACCCCAGCCGTTTTTACCCAGCGAATCCCCTGCCGCCAGGCCGCGCCCGTACTGGAAGACCACGCGAGAGTAGCCGCCGGTCAGGCCGTAAAAACTGTCAAAGTTGT
This sequence comes from Klebsiella sp. RHBSTW-00484, assembly GCF_013705725.1. Taxonomy (NCBI): domain Bacteria; kingdom Pseudomonadati; phylum Pseudomonadota; class Gammaproteobacteria; order Enterobacterales; family Enterobacteriaceae; genus Klebsiella; species Klebsiella sp. RHBSTW-00484. The sequence goes on along the minus strand of NZ_CP055481.1, from coordinate 1,462,573 downwards.
AGACCCCGGTCACGCCGTAGCCCTTTTCCGCCGAGGTCGGGTGCTTCTCATTGCGGTTCATATGGTGACCAATCAGCTCCAGATCGAAGCCCGTGCCACCAATCTTTTTCAGCCACAGGTTGAGCGAGTAGTCATCCGGATAGCCCTGATCGCCTTTATCAACGGGATAAGCTTTGGTTTCGTCGGTTGGCGAGAAGGCGTAAACCCCGGCGTCGAAGCGGGCGAAGCCGAGATCCATGTTATCGAAGCCGCCGCCGGTACCGTTGTACTGAATGTACTCCCAGTCAAACTGGTGGCTGGAGGTGTTGGAACTGCTGTAGCGCTTACCGGCCCAGAAGGTCATTTCCGGGGCGAAGTCGAGGTTCGACAGCTCGGCAAAGCCTTCGCGGAACTGAACATCATGCCCGTCATCATCCTGACAGTTCCAGTCAGAGGTACATTTTGACTGGTGGGTGATGTTGGCTTGAATCTTAGCCACCACGCCGGTATCCGAGGTTAACGTCACCGTCGGGATCAGTTCGATCTTGGTGTCCTCTTCGTTGCCCAAACGCCATTTGCCGTCCGGCATCAGGCCAACGGAGTCGGCGCGGTTGCCATCAGAGTTAGCGAGGATCCCCGAACGGATATAGCCATGGAGCATAAAATCGTATTTCTGCTCGGCGCTCGCGCAGTCGCTCATGACCACGAGGGCGAGTAAAGACAGAGGTATTGAATGATTTAGCCTGATCATTTTTTTTCCTTGGTTATTTTTTATTAACACTGCCTGAGAACGGAAGGAAATTTACGGATCAAAAATGGAAATGTACATCCACAAACGGAAAGCGCTTTCCGTAATTGCCGGATGAGTTCACAAATTTGACGATAGATGACAAATATTCGTGATGAGGTTCACATAACCAGGCGGAAATAAAAAAGCCCGCACGCGGCGGGCCGATTCAGGCAGGGGAAAAGCTTAGCGTTCGGCGTCGGCGAGCTGGCGCTCGTAGACTTTGAAGAACGGACGATAGAGCATCCACGCGTTAAAAATAGCGAACAGGCACATACATAAATTTTTCCAGCTACCGTTGGCTGACCAGGCCGCACCGAGCGGCGACGGCATCGACCACGGCAGCATCGCCACCGCCCGATCGAGAATTCCCAGCTGAGTTAAATACCAGGCGATACAGGCATTTATCAGCGGTACAAAGATAAACGGCAGCAGGAAAACCGGGTTCATGATGATGGGGAAGCCAAATAATATCGGCTCGTTGATGTTGAACAACGAGGGTAACAGGCCGATTTTACCAACGCTTTTCAACTGCCGCGAACGACTACGCATCGCCATAAAGACCAGCGGCAGGGTGGAGCCGATACCACCAATCAGCAAGTAAAAATCCCAGAATCCCTGGAGGTAGATATGCGGCAGAGTGGCGGAACCGGCGGCCAGCGCCTGCTGGTTTTCAAACAGATAGGTCATCCAGAACGGGTTCATAATCCCGGTGATAATCAGCGCGCCGTGAATCCCGACAAACCAAAGTAAATTACAGATAAATAACGAGATTAATACCGCAGTTAGCGTATCGGAGGCCACCACCAGCGGGCGTACCGCTTCGCTAATCAGCTCTGGTAAAATGCGTCCGGTGCTTTGCAACAGTAACGCATTGATAACGCTGATAGAGAGCATCACCACCAGCAACGGGATCAGCAGTTGAAAACCATTGCGGGTCATCACCGGCACTTCTTCCGGCAGACGGATACACCAGCCTTTCTTGTAGAAAAAACGGATAATTTCAATCGAGTAGGTGCTTGAAATCAGCGCGGTAAAAATCCCCATCCCGCCGAGAAAAATATTGGTCGCCCCGTTATCGCGAAAGCCGATAAACAGCAAAAACGCCAGACAGCCGGTTAGCCCGCAGAGCCGCTCCGGCAACCGGTACTGCTTGGCGAGGCTGGCGCTGGCGCCAAAGGCCACAATCAGCGCCACCAGCCCGATGGTGAGTTCGAAGGTCGGCAGCAGAATGGGCCGCAGCTGGAGATAGAACTGGCCGAAAGCCGATGCGCCATCGATGGAAACGGGCGGAAACAAAATTGGCACCAGCAAACTTCCGACAATCACAAACGGCATCGCCAGCGCAAAGCTGTCGCGCATCGCCGTAATGTGGTTATTGCGCGTCAGAACGTTGGCCAGCGGTGCCAGCCGCTGTTCGATAATATCGACGACAACATTCATCAACTGAATGTTCATAGTCCTGCCTTATAGGAATAGTTTTATCGCCGGGATGATCGCGCACTCCTGAGTAAAGTAAAAGCCCGCCATAGGTGATCGTGGTCACAATAAATAAATCCACGAACGGAAAGCGCTTTCCGTTTTATATCCATTATGACTATAGTCGGCACATCCAACTCATCAGGAGCGGTTTATGAAAAAGATAATGTTGTGTTGTTCTGCGGGCATGTCCACCAGCCTGCTGGTGAAAAAAATGGTCGCCGAAGCCGAGCAGCGCAGGCTGCCGGTAGAGATCAATGCCTTTGGCGTCGCGGAATTCGATCAGCAGGTCGGTCATTACCAGGTGGTACTGCTGGGACCGCAGGTGAAATACATGCAGAAAGACCTGCAAAAACAGGCCGATAAATACGGGATCCGCGTGGAACCCATCAACATGATGGACTACGGCATGCAAAAAGGCGGTGCCGTACTGGATTTCGCGCTTTCCCTTATTGATAACAAAAACTAAGGAAAGATCATGAGCTCTCTGTACGCTAAGTTGATCACCGTGATTGAACAGAAGATCACCCCCATGGCGGGGGCGATCGGCCAGCAAAAATATGTCACCTCGATCCGCGACGGCTTTATTACCGCCCTGCCCTTTATGATCGTCGGCTCGTTTTTACTGGTATTTATATTCCCGCCGTTTTCACCGGATACCAGCTGGGGCTTTGCCCGCGCCTGGCTGCAATTTTCTCTCGATCATCGCGACGCGCTGATGCTGCCGTTTAACTTCAGCATGGGGGTGATGACGCTGTTTATCGCCGTCGGGATCGCCGCGAGCCTGGCGAAGCACCACAATCTGGACCCTCTAACCGCCGGGATGCTATCGCTGATGTCGTTTCTGTTGGTGGCCGCGCCGTTGAAAGATGGGCAGATCTCCACCGCCTATTTCTCCGGTCAGGGGATCTTCACCGCCATTCTGGTGGCGATTTACTCCACCGAGCTGTACGCCTTCCTCAAGCGTCACAACATTACCATTCGTCTGCCGCCGGAAGTGCCGGCTGGCGTGGCGCGCTCGTTTGAAATCCTGATCCCGGTGTTGGCGATCGTGCTGACGCTGCATCCGCTGAACCTGTTTATCGAAGCTCAGCTGGGGATGATCATTCCGGAAGCGATCATGTCGCTGGTAAAACCGCTGGTGGCGGCCTCCGATACCTTACCAGCGATCCTGCTGTCGGTACTGGTGTGCCAGGTATTGTGGTTTGCCGGGATCCACGGAGCGCTGATCGTTACCGGGATTATGAACCCGTTCTGGATGGCCAACCTGTCGATCAACCAGGCGGCGATGGCCGCAGGGACGGCGATCCCGCATATCTACGTGCAAGGTTTCTGGGATCACTATCTGCTGATTGGCGGCGTTGGTTCCACGCTGCCGCTGGCGCTGATGCTGATGCGCAGCAAGGCTATTCATCTGCGTACTATTGGCCGTATGGGCGTGGTGCCGGGCGTATTTAACATCAACGAACCGATTCTGTTCGGCGCGCCAATCATTATGAATCCGCTGTTCTTCCTGCCGTTTGTGCTGGTACCGATGATCAACGCAACGCTGGCGTACTTCGCGCTGAAGCTGGACCTGGTGAGCCGCGTGGTGTCGATGACGCCGTGGACGACTCCGGCCCCTATCGGTGCCTCCTGGGCGGCGAACTGGAGCTTTAGCCCGGTGATCATGTGCCTGATTTGTATGGCGACAGCGATGGTGATGTATCTGCCGTTCCTCAAAGCCTACGAAAAACAGCTGCTGGAGCAAGAACACGCTAACGCCGTTGCGCAGGCCGAAGGCGCGCCGCAATCCGCATAATTCATACTATTCAGAGGTTTGTCATGGAATTAGAAGAACAGGTGATGGGTATCATCATCAACGCCGGGCAGTCGCGTAGCCTGTGCTACGAAGCGCTGAGCTGCGCTAAAGAGGGCGATTTCGCCGCAGCCGACGAGAAGATGAAAGAAGCGGCGCATTTTGCCCGCGAGGCGCATCTGGTGCAGACGCAGCTGATTGAAGCCGACGAAGGCGAGGGAAAGACCAAAATGACGCTGGTGATGGTTCACGCCCAGGATCATTTGATGACTTCGATTCTGGCGAAAGAGCTGATCGGCGAGCTGATTGCGATTTACCGCTCGCGACCGCTGCACGCGTAGGGCTGCCCCCTCACCCCGGCCCTCTCCCCAAAAGGGAGAGGGAGAAAACCGGGCGACCGCTGCACGCGTAGGTTTACCCCCTCACCCCGGCCCTCTCCCCAAAAGGGAGAGGGAGAAAACCGGGCGACCGTTGCACGCGTAGGGCTGCCCCTCACCCCGGCCCTCTCCCCAAAAGGGAGAGGGGGAAAACCGGGCGGTGGCGCGGGCTGATTGCCAGTTCAGGCAAGCGCTGAAGGCCGCTGGCGATAGACACTTTTTTCAGCAGGTATGCTAAGCTAGGCGAAAATATTCAGACAGAAAATGCCATGCCAACCATTGATGATGTTTCAAGATTAGCGAATGTCTCCCGGGCGACGGTATCCCGCGTGCTGACCGGCACACGTGGCGTGCGCGAAGAGAGCCGCGAGGCCGTTTTACGGGCAGTAGAAGAACTCAACTACCGCCCAAGCTTTGCCGCGCAAAACCTCGCCAGTCAGACATCCAATCACGTGGGGCTGGTGATTCCGGCGAACGACGAAAGCAGCGGCGCACGCCTGCTGCCGATGCTGTCATTAGCGCTGAAGGGGCTGAATAAAAACCTGATTGTGCAATACGTGACGGATGCGGCTGAACAGGCGGCGGTGGTTGACGATTTACAGCGCCAGTGCGTCGCGGTGGTGGTGCTCGGTGCCGTCGCTGCCGATACCCCACGCAACGTTATCTCCTTCGACAGGTTTAGCGTCGCCGGGGTCAATAATCAGGGCTACGACTATGCATTTGCCACCGAGAGCGCCTGCCGCTACGTGATTGGCAAAGGCCACCGCAATATTGCCCTGCTGACCGATAACGACAGCGATGACGCCAGCCGCCAGATGCTCGAAGGCTATCGCAACGTTCTGCAAAACTACTCTATCCCGTTTAACCGACAGCTGATGCTGGCGGCCAACGACAACGTCGAGCAGGCGCTGCTGACGCTGATTAATAGCTTCAGCAAATATTCGGTGATTATCGTTAAACGCGACCGCTACGCTGCGGAAGCGATGCGTCTGCTGCGCGAATTTAACGTCGCCGTGCCGCAGGAGGTCTCGCTGCTAAGCCTTGAGGATTCTCCCCTCGCCTCGCTGCTGAATCCGCCGCTGACGTGCATTTCCTGGCCGCTGGAGCAGTTGATGGAAAACTGTATTCAGCGCATCCGCAGCCTGATCGACGAGCGCCCTACCTTCTCCTTCGAAGGACGCACGCTGACGGGTCGCCTGATCCCACGCCAGTCGGTGGCTGATTTATCTTAATCTTTGCCCCGGTCTCTCTTCTGACCGGGTCTTCCTCCTATATCGCTTTATTCCCATGCTAATCATTTCCCTTACATCTAAATAAGAATTATTTTCATTTATAAATAGCTTGTGCTATATAACATAGCAACGGCTATAAATGATGATTAATTAACCACAATATTATGAGGGACCTTATGCTGCATCTGCCACCTCTGAAGCACCTGATGTTTGCTGCGACTCTGGCGCTCTTTGCCATCACTCCGGCGCAGGCGAAAGACAAATTCAAAGTCATCACCACCTTCACCGTGATCGCCGATATGGCGCAGAACATCGCGGGTGACGCCGCCGACGTCAGCTCAATTACTAAACCGGGAGCCGAGATTCATGAATATCAGCCTACTCCCGGCGATATTAAACGCGCACAGGGCGCTCAGTTGATCCTCACCAACGGCCTGAACCTTGAGCTGTGGTTTGCCCGTTTTTATCAGCACCTGAACGACGTGCCGGAAGTGGTGGTCAGCAACGGGATTCAGCCGATGGGCATCAGTGATGGTCCGTATAACGGCAAGCCTAACCCGCACGCCTGGATGTCGGCGGATAACGCGCTGATCTATGTCGATAATATTCGTGACGCGCTGGTGAAATACGATCCTGTCAATGCCGATACCTATCGCCAGAACGCCGAAGCCTACAAAGAGAAGATCCGCCAGACCATGGCGCCGCTGAAGGCGGAACTGGCGAAGCTGCCGCAGGATAAGCGCTGGCTGGTGACTAGCGAAGGTGCGTTCTCCTATCTGGCCCGCGATAACGGCCTGCAGGAACTCTATCTGTGGCCGATCAACGCCGACCAGCAGGGCACGCCGCAGCAGGTGCGCAAAACCATCGACACCATGAAGAAAGAGCGTATCCCGACTATCTTTAGCGAAAGCACTATCTCCGATAAACCCGCGCGTCAAGTAGCACGGGAAGCGGGTGCCCACTATGGCGGCGTCCTGTACGTCGACTCCCTGAGCGCCGCCGACGGTCCGGTTCCGACCTACCTCGACCTGCTGCGCGTCACCACCGAAACCATCGTCCAGGGTATCAACGACGGACTAAGGAAACAGGCATGAGTCACGAGCTGCCGGGCCTCGCGGTCAACAACGTCAGCGTAACCTATCGCAACGGGCATACCGCCCTGCGCGATGCTTCATTTAGCGTCCCGCGCAGCTCAATTGCCGCGCTGGTCGGGGTGAACGGTTCGGGAAAATCGACGCTGTTTAAAGCGCTGATGGGCTTCGTGCGCGTGGGCCGGGGCGATATCGCCATTCTTGGTCAAACGGTTAACCGCGCTCTGCGCCAGAACCTCGTGGCCTATGTTCCGCAGTCGGAAGAGGTGGACTGGTCCTTCCCGGTGCTGGTGGAAGATGTGGTGATGATGGGCCGCTACGGCCATATGGGCTGGCTGCGGCGGGCAAAATCACGCGACCATGAGATTGTCGACGCCGCGCTGGAGCGGGTCGGCATGAGCGAGTATCGCCATCGGCAGATAGGCGAACTCTCCGGAGGGCAGAAAAAGCGCGTGTTTCTCGCCCGCGCTATCGCCCAGCAGGGGAAAGTCATTCTGCTGGATGAACCCTTTACCGGCGTCGATGTGCAGACCGAAGCGCGCATTATCACCCTGCTGCGGGAGCTGCGCGACGAAGGTTGCACCATGCTGGTTTCAACGCATAACCTCGGTTCGGTAAGCGAGTTCTGCGACTACACAGTGATGGTAAAAGGCACCGTGCTGGCTAGCGGCCCGACGGAAACCACCTTTACCGCGGAAAACCTCGAACTCGCCTTTAGCGGCGTGCTGCGCCACGTGGTGCTGAGCGGGGCGGAAGAGAGGATCATTACCGACGATGAGCGCCCGTTTATCAGCCGCCGGGCGGCGGGAGGCGAAAGATGAGCTGGCTGCTGGAGCCGTTTGGTTATCAATACATGCTCAACGCGATGTGGGTTTCGGCGCTGGTGGGCGGGGTGTGCGCATTTCTCTCCTGCTATCTGATGCTCAAGGGCTGGTCGCTGATTGGCGATGCCCTCTCCCACTCCATCGTACCCGGCGTGGCGGGCGCTTATATGCTCGGCCTGCCCTTCGCGCTGGGGGCGTTTCTTTCCGGCGGGCTGGCGGCGGGCAGCATGCTGTTTCTTAACCAGCGCTCGAAGCTGAAGGAAGACGCGATTATCGGCCTGATCTTCTCTTCATTTTTCGGTATCGGCCTGTTTATGGTGTCGCTTAACCCGACCTCGGTGAATATCCAGACCATTATTCTCGGCAATATTTTGGCCATTGCTCCAGAGGATATTATTCAGCTGGCGGCGATTGGCTTTATTTCGATGGCGATTCTGCTGTTGAAGTGGAAAGACCTGATGGTGACCTTTTTCGATGAGAACCACGCCCGCTCGATTGGCCTGAACACCACCGGGCTGAAGCTGCTATTTTTCACCCTGCTGGCGGCCTGTACCGTCGCGGCATTGCAAACCGTCGGCGCATTTCTGGTGATTTGCCTGGTCGTCACGCCCGGTGCCACCGCCTGGCTGCTGACCGACCGCTTTCCGCGCCTGCTGGCGATCGCCGTGGCTATCGGCAGCCTGACCAGCTTTTTCGGCGCGTGGCTGAGTTACTATCTGGACGGGGCAACCGGCGGGATTATCGTTGTGGCCCAGACGTTGCTGTTTTTAGTCGCTTTCGTTTTCGCGCCGAAGCACGGCCTGCTCGCCAGCCGTCGCCGCGCCAGGGAGGCCACATGCTGACCACTCTGCTCGAACCGTTCCAGTTCTCTTTTATGATTAACGCCATGCTGGTGGCGATTATCGTTGCCATTCCCTGCGCGCTGCTGTCGGTATTTTTGGTGTTAAAAGGCTGGGCGCTGATGGGCGACGCCATGAGTCACGCGGTTTTTCCGGGCGTGGTGATGGCATATATCATCGGCATCCCGTTCGCTATCGGCGCGTTTATCGCCGGGTTATTCTGCGCCATCGCCACCGGTTATCTCGACGATAACAGCCGCATCAAGCGCGATACGATTATGGGAATTGTGTTTTCCGGGATGTTTGGCGCAGGGCTGGTGCTGTACGTGTCGATTCAGTCGGAGGTGCATCTCGACCATATTCTGTTTGGCGACATGCTGGGTATTTCCGCCAGCGACATTGTGCAAACGTCGCTGATTGCGCTGGCGATCGCGCTGATTATCGGCCTGAAGTGGCGCGATTTTCTGCTGCACGCCTTCGACCCGAACCAGGCGAAAGCCAGCGGTTTGCGCTGCGGGCTGCTGCATTACGGGCTGCTGTGCATGATTGCGCTGACCATTGTGGCGACGCTAAAAGCGGTGGGGATTATTTTGTCGATTTCGCTGCTGATAGCCCCGGGGGCAATTGCGCTGCTGCTGACGCGGCGGTTTGTCAGCGCCCTGCTGCTGGCGGTGGCGATTGCGGTGGGCTGTTCTCTGGGCGGCGTGTGGCTGTCGTTTTATCTCGACAGCGCCCCGGCACCGACCATCGTAGTGTTGTTTACCCTGTTGTTTATTATTGCGTTTGTCTGTACATCGGTTCGCGATAGTCAAACCCAAGCCGATTCCGACGAGGCCCCGGGTCGCGGCTAACGCCTTACCCGGGCTACGGGCTTGCAGACGGCTGAAGATTTGTAGCCCGATGTGATGGACACCTCCCACCTTACGGCATCAGAACGTGCCAGACTGGAAGTGTTACCTGCAGTCCACAGGAGGAGGTGTCCACCATGAATATTAAACGTATCGGTCTTGACCTGGCAAAAAATGTCTTTCAGATCCATGCTGTGGATCACCATGAACATGTCGTCGTGCGGAAATCTCTCCGCCGCGCCCACATGCACGCTTATTTCTCTCAGCTGGCTCCCTGCACCATCGGGATTGAAGCCTGCGCATCATCCCACTACTGGTCCCGCGAACTCACCCGCATGGGGCATACCGTGCGCATTATTCCCCCGAAATTCGTCAAGCCTTACCTCAAAGGCAACAAGAATGATGCCAACGATGCCGAAGCCATCTGTGAAGCCATCAGCCGCCCCGCCATGCGCTTCGTCGCGGTTAAGACAGAGCGCCAGCAGACCCTTCAGGCGGAGCATCGCGTGCGGGCCAGAGTGATAAAAAGCCGCACGGCGCTGTGCAACGAGATACGGGGCTTTCTGGGCGAATTCGGCGTGGTGCTGCCGGTCGGCATCAGCCAGTTGCGTAAGGCGCTGCCGGAGATACTGTCACAGCAGGAGCAGTGGGATGACCGGTTTATGCGCCTGCTGTGCGAGCTGGCCGAAGAGCTGCGGATGCTGGATGACCGGGTGGCGGGGCATGACCGGCGGCTCGCAGAGGCGGCGCGGGAAGATATCTGCATCCAGCGGCTGATGAAAATAGAAGGTATCGGCGTGATAACCGCCAGCGCGATGGTGGCGTTGTTGGGTGACGCGACGCAGTTTAAGAACGGTCGGGAGATGGCGGCTTATGTGGGGCTGGTTCCCCGGCAGCACTCAAGCGGCGGTAAGCAGCAGCTGGGGCATATCAGCAAGCGGGGTGACAGCTACCTGCGTACGCTGGTCATCCACGGGGCACGGTCAGTTCTGAAGACATGTGCAGGCAAAGAAGACCGGCGGAGCCAGTGGCTGCAGTCGGTGGCGGAAAGACGGAACCGGAATATCGCGACGGTGGCGCTGGCGAACAAGAATGTGCGGATAGCGTGGGCGGTGATGAGTCGCGGAGAAGATTACCATGGCTCACGGGTCGCCGGTTAACCGACGCCCCGTGAGCCATGCAGTAAAAAGAGCAGTAACCCTGTCGTGAGATTGCGAAGCGATTTAGCGTGATGAGTAACCGGTAAGACCAGCACCTGAGAAATCCGGCCTGTCCGAAGGCTCCCTGCGAAGCAAAGCCGATAGCCCGAAAGGAAGCAGGTGCGCAGAACACATCATGGCCCGGGTACGACGGTACCGAACGAGAGGCCGGATATACGAACGCAACTTACCCTGGTGACTCACACAAAAAATAGCTTGCATCACGGGAGGTGTCCATATACGGACAGATGCGCAGCATCGCCTCCGGGAAAACCAACGGCACCAAACCGCACAGTTCGGTAGCCCGGCTAAGCGCAGCGCGAGCCGGGGGACGTTCGCCGCTATTTTTTGGGTCGGTATTTTTCCGGTAACTCCGGCACCGGGCGCCTGTCATCAATCAAATGGCGAATGGTCAAAATAGGGTGCCGCCAAAGCATCCGTGGCCCCGCCCAGCGCATAATCTGCTTCATCTCTTCACGTTTGGCGGGCTGATAACAGTGCACCGGGCACTGCTTACAGGCGGGTTTTTCTTCACCAAATACGCACTTATCCAGGCGCTTATCAGCGTAGGCGTTAAGCGCCTGATAATATTCCGCATCTTCATGGGCATCCGGGCAGCGGCGCTGGTAGAGCGTAATCATGCTGCTAATGGTCTTTTTTTCCCGCGCAATACGTTTGCCCGCCATCGCCTGTTCCTCATCGATAAAGATGCGTTAATAATACACCTTTAAAGAGTGCGGCGCAGCCGGTTACCTCCTGAGGATTATGCCGGCTTGTCCACGTGCCCCAGAGGTTTCTCCGGGAAGCAAACGTCGCGAACCCGACGCTTCAGCTCCGCCGCATCGGGGAAACCACCATCCTGCTTGCGCTCCCAGATTTGCACATCGTCAACGGTCACCACGAAGATCCCCCCGGTTCCCGGCACCAGGGTCACTGAGCCAATATCGGTGCTGAAACTATGCAGTAGTTCCTGGGCCATCCAGCTGGCGCGTAGCATCCAGTTGCACTGCGAACAGTAGGTAATGGTAATAGCGGCTTTGTGGCTCATAGGTTTCTCGATGTTGATCAAAGGGCAAATTGTAAACAACTTGCAGATTAATTGAGGAATAAATGATTATTTTGTTGCAAATGATAATACCTATCATTACCATTCGCAATCAATAAGCATGGAGTAAAAAACGTCCAGTAACGGAATAACGGGACACACCTGCACTCTGGAAGTAACGCGTGAGCCGATACTAATAATTATCAAGGCGTGGCTACTATGTATAACTCCACTCAATCAACAGCATGGTTCAAAAAAAGCCTGCTGGTGACTTCTTTGCTTGCAGCAATCTATCAGACCTCCGCCGGGGCGGCTGATACCACCAATAATTCATCATCCGACGATAGTTCAGAACAGATGACTGTGACCGCGCCAGCCCCAGTGCTGAAAGCGGGCAGCGAGCATTCCATCAGCGCTCAGGAACTACAGGATAAAGGGGCCAACGACTTTGGCTCCATCATGCGCTACGAACCGTTGATTGGCGCGACTGGCGCCAGCGGCGGTTCCGGCAACGGCAAAAGCGGCTTCGACCGGGGCGGCTATACCGGCTACAACATCCGCGGCATGGAGAGCAACCGCGTCGGTATCGACGTCGACGGCATCGCTCAGCCGAACGCCACCGGGCGCAGCTACGCCAGTCGCGCGGGCCTCAATACTTTCGGTATGGGCCGCGACTACATTGATCCCTACATGTACGGCAGCATCGATATTCAGTCCGGGGCCACCTCGACCGAAACCGCCAACAGCTCTATCGGCGGTAACGTCTCCTTCCGTCCGAAATCCGCAGATGACTATCTGCACCCGGGCAAAACCAGCGCCTTCGGCTACCGCAGCGGCTATGATTCCTCGAACCGCAGCTGGCACAACGGCGTCACCGTCGCCGGTGGCGACGAAACCCTGCGCGGGATCTTCGTCTACAGCCGCCGTGACGGCCAGGAAACGGAAAATAACAGCGGGACCGTGGATTCATACCCGGCTAACTGGCACTCCGACGCCTTTTTGGCCTCCGGGATCTGGCAGCCGAATGACGAACATAAGCTGACCAGCACCTTCGATTATTACCATAAAACTAATCACACCCACTACGACGCCTGGGACACCAGCGGCAACAGCGTTATCGGCACCTCTAACCAGACCAGCCAGACCCGTCGCTGGGGCCTGAGCCTGAAAGATGACTGGACGCCGATGAACGACTATATCGACAGCGTGTCGACCAAAGTCTACTACCAGCACACTGAGTCCCATGACTGGACGTATATGCCGGACAGCATCACCCGCGCGATGCAAACGGTAAGCTCCGACTACGATACCGATACCTGGGGTATTCAGAGTACGCTGGCGAAGTCCATTGGCCGCCACGACCTGAGCGCCGGTTTTAACGCCAGCACCACCAAAACCCAGCGGCCATTAACCCAGTCGCCAACCCCGAGCGCCTTTAGCGAAATCATGCAGCCGGACGCCGACAGCCGAGGCTACATCGTTGCAGGCTTCATGCAGGACAAGATTAACTTTGACCTCGACAGCCATAACTTCGCCGTCATCCCGGGCATTCGCGTGGTGCATCAGTCGACCAGGCCGGAGAGCGTCTCCGACCTTGCCAACAACAGCAGCGTGCTGACCGGTTCTGCCGTCTCAAATCTGTACGGTAAGAACTCCGATACCCAGGCGCTGCCGTCGCTGGCCTTCCAGTACGATATAGCTCCACGCCTGATGACCTACCTGCAGTACCAGCGCGGGGCGCAGTTCCCGAACGCCAGCCAGCTGTATGGCTCCTGGAACCTCGGCTCCAGCTACGCCGGACGCGCACAGTATGCGTTGATCGGTAATACCGATCTGAAAACCGAAACCAGCGATAACTTTGAGTGGGGGATGAAGGGCGAAGTCACCGAAGGCATCACTATGCGCACCGCGCTGTTCTACAACAGCTATAAGAACTTTATCGCCTATACCCGCTACACCCGCGCCAATAACCCGGTTCAGTTCGCTAACGTACCATCGAACATCTATACCATTTACCAGGCGGAGAACCGCGATAAAGCCTATATCTACGGCGGCGAAATCAGCGCCAAATTCAACTTTGGCACCTGGTTTGAAGAGGTTAACGGCCTGAGTGCCACCCTCGCCTACGGCTATAGCGAAGGGCAATCGAAATCCAGCTACAGCGGCGACAAGTACGTCGACCTCGATAGCGTCGCGCCAATGAAGGCTATCGTCGGCGTGGCATGGGACGATCCGGCCAAAGTGTACGGCACCGCGCTGACCGCCACTTTTGTTAAGGGCAAACGCGCAACCACCACCAACCGCGAAAGCTATACCAACACCGGCTCGGCGATTACCGATTCGACCAGCGAATATATGCGCGTTCCGGGCTACGGCATGCTGGACTGGACCGCTTACTGGCAGGTGGCGAAGAATGTGCGCGTGAACGGCGGCGTGTACAACATTACCGACCGTAAATACTGGGATTATCTGAGCAGCCGTAATATCGAAACGGCAACCAATCAGGATGCCAACGATAAAGCGCTGTCAGTGATGCCTGGGCGTACCTGGCAGTTAGGCGTTAACGTCGATTTCTGATAGGCCAAATAATAAGAAACCTGCTCCCCGGCCGCGCGCCGGGGATACTCATCGTCGAGAAGGATGTGAATTATGCAAAACACCCAACCGCAACATGCTCCGCTGTGGCAACGCTATCTGACCACTAAAGCGCAATCTTGCGCAAAATACGCCCGCGATATCGCCGCCGAAATGGGGATTAGCGAAGCTGAGCTGACCGAAGCTCGCCTCGGCCACGATGCCGTACGTCTGATTGACGATGCGCGCGCCATTCTGGCTGCGCTGGAAGCCGTGGGCGAAACCAAATGTATCTGTCGCAACGAATACGCGGTGCATGAACAGGTCGGCGAATTTACCCACCAGCATCTGAGCGGCCACGCCGGGCTGGTGCTCAACCCGCGCGCCCTCGACCTGCGCCTGTTCCTCAGCCAGTGGGCCAGCGCTTTCCACCTGACCGACAACGGTCGTCAGAGCATTCAGTTCTTCGACCCGCACGGTGATGCGCTGCTGAAAGTCTACGCAACTGCGCAGACCAATATGGCGGCCTGGGATGCGCTGATCGCTGAACATACGCAAGACACCCCCGCTCCGCTGACCGTTCGCCCGGTCGATCCGCTGAAATATGCTGATTCTGCCGACGGCACGACGCTGGAAAACGAATGGCGCGCCATGACCGACGTCCACCAGTTCTTTGGCCTGTTGAGAAAACATAACCTGTCGCGCCAGCAGGCGTTCCGTCTGGTCAGCGGCGACCTCGCCTGCCGTATCGAGAAAGAGGCTCTGCCGGGCCTGCTGGGTACTATTCATCAGGATGGTAACGAGATCATGATTTTCGTCGGCAACCGCGGCTGCGTGCAGATCTTCACCGGCGCGCTGGAAAAAGTCGCGCCGATGCGCGGCTGGCTGAATATCTTCAACGCCGCCTTTACCCTGCATCTGCGCGAGGACAGCGTGGATGAGATTTGGGTCACCCGTAAACCGACCTCCGACGGCCACGTCACCAGCGTCGAGCTGTTTGCCAAAGACGGCACGCAGATTGCCCAGCTGTACGGTCAACGTACCGAAGGCCACCCGGAGCAGGCGCAGTGGCGCGCGCAGGTCGAACGTTTGACCACCGAAGGGCTGATCGCATGAAACGTTGGCTGATGTTACTCATGGCGTTTCCGTTGTTTGCCAGCGCCGCCGCCGAGCGGATTGTCTCTCTCGGCGGCGACGTCACGGAAGTGGTTTATGCGCTTGATGCCCAGCAGCAACTGGTGGCGAAAGACAGCACCAGCACCTGGCCTGCCACCGCACAGAGCCTGCCGGATGTCGGCTATATCCGCCAGCTAAACGCTGAAGGGATCCTTTCTCTACGCCCGACGCTGGTGCTAGCCAGCGCCCAGGCGCAGCCTTCGCTGGTGCTGAAAAAGGTCGAAGAGAACAAAGTTAAGGTGGTCAACGTACCGGGCGGCTACGACTTTCTGGCAATCGAGAAAAAGATTGGCGTGATTGCCGCGGCCCTCGGCAAACAGAGTGAAGGTGAAGCCCTGCGCCAGAAGCTCCACCAGCAGATCGCGCAAATCCCTTCGCAGCCCATTAACAAGCGAGTGCTGTTTATCCTCAGCCACGGCGGCATGAACACCATGGTGGCCGGTAAGCAAACGGCGGCGGATGGAGCCATCCGAGCCGCCGGATTGCAGAATGCGATGCAGGACTTCGACCATTATCGCAGCATGTCCCAGGAAGGCGTTATCGCAAGCCGACCGGATCTGGTGGTGATCTCCGCCGAGGGCCTGAAAGGTATGGGTGGTGAAGCCGGACTGTGGAAGCTACCGGGACTGGCGCAGACGCCCGCAGGGCGCAATAAGCAGGTGCAGGTTATTGATGATATGGCTCTGCTCGGCTTTGGCCCACGCACGCCGCAGGCGGTACTCGCGCTACGGCAAAAAGCGGAGTTGCTGCCCTGATGCGTTGCCACCTTACTCGTCATCTGTGGTTAATGACGCTGCTGTTGGTCATCCTGACGCTACTTGCCACCACTCTTGGGGCGATGCGCCTGCCGCTGGCCAGCCTGCTGCCTTCCGGCGATGAAATCCTGAGAAACATCTGGCTGACCATTCGCCTGCCGCGGGTGCTGCTGGCGCTGCTGGTCGGCGCTGCTCTGGCGCTCTCCGGCTGCGTGATGCAGGGGCTGTTTCGCAATCCGCTCGCGGACCCTGGGCTTTTAGGTATCAGTAGCGGTGCGGCGCTGGCGGTAGCCTGCTGGCTGGTGCTGCCCCTGTCGGTACCGGTGCTTGTGGCGCTGTACGCCCCGATGCTGGCGGCGTTTATCGGGAGTATGGCGGTGATGGTGGTGATTTTTATCCTCAGCCGGGCGGGTGACGCTTCGCTCTCGCGCCTGCTGCTGGTCGGCATCGCGATTAACGCGCTTTGCAGCGCGCTGGTCGGGGTGCTGGCGTGGATCAGCAACGATGCCCAATTGCGCCAGCTTTCCCTGTGGGGCATGGGCAGCCTCGGCCAGGCGGAGTGGTCCACCCTGCTGGTGGCGGCCACGCTGATAATCCCGGCTTCTATCTTGATATGGGCGATGGCTTCACGCCTTAATCTGCTGCAATTGGGTGATGAAGAGGCACATTACCTCGGCGTTAACGTTCGTGCGCTGCAGCGGCTATTGCTGCTGTGCAGCGCCCTGCTGGTGGCGTCGGCGGTGGCGATCAGCGGCATTATTGGTTTTATTGGCCTGGTGGTGCCGCATCTGATGCGAATGTGGCTGGGGCCGGACCATCGCGGTCTGATCCCCGGTTCGCTGCTGTGTGGCGCAATTTTGCTGCTGCTGGCCGATACGCTGGCGCGCACCGTCGCCGCACCTGCCGAGATGCCGGTTGGTCTGTTGACCAGCGTCCTCGGCGCGCCGTGGTTCCTGTGGCTAATTTTTCGCCGGGAGAGAGAAACGCATGGATAACCGCTATAGCGCGCGTTCGCTTTCGCTGCGCATGGGCAAGCGCCAGATTATTAATGATGTTTCGCTCCAGTTGCGCGGCGGCGAGATGACGGCGCTGATTGGCCCCAACGGCGCGGGTAAATCAACCCTGCTGCGCCTGTTAACCGGTTTTTTAACGCCGGACAGCGGCGAACGGTTGGTGGAAGGCCGTCCGCTGGAAGCCTGGTCGGCAGACGCACTCTCCCGCCGCCGGGCGGTGATGCTGCAACGCACCTCGCTTCATGCCGACTGGCCGATTGAAACGGTGATCACCATGGGCCGTTCGCCGTGGGGCAGCACGCCGAACGCGGAGATGATCCGTCAGGTCATGGAGGAGACCGGCTGCGATCATCTGGCCGGGAGACGCTACCCTTCCCTCTCCGGCGGCGAACAGCAGCGGGTGCAGCTGGCCCGCTGTCTGGCGCAGCTGTGGCGCGACGGTACGCCTGAGGGCTGGCTGTTTCTCGACGAGCCTACTTCGGCGCTCGATCTCTATTACCAGCAGCATCTGCTGCGCCTGCTCAAGCGCCTGACCCGCAGCAGCCAACTGCATGTCTGCGTGGTGCTGCATGACCTGAACCTGGCGGCGCTGTGGGCCGATCGCATTCTGCTGTTGCATCAGGGGAAGCTGGTGGCGCAGGGCACGCCGCAGGAGGTGGTTCAGCAGCCAATTATTAGCCGCTGGTACGGGGCTGAGGTAAGAATGGGCGCACACCCGGATACCGCCGCCCCGCAGGTGTATTTGGTGCCATAATTCGTGCGGTCTGACGATTTCCCCGGAGGCGATGCTACGCATCTGTCCGGGCTACCGGTTCATCCGATCGGGTAGCCCGGACAGGCGCAACGCGCCACCTCCGGGAATAATGCCCGTCAAGGTAGCCCGGGTAAGGCGTTAGCCGCGACCCGGGGATTGCAGGAGGACGCACGTTGTCAGCAAGACGTTTACGCCACTTACGGTCTTGAAGCGGTGCCATCCGGTGTCCGTGCCATTGTCCAGGATGGGATCCCACCTTCGCACGGATACTTCGCCGCTTTGGCTTCATCGATATCAATGCCCAACCCTGGCTTATCGTTCAGATACGCATAGCCGTGGTCTATTTCCGGGCAACCCGGGAAGACGTCGCACAGTGCGTCATTCATCGGCGTGTACTCCTGAATACCGAAGTTTGGCGAACTCAGGTCAAGGTGCATATTCGCGCAGACGCCGACCGGTGAGATATCGCCAGGCCCATGCCATGCGGTACGCACGCCGTTCAGCTCGCTGTAAACCGCCAGTTTCTTCGCTGGCGTAATACCGCCGATGGTACTGGCGTGGCAGCGAATGTAATCGATAAGCTTGTTGTCGATTAGCGGTTTCCACTCATTCACATTCACAAACAGTTCCCCCATGGAGATCGGCGTGGAGGATTGTTGGCGAAGCATTTTAAGCCAGTCGATATTTTCCGGTGCCACCGGATCTTCAAGATAAAAGAGCTGATATTGCTCAAGCGTTTTGGCCAGGTTAATCGCGGTGACCGGGGTTACGCGTTCATGGACGTCATGAATGAACTCAATGCCAAATCCCAGCTTGTTGCGAAGATGGTCAAACAGGCGGGGAACGCTTTTCGCATAGGCGTCGGGGTCAAAATAGATCCCCGGCGTTTTGCTCCGTGGAGAACGTTTGGGCTGGATATTCTTCGCCCGCGCCAGTTGGGTCGCAATCAGTTTGAGATCATCAGTTCCTGCACCGCCGTACATCCCCATCTGACAGCGTACGTACTGGTATCCCTCCTCCATTCGGGCGCGGATATTGTCCTCAACTTCCACTTCGTCGCCACCATCGGTATGGCAATACAAAGGAATACCGTCGCGACATTTACCGCCCAGTAAATCATAAACCGGCATCCCCGCCAGCTTACCTTTGATATCCCACAGCGCCATATCAACGCCCGATAGCGCGTTGTTCATAATCGGCCCGTTACGCCAGTAGCCGCTGACCGCGCCAGACTGCCAGATATCTTCAATACGCGTCGGATCTTTGCCAATGAGAAAAGGCGCCATGTACTCATCAATGGCACTTTTAACCGCGAAGATACGCTGGGTAAATGTCGCACAGCCCAGACCGTACAGCCCTGGCTCATTGGTTTCGACCTTCACCACGGCCAGATCAATGCCACCCGGCGCCGTCAGAATCGTTTTCACATTAGTGATTTTCAGGTTACTCACTTTAACTCCTCAGTTTTGCGAACTAACTGCCTGCCATGCTGCAAGCGAATGACAATACATAATTTGTAAGTTGTCCTACAACTTTGCGATGTTATATCACGCTTAATCCGTGAGCGTCTCTGGAATATTACATTCTGTGATCGCGATCAAATCAGCGACATCCAGTAAAATAAAAACAGTAAAATACAATTACATATAAAAATAAAAATATGTTCGACACCTTGCATTCGTGATCCGTATTGCAAATTTATTTTTAGGGTGTTGCTTTTTATCATTCAAAAAACCAACCTTAAATAAGACAGTCGTCATACAAATTAAACCAATGAGGAAATGAGATGAGCGCATTATTCGATTTAACGGGGAAAACGGCACTGGTCACCGGATCGGCGCGTGGGTTGGGATTTGCCTATGCCGAAGGGCTCGCCGCTGCGGGTGCCAGGGTCGTTCTGAACGACATTCGCGACACGCTGCTGGCCGAGTCCGTCGATGCACTGGCAAGTAAAGGGTATCGCGCACACGGCGTGGCGTTTGATGTGACAAACGAAGAGGCGATTGAAAAAGCTTTTGCAGAGCTTGACGCACAGGGTATCTACATCGACATTTTGATAAACAACGCCGGTATTCAGTATCGTAAGCCGATGGTGGAACTGGAGCTGGAAAAGTGGCAAAAGGTGATTGATACCAACCTTACCAGCGCTTTCCTCGTTTCTCGTGCCGCCGCAAGACGGATGATTGCACGCAACTCCGGGGGCAAAATTGTCAATATCGGTTCGCTGACCAGTCAGGCAGCCCGACCAACCGTGGCTCCCTATACGGCGGCGAAAGGCGGGATCAAAATGCTCACCTGCTCCATGGCGGCTGAATGGGCGCAATTTAATATCCAGAGCAACGCCATTGGACCTGGCTACATTCTGACCGACATGAATACTGCGCTGATTGAAGATAAGCAGTTCGACAACTGGGTAAAAAGCAGCAATCCATCACAGCGCTGGGGCCGTCCGGATGAATTAATTGGCACCGCGGTCTTTCTGTCATCAAAAGCCTCTGACTATATCAACGGACAGATTATTTACGTCGATGGTGGCTGGCTGGCAGTGCTGTGATTCAATTCAATAACCGTCAGCAGATGCATAAAAAACCTACTCTGGAATAGAGATTATGATTGATAAAATACAAAGAAAACTGGCCCCTTTACGCTGGAAAAAACTTATTCCCCTGGCATTTATCACTTACAGCCTGGCCTATCTGGATCGTGCTAACTATGGATTTGGTGCCGCATCGGGTTTGGCAGAAGACCTCAATATTACCCCTGGGATATCATCGTTACTTGGCGCTTTATTCTTCCTGGGGTACTTTTTCTTTCAAGTTCCAGGAGGTATTTACGCTGAAAAACGTAGTGCGAAGAAACTGATATTCTGGAGTCTTATCCTGTGGGGTATTTTAGCAACAGCAACTGGCATGGTACATGATGTAAAAACTCTGGCGGTGATACGTTTTCTTCTTGGTGTCGCCGAAAGTGTCGTTATGCCCGCAATGCTTGTCTTCCTAAGTCACTGGTTTACTAAGAAAGAACGTTCAAAAGCCAATACATTTCTGTTCCTTGGTAACCCTATTACCGTATTGTGGATGTCCGTTCTGTCAGGTTATCTTGTTGATGCGTTCGGCTGGCGTGGAATGTTCATCATTGAAGGCGTACCCGCAATTATTTGGGCGGCAATATGGTGGTTTGTTTTTGTTGATCGCCCTGCTGATGCAAAATGGTTAACTCCACAAGAAAAAATCGATATTGAAGCTGCACTTGCCGCTGAGCAAACTAATATAAAAGAAATTAAAAACTACAGTGAGGCTTTTCGTTCAGGTAAAGTACTTTCCCTTTCCTTTATCCATTTTTTCTGGAATATCGGAATGTATGGTTTCATTATGTGGCTTCCGTCTATTTTAAAATCAGCATCAGGGCTAAGTATTGTCGCAACAGGTTGGTTATCCGCAGCACCTTATCTGCTCGCCGTTCCACTGATGTTGGGTGCCTCCTGGTATTCAGATAAATTTCTGAATCGTAAAATCATTGTTCTTCTCTTCTTAGGGCTTGGCGCGATCTGCTTTATCGGTTCCTTTACCATCGGTACCTCCAACTTCTGGTTATCCTATGTGCTACTGATGATTGCGGGTGGGGCGATGTATACGCCATACGGTCCATTTTTTGCAGCAATACCTGACATGATCCCAAGGAATGTGATGGCTGGAGCGATGGCGTTTATCGTCAGTTTCGGTGCGCTTGGCTCGTTCGTTGGTTCATGGATTGTCGGCTACCTCAATGGTTTGACCGGTGGTCCAGGCGCCTCTTACATTTTTATGGGCAGCTCGCTTGTCCTGGCAGTTTTACTGACATCAGTCACGGCTTTCACCAGTAAAGAGTCCAGCAGCACAAAAGTTCAGACCTGTTAATATTAGGCGCCCGAACGGGCGCTTTGTTTTTAAAAATGGTATATTGGCTGACGCTTTATAACTCACACGGACAGCGATCTTGAGCATAAAATCCATTCAAAAACAGAATGTTGTAAATGAAATTTATGATCAGATCAGCGCAAAGCTGCTGGATGGTAGCTGGCCGCCGGGTAGCCGCCTGCCATCTGAAGCGGAGCTGACCACGTCCTTCAACGTCAGCCGGGTCAGCGTGCGCAGTGCGGTCCAGCGCTTTCGCGATCTCGGCATTGTCGTCACCCGCCAAGGGAGCGGCAGCTACGTTAGCGATCACTTCACACCGCAGATGCTGAGCAACGATCCTCGCCCTATCATGCATCTTAGCCGCGAAGAGTTTCACGACATGATGATCTTCCGCCAGACCGTAGAGTTCAAATGCGTGGAGCTGGCCGTCACTCATGCCACCGATGAAGATATCCTCCAGCTTGAGCAAGCGCTCAACAATATGCTCATCAACAAGGGTGACTACAAAAAATATTCTGAAGCGGATTACGCGTTCCATTTGGCGATTGTCAGGGCATCGCACAATAGCGTCTTTTATAACGTAATGAATTCCATCAAAGATATTTATTACTACTACCTTGAAGAACTTAACCGCGCGCTGGGCATTACCCTTGAAAGCGTGGAAGCCCATATCAAAGTCTATATGTCGATTAAAAATCGCGATGCCAACACGGCGGTGAAGGTCCTTAATGAAGCGATGTCGGAAAACGTCACCGCCATTGACAAGATTAAAGCTAAAACAGATAGAGATTGATGACTGGGTATATACCCTAAATAATTCGAGTTGCAGGACAAAACGGTTAACCGTTTTGAACAGCGCTTGCGCTGGCCCTGAAAGGGTGAGTCCCGTAGGGACGAATCACGCGGCAAGAGAGCGACAAATTCGTCGGGAACGAATTTGACCAGCCGAAGGCTGGCCTCCGGTGAGAGGCAGGAGCCTCTCATTAATCCCCAGGAGCTTACTAAAGTAAGTGACTGGGGTGAGTGAACGCAGCCAACGCACAAGCAACTTGAAGTATGACGGGTATAAACGAGTTCGGATATAGCGCACACGCCCAGCCTAAATAACACCGTAGCCGATAGAGCGTTCTACCGGCTACGGTTGAGATTGCTACCTTAGAAAATCGCCCGATACAGCGCTTTAATCTCTTCCAGATTTGTATCGCGCGGGTTACCGCCAGTGCACACATCCGCCAGCGCGGCGGCGGCGAGGGCATCAATATCCTCCTCTTTCATACCCACATCACGCAGACGCGCCGGGATATTAACGTCGCGGTTAAGCTGCGCCACGGCCTCAACGGCTGCCTTACGCGCTTCGGCAATCGGTAGGGTCGCCGCCTGTTTATTTCCCAGAGCCACCGCAATGTCGCGATACTTCTCACCGGTAAATTCAGCGTTGTAAGCCATAAGATGTGGCAACAGCACTGCGTTGGCGACACCATGCGGCGTACCGTAGAAAGCGCCCAACGGGTGCGCCATGCCGTGAACCAAGCCCAGTCCGACGTTAGAGAAGCCCATTCCGGCAATATATTGCCCCAGCGCCATCCCTTCCGCGCCCTGCTCATCGCCCTGCACTGAGGCGCGCAGCGAGCGGCCAATCACTTCAATGGCCTTCAGATGCAGCATGTCGGTTAATTCCCATGCGCCTTTAGTGATATAACCTTCGATCGCATGAGTCAGCGCATCGACGCCGGTCGCCGCCTTCAGGCTGGCAGGCATGCTGGCCATCATTTCAGCATCGATAATCGCCACAACCGGGATATCGTGCGGGTCATAGCAAACAAACTTGCGGCGGTTTTGTACGTCGGTGATGACGTAGTTGATGGTCACTTCAGCAGCCGTACCGGCGGTGGTTGGGATCGCAATCATCGGCACTGCGGCATTTTTGGTGTCGGCCCCGCCCTCCAGGCTGCGAACATCGGCGAATTCAGGGTTATTAATGATAATCCCTACTGCCTTGCAGGTATCCTGCGGGGAACCACCGCCGATGGCGATCAGATAATCTGCACCCGATTGTTTAAACGCTTCAACGCCCTGTTGTACAACTTCAATGGTCGGGTTAGGAATCACGCTATCAAAGACGCTGTAGGCCAGGCCAGCGCTGTCGAGGATATCGAATACTTTTGTCGCGACCTTAAAGCGAATCAGATCCTTATCAGTGACCACCAGCGCTTTTTTAAAGCCGCGCTTTTTGACTTCATCGACAATGCAGCTAATCGATCCCGCACCAAAATAAGAAGTTTCGTTTAAAATCATTCTGTAAGCCATTTTATGCTCCCTTCAAGCTGAGTGTTTGATAACCACAATATTTGGCCCACAGTAACGTGACTGATACGAACTTTTTATTATTTCATATCAAATAACACCTCAATTGCCCTGCACTCTGACTCAGTTAACTAACGTACCTCCCATAATATGGGAATTTAGTCCAGTATACTGGACAGCAGTCATCACCGTGCTTTACGCATGCTCATACGCAACGGTATCCAATATAAGCAATCGGGAAATATTTATCTCACATAAGATATTATTGAACTGGATCACACTATTTTCTCTTTTATGGAAAACTCCAGGCAGGGAGTGCTAAAGCGAACATGATAGCGTCAGTGAACTGAAGTGAGTACGGAATAACAATGGCCTTAGATAATATTGCATTCTTTTTCTTATGCGACTTCTTAGCCAAATTCCCCCTCGACGTTGATTGAATCAGATTGCCACGCCACAAAAGCAACAATTTAGAAACAAAAGCATCATTTCATCAACAAAACGATCGAGCGCTCGCCTGCCATCGCTTGCCGCATAAAATCAACAAATGAGAATTATCCAACATTATTGATAAATACTTATCAACATATGAAATGCAAAACGCTCTATTTAAGAAGTGGCATATCACTTCGTTAAGAATATTCTCCATTATTTGCGAGATATTAATTCTAAAAAAACATTAAAATATTGAAAAAAGCATCTAAAAGACCTGTGTTTATTGCAAATTTACAGGCCTCTTGTTAGTATGACTCTCAATCAATATGTTTATTATAAATATACCACTTATGATGTTTTTTGATTTTTATTCTGTTCACCTGACCATACTTCTCCAAAGGCAGCAACAAATGTCTGACTTTATATATTGACATTTCACATCTGTCAGCTAATTCACGAGTAAGTAGCCCCTCAGGCTCATGTTCTTTTAATACAAAAAGAATATACTCCTGCTCTGGAACGTTCACTCCAGAGAATTTATTGATACCCATGGCGGTCATCAATGACCTTAAGCTTTCAACAGCAGCGCCAGAACCATGATGTAAATCAGGGATACGGGATGAAGTTACAATCTTCATGAGTCAGTTCCTTCTGTCATTCAATGAACTGCAGTATGGATTGACCACACTAAAACGGCAACATTAGCTTTAAATTTCAATTTAAACAGTACATTTATCTGAAATTCACTTTTTTTTATGATAAAACCCCTGATATAAAGAGTGAATTTTTAATTCCGTGTGGAGATAAAAATGCGGTTCGATATAGAGGGATTTATTACTTTTGACACTGAGGAGGCCTCTCTGGTCAACTTGTTGACTGGCGATTGTATTGAACTATCAGCCACATCTACTCGCCTTCTTAGCTGTCTGCTGCAATATCGGGAAGATATTATCTCGCGTGTTGATATTTTTCAGACGGTGTTTGAACAATATGGTGCCAGACCTTCTAATAGTAATCTGAATCAATATATATCCACACTGCGCCGTAGCTTGTCTGACCTTGGAATTGAGAAAAATGTGATTATTACGGTGCCGCGAATCGGTTTTAAGATTTCTAATGAAATTATTATTACCACCGATAGTGATTATCACACATCTTTCTCTCTCCCGACTCTTTCCCCAGAACCCCCTGAGCCTATGACGATCGGGCAACATCGCAAAACGATCATTTTATTTATCCTGATCGCTGCCGGTCTCATGCTCCTCTCTTACTTTTTTATCCATAAAAAACAATCATCTGGCATTTTCCTCACTCAGGATAAATGCACCATTTACGGCACAGGCAGCATATCTGCAACAGAAATACTCAGGAATCAAAAACTGCTCCCCTCCGGGCTCGATTGTTCTACGCCAAAGAAAATATACTTTTTCAATCGGCAGATGAGCGAAGAACAGGACTTAGGCATTTATATGGACATATTCATACTGGAATGCGATCTTAAGTACCAAAAATGCCATAGTTACTACTATAAGGAAATAAAAAATGCGTAAATATGTCTTAATATTTGCGATTTGTATACCAACACTAATAGCATTGTTAATTTTTTATATTCGCCTCAACAGTCATCCGCCTTTTTCCTGTGAGTCGCAATACGATCTGACGGAGAACACAAATGAGAGTATTCTACGCTCACAAGGCTTGCTATCTGTAGAATATTCAAACGATCGGTTTTTAATCAGCGCTGAAGGATTACTCACCAGTGATAGGGATAAATATATCATCTCACGCAGCATCACCTACACATTAAAAAAACATTCTGCCAGCAGCTCTCTTTTTCATATTGCTGATGCCAGGATAATTCGTCACAGCGCCGATAATACACCGGAAAACATTGCACAACAGACTCTCTTTGGCGGCCAAACTAATGATAGAATCATCTATATAAATCGAGTCAATGATGATACTATTTTATTCGGCAACCAAACGTTCCCGCAATATGGCTGCGAGCGCAAATAATAATCGATTGAGATTTATCTCATAAATTGCATATTATAACGATATCATGAAGATACATTTACTTCCTACATTAGCCAGCATCGCAAATACCCTTGATATGATTAATCCTAAGCTGAATCTGCATCATGTCAGAACTGCTTTTATCGTATCGCACCTGGCTAATTTAGTTCATTTCTCTTCGGCTCAGCGTCGTAAAACCGTTCTTGCGGCCCTCATCCATGATATCGGCGGATTGAATGAAAAATCGCGTCTTGAACCGCTTAGTTACATTGATGATGAACATAACAACCATGCGCTTATTGGCAGCGAATTACTCAGCAGAATTCCTCTATTTCGCCCATTGAACAGGATTGTCCGCTATCACCACACCCACTGGCGAAAAGGCCTGGGGCATTACATCGAAGGGGAACTGGTCCCCGAAGAAAGCCATCTGCTATTCTTTGCCGATCGGCTGGATGTCCTTTATTGCCAGCACCGCACCAGTCATGTGCCCTTCTTAGGCAAGAAACTCCTCGAAATCGTGACTGCCGGGGCAAATATTCTCTATAAAGAAGAGTACATTCAGGCCTTCAGAACCCTCTCCAGCAATGAACACTTTTGGTCGGTGATGGCCTCCTCTGACTATCGGGATTACATTAAAGAAATCCCAAGAATTCATAACGATACTATTTCTTTACACAACCTACGTGATATTGCCGAATTGCTCTCGTTTATTATCGATCAGTTCAGCCAGCAGACACCTTGGCACTCCTCTGCTGTCGGACATATTGCCGGTTATCTGGCGACAAAAATGGACATGAGCGCGATGCAAAGCCTAAAAGTTGAGATTGGTGGGTTATTGCATAATATTGCGTGTCTTGATCATAGCCCGCCGCATGAGGGTTCGGCTTCGCCAGATAAAGCGCTGCGTTCACTCTATCCAATTGAAGAAATTGATGATATTGCTGAGTGGGGTATCCTGCAAGATAGCCCCAATCCGTATGCGGCACTTATCGCAGTCAGTCGTCAGGTGGTCCATGCGTTAACCAACTCACGGGCAGAAGAGAAATCGCTGGCTCGGTTAATTAAACATAACCAGGGGGATGAAATACATCAGCTGGTTGTATCTCTGGTCGCACAAAACTCTTCGCAGATTATTCAAATTTATCGCGCGACCGCAACAGAGATAAAAGAGCTAGTAACGCGTATCGAACAACTCGCCCCCCGCACTTAAGATCAGGCCAGCCGATTGTCCGGCCCGATCATATTCAGGCACTCAGTCCGCCGTCCAGCACCAGGGTCTGGCCGGTGATATATTGACTCCCCTCACCGATTAAAAACGCCACCGCCTGAAGCACATCATCCGTTTCACCCAATCTGCGCAGCGGTATCGACTGGCGCATCTCTTTTAATTTTTGTGCCGGGATCTCTTCAAGCATTTCAGTACGAATCAAGCCCGGCGCCAGGCAGTTCACCCGGATACCGAAACGCCCGACCTCCAACGCCAGTGAACGCGCCATACCGCCCATCGCCGCTTTGCTCGCAGCATAGGCCGTCTGACCGACGTTACCCTTGAGCGCGCTGACCGATGACATCATCACGATAGAACCGCGTCGCTGCATCAGCATCGCCGGCAGCAGAACCCGGTTCCAGTTCATCATTGCGATAACGTTAGTCTCCAGCACCTCGCGCCAGATTGCCGCATTCTGATGAATATGCAGGCCATCACGGGCGATCCCGGCATTGTGGATAATCGCCTCCGGCGCGCCCCACTCGGCCAGTAGCGACTGCGCAAGCTGTTCAACCCACGCTTCGTCGTTGCCATCGCAGGCGTAACCTCGCACCCAATGGGATGAATCGTCTCCGCTCGCCTGCGCCTGGATGTCGTTGATCGCCGCTTCATTGCGACCGGTAAACACCACATTCCAGCTTTTCGCCAACCCCATCACCAGCGCCCGACCGATGCCGCGGCTACCACCGGTAACCAGTATCCATTTCTGCGCCATATCAGTGGCCTGACTCTTTACTGATGTGCTGGCACAGCTCGCCGAGAGTGATCCCCGGATTGTGAATAAACCAGTCCGCCTCCAGCGTGATGTTGAATTCACGCTTTGCCAGTACCATCAGCTCGACGTAGTCGAGGCTATCTAATTTCAGCCGCACGAGGGGCGTATTCTCATCGACCTCATCGGGCTCCAGGTCTTTGGCATCACAGATCATTTCACATACTTTTTGCAGAATTTCATCATACTGAATCATAAAATTATCCTTAATTATCAATTATTAATTGGGCCAACTTTCAGCGTAATCACATTGGTCATAATCTGGTCATTGAGCTGTGCCGCTGCCGCGATACGCACCAGCGCACCCTGTTCAACCTGTCCGACCACCAGCGAGGGTAGCAGCCAGAGCGACAGGGATTCAGGCCAGATCGGTGCTCCTTTACCCGCAAATCGGGCATCGAAAATCACCTCCTGATGAGTTTGCAACACCGGATAGCGGGTAAAAATTTGCTGTAACGAGGTTTCCCCCTGGTCGAGCAGGGCCGCAATGTTCTCCTGATTCAGCAGCGCTTTATCGCTAATCAGCTGACGAAAGAGCAGTGCATCAAGAAATTGCCACTGCGCCAGGTCGGGCCAGGCGCTGTTGAAGTGGGATTGCAGAGCAAGCAGCGTTTTAGAATCAAGTTCGCTGGGCTGTTTCCCCACCAGCGATTCCGGTTCAGCCGCCAGGCTCATCTGGCATGACAAACAGACTTCATCATTGTGCGGATCCGTGACCGACGCGGCGGATAACACGCGGTTTTTTGCTGGTCCCGGCGTTAACAGCCAGTCGGCTTCGCACCACAGCGGCCTGCGCAGGCGTACCTGACATTTCAGATAACCTTCAGCGCGGGATGACGGATACGCCAGCCGCGACTGAACATCACGTTTCACATCCAGCAGCGCGCGCATCCCGTGGACGCTCAGTTGACTGCCGCCCATCGCACGCGCTGCCGAAAGATCGAAGTGAATGGGGTTGTCATCGCCGGAAAATGCCGCCCACTGATGAGCATCGGCCAGGGTGTAGTACAGCCGCGTCACGCGTGTTTCTCCAGCACCAGCGCGGCGTTCGCGCCGCCAAAACCAAAGCTCAGATTCAACGCCCGGCGAATCTCTCCCTGGCGATGCCCTTCGGCAATATAGTCGAGATCGCACAGCGGGTCGGGCTGGGTTAAATGCGCCGTCGCGGGCATGATCCCGTTCGCCATCGCCTGCAGGCAGACAATGGTCTCGAAGCTTCCCGCCGCTGCTATCAAATGCCCGGAGTAGGCTTTGGTGCTGGAGACCGGGATCCGATACGCCTCGTGGCCCAGCGCCTTTTTCAGCGACTGTGTTTCATTAATATCATTAAGCGGCGTGGAGGTGCCGTGGGCATTAATGTAGTCGAGGTCAGAGGGCTGGAGATCCGCACTGCGCAGCGCCCAGCGAATGGTCTGTTCGCGGGCCACGCAGTCTTCTGCGGGCGAGGTAAAATCTACCGCATCGGAGAAATTGGCATAGCCGGTCACTTCCGCGAGGATCGTCGCCCCGCGCGCGAGGGCGCTCTCGCGCTCTTCCAGGCACAGCACCGCGCCCCCTTCCGAGAGCACAAACCCGCTGCGCTGCTGGCTGAACGGGCAGCTGGCCCGTTCCGGCGATTCCGTTTCCCGGCTTAGCGCGCCAAGCACGTCGATATTCCAGATAGCGCAGGTACTGTTCAACGACTCCCCGGCCCCGGCAAGCATCATGCTGGCGCGACCAAAGCGAATCGCATCATAGGCCTCGCCGATAGCAATAGTGCCGGTAGCACAGGCGGCGACAGGGGTATTTTGATAGCCGCGCAGATTCCACAGCTGGCTACAGGCTGCGGTAGTCACGTTCGGCATCGAAAAGAAGCAGCTAAAAGGTGAAGAGACGCCTTTTTTCTCAAACTCCGGCACCGCCAGGTAACTCTCATCCAGCCCCGCCCAGCCGGAACCGATAATCGCGCCACACATCAGCGGATCGTAGAACGCGGCGGGCGATTCACCGGCAAAAGCCATCGCCATGGCTTCGCGCGCGGCGGCCAGCGCCAGGCGCGCATGGCGCGGCAGACGCCGACGAATGGCGGCAGGAACGCCCTTGAGGCTCGGTTCGTTCTCTACCTGGCCAATAAAATGGGTGTGGATACCGTAGGACGACAAATCCACATAGCGATAGCCGTGACGGTAATCCATGATCGCCTGCCAGCTTTCGGCGGCGCTGTCGCCAAGGGGAGTCACCGCGCCATAGCCGGTAATTACCACGCGATAAGGGGGTTTACTGTGACTCATTTTGGGATGTCCTCTGTTGCGGGTTACTGCCACCTTGCGCCAGCCAAAGCTGCAAAGTGGCATAAAGATAGTCGTACTGGTTTTGCGCAAGGCTGTTTTGCACATCAAGCAGCGCATCCTGGGCGTTCAGCAGGGTCTGATAATCCACCGCGCCTGCACGATAGCGGCTCTCGGTAAGCGTCAGGCGCTGCTGGCCCAGTTGTAGAGATTGCAGCAAGCGATCTCGCTGCTCGTCGGCGTTGAGCCGCTTCTCCATGGCGTTGTCCACTTCCGACAGCGCGGTATAGGCCGTGCGGCGGAAGTTCACTGCCTCCTGCTGCACCTTTACGCTGGCCTGTTCCACGGTGAGCTGCACCGTGTTCCACTGGATAAAGGGCGCGCTCACGCTGCCGCCGACGGTGCGTAGCGGATCGTTAAACCATTGGTGAAAAATCTGGCTTCCGGCGCTAAGCGTTCCCTGCAACGAAAGCGTGGGATAGAAGCTCAGCCGCGCGGCATCTGAGCCCGCCAGCGCCGCACGCAGGCGCGATTCCGCCGCCTGAAGATCCGGACGACTGGCGAGCGCGGCCAACGGCGTGGCGTTGGCAATGGCGACGTGCTGGCGAACATCCAGCGTATGGGCCTCATCGGTATGCTGCGACGGTGGGCGGTTGAGCAGCAGCGCCAGCGCGTTGCGCGAAATCGCCCGCTGCTGCTTCAGGGCGAGCAGCTGATTCTGGCGGCTGATCACCGTCTGCCGGGCCTGTAGAACATCAAGTCGTCCAACTTTCCCCTCCCGCTGCCAGGACTCAATCTGCGCTAGCGTCTGCCTGGCAATATCGAAACTCACCTCCTGATAAGCCATTTGCTGATTTAGCAGGGCGATGTTCCAGTAGAGCTGCGCGGTGGTATCAATCGTCGACAGGATCGTCGCGTGATAATCCTGCTCGCTGGCAACCGCTTCCCACTCACTTTGTTCGCGAATACGCGCCAGCTTGCCCCAGAGATCCAGTTCATAGCTCAGCGACAACGAGGTGCTGTAGCTCTCCTGCGAACGCCCGCTGTTTAACGGCTTCGAATTGCTGCCGGAGCCGTTGAGCGTCGCGTCGGGACTGATATTGGTCTGGGTTAGTCCGGCAGAAATGCGCGCCTGCTTGAGAGTTAATGCGGCAGCGGCCAGATCGTTATTGCTTTCCAGTACCTGACCCATCACGCGCGACAAACGCTCGTCGCCGAATCGATCCCACCAGCGGCCATCTTCCACCTGCGAAGGGGCGATATTCTGCTCTTCCGTTCGCTGCCAGTTTTCCGGCACCGACAACAGCGGTCGCTGATAATCGCTGCGGGTCAGGTTCCCGCAGCCCGTGAGCAGCAGGATCAGCGGTAAAAAAGTCCCTAGTTTCATTCGCGGGCCAGCGCCTCCGTCGGGTTGAGTCGCGCCGCTCGCCGCGCCGGGAAATAGCCAAACGTCAGGCCAATCAGAGCGGAAAAGCCGCAGGCCATCGCCACCGGGAGCCACGTAAAGACCATCGAGAACTCCTGCGTCAGCAGAGCAAACAGGTTCCCGGCGGCCCAGGAGCCAATGACCCCCGTCAGCCCGCCGAGCGCGCAGATCATCACCGCCTCAATCAAAAACTGATGCATGATGTCGGAGGGACGCGCGCCAACCGAGAGTCGGATACCGATCTCATGGGTTCGCTCGGTAACGGAAACCAGCATGATATTCATCACCCCAACGCCGCCGACCAGTAGTGAGATAGCGGCAATCGCGGTGATCAGCAGCGACATTGAATCGGAGGTTTTTTGCAGCGCTTTGGCGAGCTGTTCGTCGGTCTGGACAAAGAAATCTTTTTTGCCGTGCTCGCGAATAAGATGCCTTTCCGCACGCTGCGCGGCCTCTCTCGGCGACAGCGTCTCCTGAAAGCGCAGCGTTAGCGCCTCCAGCGGCTTATCGCCGGAAATCCGCTGTAATAGCGAGGTGTAGGGGATCCACGCCGACATAAACCCGCTGACCACTTTCGGCCCCGGCTTGCTGGCAACGCCGATCACCCGCCACGGCGCACCGGCGATTTGCACGATTTTATCCAGCGGATCTTCATTGCCGGGAAACAGCGTCTCTTTACTGGTCTCATCCAGCACCAGTACCGGCTCCCGGTCGTTGACGTCGCGCAGGGTAAAACCGTTGCCCTGAATAAAGCGAATCCCCTGCAACGAAAAATAGTCGGCGGAAACCCCGGAGAGAATCATCGAAGAATCCAGGCCCTGGCGCACCGCGGTAGTCATGCTTGAGACAATCGGCGACACTCCCAGCACCCAGGGCTGCTTGCTGAGGCTGGTGATATCCTCCAGCGACAGCGCGCGTTCCATATCCGGGCGCTTGCTGCCCCAACCGGTACCGGGGCGAATTTCGAGCGTGGTATTACCCAGTTTGCCAATCTCGTTCATGATGGTTTGTCGGGCACCTTCTCCTACCGCCATCGAAGAAACCACAGATGAGATGCCGATAATAATCCCCAGCATCGACAAAAAGGCGCGCATCCGATGGCCCAACAGCGCACGCCATGCCATTCGTACCGACTCGCCTACGCTGCGCGACAGCGACGCCCGACCGTTATCCTGCACCGCCGGCAACCGCTGAATATCACGCTTGTCCTGAGCGCAATTCGTGCGAACGGCAACAATTTGCCCATCGCTGATCTCGACGATCCGCTGCGCCTGCTGCGCCACCTCGCGATCGTGAGTCACGATAATCACCGTGTGGCCATCGGCGTTCAGCTGGTGCAGAACATCCATTAGCGCCCTGCCGCTGGCGCTATCCAGCGCCCCGGTGGGTTCATCAGCAAGAATAATCTGCGCGCCGTTGATCAGCGCCCGGCACACGCTGACCCGCTGCTGCTGCCCGCCGGAGAGCTGCGCGGGTTTATGCCCTAAGCGCGTATCAATGCCCAACTTTCCCGCCAGCAGCGCGATTCGCGCCTGACGTTCAGTTGCAGGCATCGCGGTATATAAGGCGGGAATGGCGATGTTCTCTTCCGCCGTTAAATAAGGCATCAGGTGATAGCGCTGAAAAATAAATCCCAGCCAGCGGCTACGCAGTTCGGCAAGCGCCGCGCTATCGGCCTGATGAGTGGCAATACCGTTGATATAAACCTCGCCGCTGCTGGGTTTGTCCAGGCAGCCGATAATGTTCATCAGCGTCGATTTACCCGAGCCGGAAGCGCCCATAATCGCTACCATTTCGCCGGGCATAATGGTCAGGGACACCGATTTCAGCACCGGTATCGTCTGCGTTCCGGCGATAAAAGAGCGGGTGACGTTATTAAGCTGGATTAAAGGCTTCACCATCAGATTGACCCTGCATCCTGCGGGATCACCACCCGCTCACCGGGCTGCAAGCCTTCAAGGACCTGTGCGTACTGGCGGTCGTTAATGCCGATACGAACGGTGCGCTCCTCGCTGCCGTTCGCCTTCTGCACCACCACCAGATAGCGTTCATTGCCCAGCGAACGCCCCAGCGCAGCAACTGGAACCCGCAGCGCCTCCTTGGCCTGCGCAATGCGGATAAACACCTGCGCGGTCATCGAGGTTTTCAGTAGCCGCTGGCGGTTATCCACCTCAAAGGTGCCGTTGTAGTAAATGGCAGTGCTTTGCTGATTGCTGGCGGAAGCCCCTGAGTTTTGCTCTTCCAGCGCCTCCTGCGGCGCGGGCTGGACATAGCCAAGCTCCCCCTCATAACGCGTTTGCGGGTCGGCAATCACGTAAAACCACAGCGGCTGTCCGGGATGGATTTTCTGGATATCGGCTTCGGAAATACGCGTTTGCACCTGCATTTTATCGAGGTCGGCAAGCACCAGAATAGTCGGCGCAATTTGTGAAGATACGATGGTTTGCCCTTCACGGGTGACAATGCCGAGTACTTCGCCGTCCATAGGGGCGAGAATGCGCGTATAGCCGAGGTTGGCGTTGGCGGTCTGCACGCTCATTTCCGCTTGCACAATCTGCGCCTCATTGACCGCAATCTGCTGAACCTGCGCGGCATATTGCGCCTGCGCCTGTTCAAGGTCGCTGTTCACACCAGAGCCATCGCGGTTCATGGTCTGCTCGCGGGTCAGCGCTTTGCGGTACTGCACCAGCGTCGCTTCAGAGGCTAACTTCTGCGCTCTGGCGCTGGCCAGCTGTGCGGTGGCGTTACGTAAGTCTGAAAGCTGTAAAGTCGGGTCGATTTCGGCCAGCAGTTGCCCTTTTTGCACCCGCTCCCCTTGACGAACAAACAGCTTGCGCAACTGCCCGCTGACCTGAGCGCCAACGCTCACCTGGACGGCTGGTTTGATGATGCCGCTCGCCAGCACCACTTTTTCGATATCTCCACGATCGAGGGCGACGGTATAGAGCGATTCGGCCTGCGCCGGCAGCGCGCGCTGATAAAGAACGGCGACGATGATGGCTACGATCGCGATCAGCGCAAACAGCCACGTTTTGCGTTGGCGTAATAATCCTCGCATCATTGGCCCGCCGCTCCCTGCCCGATATCGCGCAGCTCGCCTTCGTTCAGGCGATATACTCGCGCAAAGTGGTTCACAATCAGCTCGCTGTGGGTCACGACAATCAGCGTCTTGCCCTGTTCGCGGCAGTGCTGACACAGCGCGGCGATCACCGTCTCTGCGGTTTCATCATCAAGATTGGCGGTAGGCTCATCGAACAGTAAAATCGGTCGGGTGCTGTAGAGCGCCCTCGCCAGCATCAGCCGCTGGCGCTGGCCTAAAGAGAGCGCAGAGTGGCTCTCGCGAATCAGCGCTTCCATTCCCCCCGGCAGCGCCTGAACCACCGGCCCCAGCGCCATTTTGCTGACAAGTGCTTCCACGCGCCCACGTTCGCTGTCGCTGTACCACGGGTCAAACAGGGTGATGTTTTGCAGCACCGAGGCGTTAAACAGGATGTCCTCCTGACTCTGCAACCACACCTGCGACGTCAGCTGTGGAGCGCTTGCCTCTGCATTGTTCAACAAAATCCGCCCCTGCTGTGCGGGAAAAAGCCCGGTCATCAGCCGCAGCAAAGTGCTTTTTCCGGCACCGGAATCGCCGACAATGGCTATCTGATCGCCAGGTTCAAGTATGAGGTCCACCGCGTTTAATACTGGCCTTTGCGGGTTGTAATGAAAGCTCACCCGCTCGAACGCCAGTCGCGGAACCGCTGTTCCGCTGAGCGGAGAAATCAGGGGAGAAGCAAGCTCATGCTTCGTAAACAATCCCTGTGCGCGGGTATCAATCACATGCAGTTGCGACTTACGGATAACGGCATAGAACATCCGCGTGACGTAGGAGGTAAAAATTTGCCGCAAAAAGCTGTAGGCAAAGAAGTCGCCCAGGGAGATCTGTTTTGCATGCACCAGCGGCAGCACTACCAGCATAAAAACTACCATTTCGAGGCTGCCGGTCAGCTGATACAGCCCGTCTTTCACTTGTTGATAGACTTTCTGCCGTTGCAGGCAGGTAAAAAGGTCATGCGACAGGCGGGCAAACTGCGCTTTGCGCTGGGTTTCCAGCCCGGCGGTTTTAATGGTTAATACCCCCTGAAGGGTCTCCATAAAAAAGTCATTTAGCACCGCGCTCTTGAGCTGAAGCTGCTGCGTATACCAGCGGTCGCGAAATATCGCCCAGACGCTAATTAACCCCATCACCACAATGCCCACGGCGGAAATCAGCGCCAGCACCGGGGAGATCCAGAACATGATGCCGATGGCGATAACGCAAATAATCCAGTCCGAGCGCAGGCCGTTATCCAGCTCAATTTTTTGCAGCATGCCGCTCTGCCAGGCAATAAAGCGGCTGAAAACATCCCCCGGCGCGCGTTTTTCAAAAAAGCGCAGCGGATTATTCAGCAATCGCGAAAAACCGATATCGCTATTAAGCAACACAAAGCGGCGGATGAAACGCTCGCTAATCACCCTGACGCCCAGTGCTAACAGCGTAGAGACCACAAAGGCGAGGATAAACCACAGATATGGAAAATCCGTATTCTGCGCATCTGAGAACGCCTGATTAATCGCGCGGCTGACCATCGTCGGCATTAAAAACAGCGTTAACGCCACCAGGAAGGTTAATAGCATCAGCTTGTAAATGCCCGGAACCGCCGCCGTCTCCTTCAGGCTCATGGCCCGCGGCATCTCCTGCTGCGCTTCGGCGATAACAGGGTTGGGGATGACTCCTGATGAGGGGGATTCTTCGAGGATCAGCGCATAGCCGCTAATCTCTTTTTTTAACGCTGAGAACGGCAACCACTGCTGACCAATTGCCGGGTTCATCACGCAGACGTAGTCCCCCTTGCGCCACGCCAGCAGGACATAGTGACTGGCACCGTAGTGCAAAATGGAGGGGAACGGCAACCCATGTAGCTCGTCGTGATCGAAGAGCACTGGAGCAGTGGCAATGCCAACCTGTTGCAGGATGACGGATAAATCACTCAACGATGTCCCATGATCGGACGCCGGGAAAATCTCCCGCAATGCTGGAAGAGAGCACTGAATATTCTGGGTTTGCGCCAGCATCGCAATACAGGAGAGGCCACACTCATTGGTCTCTTCCTGAAAAACCATATCAGGGATAATATTTTTCATATTGATACATCAGTGATTAATAAAATAGAGCGAATGGCTGTGCCACAAAAGCCAATCCTGCGGATAATCACGCAGGGTGTTTTCAATAATCGTCGGCAACGTTGCCGCGACCTCTTTTGGCGACAGCGGGGAATAGATTTTTATTTTTATCCCTTGCTGATAATAGAGGTGATAAAAAACCACCTGCGCCGACACGATGCGCGAAAACCGCTGTACGCCGTTGTGTAGTTTTGCCGGACGGCCAAATAGCCGACAGCTTATTTTTCCGGACTGCGCTTCGTGGGTCTGTACGGTGTAATCGGCTGGAATATCGGGGAAAATAATCATGTTTTCCCTTCCTTCTGAGACGTTAGTCATTAGCGCCATCAGCTCGCTGGCCAGCGATGTATTATCCTGATGAATGGAGCAGTAGGAGAGCGCAACGCCGCCCATTGCGCGGCTGGCGGCGGTGTAGCTTTCCGCGCTGGATGAGACCACCACGCTGGCTTTGCCCGGCGTCACGCCGGCCCCGACCATCGCGGCTAAAATATCGGAAACGCAGTGCAGCGGCGCGAGGACCACCGGCGTCTTTTGCACCACCAGTGGCGCAACCACCGCATCAAGCTCTTGCGTGCACGCCTGCATCTGGCGCAACGTTGTCGAGTGCTGACCCCAGGTCGCGCCCATCTCCAGTAACTGGCGGCGCATTGCGATCCACGCGGCGTCAACTCGCCCATCGCCACCGGTCAGGCAGCGATAGTTCTGCGTCGCCACGGCGGTGCGCCCGCGATATTGTCTGCCCAACAACCGCAGCGTGCACAGCGCGCGAACGGTTAGCAACAGCAGCGACATAGGGGTATAACGCATCACTGCCCGCACCGCCTTTTGCCCGTAGCCGGTAAAAGGACGGTGTCGCCAGGCAAGCTGCGCGGACCATTTTCTTACGCTGAAGACGCCCCAGACGATCAGAAAGCGCGTCACGCTTACTCCTTGTCCTGAGCTAACAGCTGGCGCATATAGTCGGCAAATTCAGGAAATTGACGATCCTTCGCCACGACGTATTTTTTATTAACAATAAACAACGGCGTCGCGTTAATGTCATAGAGCTCGGTGATTTTCGCCATATATTCCAGCCGTTCGGCAACGGCTTTGCTTTGGCGTACCTGATGATATTTCGCCACATCAATATCGTTCTTTTTCAGCCAGGTATTCAGCGCTTCATCATCAGCTAAATTAATACCGCGAACCATTACCGCGTTAAATGCCGAGTCGCGCGTCTGACGCTCAAGGCCCATCACTTCAAGCGTCGCAAAAACCGGTGCATAAACCGCCAGACCATTTCTTTCAGCGGTGATATGGATAACTTCGAAGGTGCTATCTACCGGTAAGGTGGCGGCAAATTTTTCGA
The DNA here is from genome assembly GCF_013705725.1 of Klebsiella sp. RHBSTW-00484. Taxonomy (NCBI): domain Bacteria; kingdom Pseudomonadati; phylum Pseudomonadota; class Gammaproteobacteria; order Enterobacterales; family Enterobacteriaceae; genus Klebsiella; species Klebsiella sp. RHBSTW-00484. The sequence continues at coordinate 1,423,861 of NZ_CP055481.1, read as the reverse complement.
TATTTTCCTCATTCGACGCGCAGTAGTGGCAGCCATAGGACAGCACTTCAATAATACTGCTCTCATGTTTTATTGGGCTACTGGCAACAATTGTCTCATCAATTTTCCGTAGCGCCGAAGGCTTACTGCTATCTAATGAAAAAGTATTAAATACAAAGATGTGATAACACAGAACAGTCATCAGCGACGAAATTAACGCCACCAGAAACGTGTAGCCAACAGCGGTAATAGGTTTTATTTTCATTTCGATACCAGGCTCGCGAAAAAGGCGTAGAAATATACCCTAAATAATTCGAGTTGCGAGAAGGCGGCGACGCAGAGAGTCCCCAGGAGCTTACGCAAGTCAAGTGACTGGGGTGAGCGACAAATCTGTCCGGAACAGATTTGAACGCCGTATAACGGCGGCCCGCCAGGGCGAGGCTCATGGATGAGCCGAGTAACAAAGCCAACGCGCATGCAACTTGAAGTATGACGGGTACATGGAGGGTTACCCCTCCATGTACTACTGCAGAAATTACTGGCGGATGCGGTTCGGTACTACGCACATACCATCAGCAGCATCTTTCATGCTAACGGTTGAGTTGCCGTGCTTATCCGTGCAGGTGGTCACTTCTTTACAAGAAGAAACGCCGCCAACAACCACAGTTTCGTAAGAACTGGTGCAAGTTTCCTTACAGGTCCCGCCAATAATACCCGCTGCTTCAATCATGCTTAATTTTTTCATTTGTTAGTTCCTTAACTATTTATATTGAAATGTATTTTCTTACACTTACCTACTGGCTTAGATACCTGCCAGTAATTTTGTCGATGTCATACGTTGCACGCTGCTATATGCAAGGCGTGGCGACGATACACTTGAAAATATTAAACAGCTCAACGTTATTTTTGGCGTTTAATTTTTTCATCAGCCCTCGTTTACTGCGGCTTAAGCGACGAACATCAATTTGTTGCTCAGAGGAAATTTGTGAAAGCGACTTTCCTTTGAATATTTCTTCCATTAACCACCAGTCATCGCTGGAGATGCTGTTATTAAAATCTCTTGCCAACCATTTTTGCCGTGTGTAGTTAATCAACGAACGGCTAAAGAATATTTTTTTTGCTACTAATGCCTGAGAATCTTCGATAAAGCTAGAAAAGTTGCTCAGTGATTCATTCTTTAATAACCAACTGGCTTCCGGGAGAAGCGAATGCAGCGCAAAAAAGAGAGCGAGATTATTGCTATCTAACAGAATAACCAGTTGCTGATTTTCCCGGCAATAATGTTCTTTAATGGTATATAACGCATTAAAGCGTTCATCCGGTAAGCTGTCGACATCACAGAGGATCCAATGCAGCTCATTTCTCTTTTTTGGTGAACGCAGCGTGCTAATCAGCTGCGAAAAATGTTCGATCTTTGAGAAAGAGCAGTCCGGCTCGCGGGCAGTAAGATCGGCAACTGCGGAACGCACACCTTCAGAGAAAAAAATATTTTTATCGTAGAGAAAGAAATGACGGCTCATTTTTAATCATCCTTGATCGGTTCTACTGGTAGTTTAGGGTGTAATTTGCCGTGGCCTGAAAGGCACCGGTTTGCAAGGTTTCGTTACTCAAGGCATCCGGTTCCCCTTCCACAAAAGCTTTAAAATTTAACTGCATGGTGGCATCGGAAATGGCAACCGCGGTCGTCGGCGTATTCAGTGAAATAGCCGTACCGTTACTCTCTTCAAAGCCAATACCAATCCCGCTGGCGGAATTGGGCGCTACCGGCGTAATCGCCAGGCGATCGCTCATATTGGCATTTTCCGTCCCGCTAAAGGTCACAGTGACGGAATTAAAGACATCGGTACTGCAATCCTGTAGCTCAATAACAAACGCTTTGGGCAGCGATTTTCCTTCGGCATACAGCGAGCGGGTTGAAATTTGGCCAAAATCCACGGCGATGTTTTTTGACGAAGGGACAATGCTGCAGCCCTGGGCAACAACGGTTCCCTTGAAGTTTAAATCGCCGCCGATCAGCTCTCCGATGGCATACGCCGGGGTGACTGCCGGTAGCGAACATATGAGTATCATTGATGCGATTAATTGACGCATGCTGTCCCCTTACTGAAACTCAGCGACCACGGTGGCCGATGCCTGGAAATCCCCTTCAAGTACGTTGGTCCCGGCATTGGCAATCGGTGCGGCGGTCAGATTCCAGGTTCCCTGGTTATTATTAAAACCCGGGACGTCATAAAACTTATTCGCGGCCACTAAATTGCCGCCGGAATCCTTCAAGATAATGCCAAGGTTGGAGCGGTCGACGGCGCCGGTGGTACCTAAATAATCGCTATTAAAACTGGCGGTATTAGCCTGCTGAATTCCCAGGCGAATATTCAAGTTACCGGTCGCAAAACTTCCCCCTTCACACTTCACCTGAATCGGCACGGACTGGCTATAGTTGTTGCCGTTAAGCAGTGAACCAGAACTGGGGATAGTGTTAAAATCAACAGTGATCGGCGAGCCGGAGTTGACGATACATTTGTCCGGAACGGTAATAACTCCAGAGTTAATAGAGACAATCGACATTGGCGTGGTCCCCATCCCGGCGCTATAATTGCCCAGGCGACCGTAAAGTTTAGCTATTTCGGTACCCAACAGGTTTACGCCGTTAACAATCGGCTTGGTGATCATAAACGTCACCCGCCCCTGAGCGCCGGATTCAAAGTTATTAAACTGAGTGGTTGGTGGCACGCATTTGTTCTGAAATGCATCGTTTGACTCATTATTAAAAGGGACCGGAAGATAGGCCATGCGCTGACCACGGATATAAATTTCAATTTTTACATCCATGTAATCATTGAGCTTTAAATATCCCGCCGAACTACCCTGCTGAAGTAACGAGGCAGTAGCAGAATAATAGATGGCCTGATTTTCCATGGGGATAGTGCAGCTGGCTACGCCAGAGTATTGGCCGCCTAATGCAAAAGTATAAGGAATGGTCGCCCCGATACTGTTGTTGGTAATATCCTGGTTGGCGACGTCAATATTATACATTTTAGGTCCGCCAACCGGCGTAATTTCCCCTTCAACTGCCGCTGCGGTTTCCCAGGACAGCAGGCCACCGCATAGCAAAATAGCGACGCGGGTTTTACGCCAGATAACCATAGCAGCCATTACAGATACTCCATTTTTAAACGCAGCAGTCCGCTAAAATTACCGGCGGTCACGTTTCGACCGGTAGACTCCAGTACCGCAATAAACGTCAGGCTGCTGTCGCCGGTTTTCACAATAAACGGCGGCTGGGTTTGATTGATATCCAGCGCGCGCTCTTTGATATCCAGCAGACGAATACCGGCTCCGGAGGTGCTGCCAGTCAGGCGTAACAGTTGACGATTATTCTCGTCCGACTCGCCGATAAACGTCATCTGCACCGCTTGCTCGCCAGTGGTATAGAGGTGCTTGCTATTTCCCGTAGTCCTTGATGCGATGCTGTCTCGCGCCTGTGACGCCCCTTTCAGGCAATCTCGCAGTTCAACGCGTACCAGTACCGGTTGGCTACGATCGCCCGCCTGATGAAAACGGCGGGCGCTAATTTCACCCAGTTCGATGATTTGCAGACGGCTCTGCGGGGCAAGGACGCACGGCGAGGCGTAAACGGAGCCCTGAAATATCACGTTACCGCCATCTTCCCCCTGATGATCCTGGTTATAGTGCTGCGGCTGTAGCGGAATATCAGCGTCGGCCAGCGCTGGCATGCTGAGACCGAATACAAACAGTGCGAATAGCGATAAACGCGTTTTCATCATCAGGTTCCTCTCAATTACCCTTGCTGCGACGGCGGCAGAGCTTTACAGGTATTTCCCGCACAGCGATATTTCAGTTCCGGATGGCCGCCATAGTCATTCACGTACATCATGGAAAAATCACTAATTCCGCCATCTGTTACGTTGAACTCCAGACTGGATTTCGGTGCAATCATAATTCCCGGAAATTTCGTTATTTTTTCACCCTTCGTCCGCGACAGGCTAATAATGGTGATGTAATAAGGCGTCGGGTTTTGCGCGCTCATTTTATTGCCGCTTTTTTGAAAGACGACCTGATCCTGCCAAATCTCGCTTTTGCTTTTTGGGATAATGGCGGTTGGGCGGAAAAATAATTTAATCCGCGACTGCATCGCTAATTGCAGGACATTCGCTTTATCCGGCTTAGGTGGAATTTCGCGCACGCTTAAATAAAACAGGCTTTCACGATCCTGCGGCAGCTGATTGATGCCATCAGTCTTGGTCACGCGCGCGACGCCTTTTTGCCCGCCGTTAATTCGCTGCAAAGGCGGCAGCACCACCAGCGGAGAGGTGATTTTATTGCCTTTGCTGTCCTCGACCCAGGACTGCGCCAGAAACGGAATATCCGGGCTGGTGTTGGTCAAATTCGCGCTTGCCGAGCTATCTTTACCGGTGATAATCAAGCGAGTGCGATCCAGTGAAACGCCCGCCTGAGCGGTACTGCTTACCGCTGTCAGCATCAGGGCGCCCATCCAGCAGAGTTTGTTACTTGTCATGCTCATTTTTGGCCTTTTATTACTGTCACTGTCATTTACACGGCAATAGCGCGGTTGTCGAACGACGCTCTATAGATGGCGGAATGGTTATCTGACACTGCTTTTTCCCGCTCCACATCACGCTTAGCGCCTCTTGTGGGTTCACGCCCGCCAGCCATCCCTGTCCGCCTTCCATAATCATCGACACGCTAACGCCATCGCCGTTAATAACCTCGGCGCCAAACGGAGGATAGGTACCGTCAGCCAGGCGAATAATGCCCATCATCTTCTCGCCCTTCGCCATGCCAAAGGTCTGATAGCCGATAGCGCCTTCGGTCAGCGTGGCGGTGCTGATGGCTTTTGCCGGTTCAATCGATTCCGACATCGCATCGACATCAACCCGGGTATCAAAGCTGTTGTAGCTCACGATGTCCGGAATAACGGCAATACCGAAATTGTTAGTTCTTGATTTCCCGTCATTTAGCGGGACGTCGCCGATGCCGTTGGTATTCACCATCACGCGAGCGGTGTTGAGCGTCGCGCCGCTGTTGTGGATCGCCGCGCCATGTCGGGTGGCGGTAAAGCCGCCGCGCAGAGTGCTGCTCAGAGAGATATAGTGATCCTGCTGATAGCTGGCGTTGCTGTTGATTTCGGCATACTGCGAGCGGCGCTGATAATAGCCGTCGACGTTGGCATAACCGCTCTAGCTCGCCCCTGCACGCAGTCGCCACAGGTTGTTGTAGTCGCTGCTATCGGTATATGAGAGCATCGGGCTGGTTTTGCCGTTATTGGTCTGCACGTCCAGACCACTCCATTTGCTATCGCCAACCGGAACAGAAAGCGAAATAGCGATCGAGTCGTCTTTACGTCCTTCATAATCAGAACGATATGCTGAAATATTGGTGGTGATCCCGCGAATATTACCGACGTTAAACGAGCGCCCTAAAGAGATGCCGTAGCGATCCTGACTGCTGCGATTCCAGTAATTCTGGTGGGTATAGGTCAGGAATACAGTGGTCGCCTTGCCCGGCTCATCGGCCCAGAACGTTTTATTCCCGGTAATGGTATAAACTTCTTTTTCGCGACCAAGGCTGTCATATCCCTCATAACGCTCGTTGAGATATTGCGAGAAAGAGCGGAAATCTTCCTGAGAAAAGCGATATCCGGCGAAGGTAATTGAACTGTTATATTCGTCAAAGGTTTTCGCATAGCTCAGCTTAAATGAGGTGCCTTTAAGTCGTTTCTTATTCGACTGCTGACTATAAGATTCTGTGGCATCCAGCGAGAGCGCGCCAAGAACGCTTAAATCACGACCAATACCAGCGGAAACCGCAGTATATTCAGCCCCCGCGCTTTGTAGCCCACCATATAGCGACCAGGCGTTGCTTATCCCCCAGGAGAAGTCGCCAGAAGCGAATCCCGGTCCCTGAATTTTATGGCTGTAGCGGGATGGCGCACCGATCGCCACGTTGTAGCGCACATAGCCCGGACGCGTGAGATAAGGAATATTGGCGGTGTTGACCTGGAAAGTGGAGATTGAACCATCCTGCTCTTCAACCTGTACATCCAGCGTACCGCGCACAGAACTACGTAAGTCCTGGATATTAAACGGCCCGGCAGGGACCGTGGTTTCATAAATAATGCGCCCGCTCTGCTTCACCGTCACTTTGGCGTTAGTCTTGGCCAGACCGCGAATTTCTGGCGCATAACCTTGCAAGTTCGGCGGCAATTGGCGCTCATCGCTGGCGAGATTAAGCCCGGTAAAACGTACGGTGTCGAAGACCTGAGAATCGAGGTAGATCTCCCCTGCCGTCAATTTTGCCGCCAGCATCGGCAGCGGACGATAGGCGTAGACCTGATTCATGTCGAAATCGAACTGGTGCGTCGAGCTGTAATAGCTGGTCTGATATTCACCACGCAAACGCCAGCCACCGAGGTTGACCCCGGTCTGACCATAGCCGCTCAAGGTGCTGTAATCTTCGTGCATATCAAGCTGGCGGGTATATTGCCCGGTCAGGCTGTAGTCGAGCAGAAACCCACCAATTCCCTGGTCCCAGCGCTCTGGTGGCACCCAGTTTGGATCATTGTATTTCATCCATGCCTGCGGGACGGTGATGTCCAGCACCCCGGCATAGTTACTCAACGTGGCGCCAGGAAGACTCAGCAGGTCATAGCAATCCGCAAACGGCTGTGCAACCTTCTGTTGTGCTTCCTCTTTCAACGCTAATCTTGAGAGAATTTCGCCGTTAATACAGGCTTGGGTATGTTTCTCGTCTTTGGAGGCCAGATAACGAACTTTTTGCTGCCCCACTGCCTGGCCATTAATTTTAATGTCTAAGAGATATTCGCCTGGAGGAACATAGTTATCGGTAGCAAAACGGGTTAAATCAATATTGCCGCGGTCGGCGGCATCCAGTACGTCGGTATTGAATTCTACATCCGAGGAAGCGCAAGCCATAGAAGTGCAGCAGAAGAAAAGTATCTGAGAGAGGATTACGTTTATTTTTATTTTTTGTTCTGCTGACATGACTATTCATCCCGAATCATTCAGTAAAATATCGTGCGCGACAAACAAGCTAAAACAAGAATAACTGGCTTGTTTCTAGTTATAATCCATAAAGAAACGAGTGACGGCGTAGAAATCCCCTGCCTTAATATGTTGCTGAACCGGAACCAGTGAAGCGGTGAATTTCAGCGTATTATTCTCATCACTCAAAAGATATCCCGAAGAGGGTTCCCCAAAGGTTAAAACCTCTCCATGGCGATCGCGAATCTGTATACCAAACCCTTTTCCTTCGCCATCAGGTATTAATACCGTAGAATCTTGCGAAGAGGCGTTTCCTGTAAAGGTAATCGTGGCAAAAGCGCCTGGACTTGACTGATTATCACTGCCGAAAGACTCGCAGCCGATTAAGCGCACCAGAAAAGGCCGGGTAAGCTTGCCCTCTTGATCCATATTAATATCGCGAGCGGATATATTGCCAAAATCCACCCATAGCTCTCGCGAGTCAGGATCAATATCACATGCGGCGGCAACCAGCTCGCCTGAAAGCTCCAGCTTTCCTGGGGTAAAATTAGTACTCAAAGCATGTCCGGAAAAGAGCAATACAGATACGAATAACCCTATCAGTCTCTTTTTCTCTGTATCCTTTACCATACTCAGAATTCCATATTATCTGGTATATAGCCAAATATCGCGGGGAGAAATCTCCCCGCGAACGATAACTCAAAATCGATTATTGATAATCGATAGTGAAATTGATCGTTGACTGGAATGCACCAGCGGTCACGGTAGTTGTAGAACCGGTTGCTGCTGCTTCTGCTTTCAGGAAGGCCACGAAAGGAATGGTGTTAGTTCCATCAACCAGAGTTACCGGAGTCGTCTGCGCGCCCCAGGTAACAGTCTGGCTAGCGCTGTCTTTCAGGCCGATACCCGCACCAGATGCGGAACCAGAAGTGAATGCTGCCAGAGTAGGATCGTTCGGGTTAACCGAAGTCGGGGTGTAGGAAACAACGGCACTGCTGGCAATGGTGGTATCGCAGTACTGCAGTTCGATGTTTTTGGTTTCAGTTGCCTGACCACCGCCTTGCAGCAGGGAAACAGGAACCTGACCAAAATCAACGGTTACCGGGCTGGACGACGGGGCTAAGCCGCAAGCGGTATTGACCAGCTCACCCTGAAGTTCAATCTGACCGTTAGTTGTATCAGCCAGAGCAGACATAGAACCGAGAGCAGCAGTTAATGCCACAGCCATAGCAACTTTATTCAGTTTCATAGAAAATTCCTGCGTTATAAATTTTTATCCTAAAAAGTAAAGAGCGATAAAGTCGTGGTATTATATTTGCCCAACGACCTGCAGCCCTCCGCATCACCGTAAAATCCGTTTTAATAATTAAATCGCCACTATTTAAGATTTAATTAAAGCCAGATCCCCTGGTCGACAAAAGATTATCAAATCATTTTCCATGTAAAAAGTAATACATTGAACAGGCAATTAAAAAAACATTTAACCTCGCGAACATTGTTAGCCCAGAAAATTAACTCGCAGAGCATTGAGATACATCCTAAAAACAAATTACGAAAGGTTATTAATAGATTAAAAACTATAAAAAATGGCCGTTGAATAATTGTAAATTATATTACATTTAATTAACATTAAAATAAATTCAATCCATGTCATGATAGAAAATAGCTAAACATATTGAAGAAACAATATGTTTCATGGCGTTTCTGGGACAGATAGCAGACATCGAACAAAGCTCGCCGCTATGCTGCCATAAGCACGCAATTCCCCATCTTTAACTTCACTATGCCACCCACTCTGGCCCCACCTCTTCCTTCTTGTTTTCCTGACATTCAGACTCCGTTATCATGCTGCCTATGTACAGATGAAAAGAAATGCAGAGTTTCACAGGAACCAATGAGGCGGAGTGCGACGTAATGAGAACAATAAACTCCGCTAACTCATTAAAACTTAAGAAAATGGACATCATAAACTGATGAGTACACTAGAGAACCTTGACGCCCATACCCCTATGATGCAGCAGTATAATTTCAATACTGTAACTAATTGATAATTAACTAAATAACTTTATTTTATGCAATTAAATATACACCCAGCATACTTAAAAAAGACTATTGACTTCAATTATCTTGGCTTATCATGAACTGAGATACATGACACTACATTTATTAAGAAAAGGATCGCTATAATGTATCAAATACAAATTAGAATTTGGTTCAACTTCATATCAAAGAATAAGCATCATATGTTAGGGATAATGTCTGATTCATATGATTTTTTTCTTTCAATGAGTGAAATAACTTTTGCTTTAGACCCAAAATATGAATTCGATAAAGATATAGGATGTGTGTTGTCGTTAATAAAAAACACCAAAGAGCTTAGATTTAGAATTAACCAATACATTAATAAATATAAAAACAAATCTCCAAATCTGAACCGATTAAACACTTTTATTAATACCCTTGAGGAAAATGAAAATTTTTATCTATTACCAGTGATAGAAAATGTTAATCAGACCCAATTAATTAAATTACAAACATCTCTTTCATTAGTCCATCTTGATAAATTAAGTAAAGATGCCTATATTGAAAGTTTTAATTCTAATTTTAGTGGCTTTATAGATCAATATTCTATGAATGGGATTGACCCGAAGGAATTAAAAGGAAAGAAAAAGATTGGCGAAGGATTCAAAGCTAACAGAGTATGTCGATTTTGTAATAATAAAAACGAGAAGCCCACAACATTTTCAAAAGAAGCTCATGCAATTTCAGAGTCTCTTGGCAATAAAAAAATAATTCTCAATGAAGAGTGTGATCTTTGCAATGAATATTTCGACCAGAACATTGAAAGAGATATAGATACATACTTAAAATTATACTCATCATTTTTTAGAGTGAAAAACAAAGACAACAAGGTTTCTAAAATAAAAGGGAAAAACTTTTCCTTTGAATATATTAATAGAACTATTGATGGGCATGACCGCCATGTCGATTTCGTTTTGGCACATACACCAACCAATCCAGAAAATTGTAATTCTGATTCAGAACCACCTAAAAATGTAGATTTATGTTTCCATCAAAAAATTCGCAAACAAAATATTTATAAATCACTCGTGAAGTTTTCTTTAAGTGTCATTCATGACAGGAAAGACTTAAGTGAATTCAATAAAACTATAGAATGGATAAAATCACCTACTAAATTTTATGAAAAACTTCCTAAAATAGCCATATTAAAAAACTACCAATTTTATTGCACAGAACCAGCCTTAATTGTTTATATTTCTAAAAACAAAAAACAAGGTCTTCCTTATGCCGTAGGGGAATTTCATTATACATTTCTAACTTATATCTTCATAATACCTTTATTTAAAAGCGATGAAGTTGAATTTAGTCAACAAAAAAATTTTGATAACTTCATTAAGTTCTTCCCACAATTCAAAAGAATGGATGAGTGGGGTTTTGAAGACTTTAGTGATTACGAAGAAAAAGAGTTTGTACTAAATATGATATTATCTCAGCGAAATGAGGATTAAATAATATAATCTGTAAATAATATAATCTGCAAGGTATGACTAAGAGAAGCTCCGCTTCTCTTAGTCCCTTGTTTTTCGCCCTTCGGTTGAAAAAGAAAGTCTAAGTCTTACCTAACTCATTGACATAAATTGCATTTCTATTATAACTGTATTAGAGGTGTGCAAGGATTGCTCGCCGTCATCGAATACACATATGAAAAGGAGTTTCTATGAGTAATACAATAACCTTATCCTATACAAATGATTTTAAGCCAATCAACAATCATATCCCCCCTGCTCAATCGTTGCGAATACACTGTGTCAGTGTTCGATTCAATCAAGCCGAATTAGAGCTTCTGAATGCTAATCGTGGAAACAAAAGCAAAGGTGAATGGCTTCGTTTAACTTCCCTTGATAAACTTCCTGCCATTGTTCCCGAAATAAATATTGAAGCATGGAAATCATTGTCTGATATATCACAAAAGCTAAACAGGTTAATCATTCATCTCGATACAAAAAGTAGCAATAGTGAATTAACTAAAACAGAGATCTTCGCTGTAAAGAAACAGATCAAAGAACTTCGTTTGTGCCTGACAGCTTCTGTTTGTCATTCGGATAAGTAGGTATTCCTATGAAGGGAATGCAACGGATAAAAAGACACAAGAACTTTATCAATGTCGTGAAGTATGTGTTGAAATCAGCTTCTCACCATAGAGAAGCTCCCAGTATCATAGGTGGCAACATGACAGGTGATTGTGCCAATGAACTGATAGCTGAGTTTGATACGGCCAGTAGGCTCAGAACCGACATTGCAAAACCTGCATGGCATAACTCGCTTCGCCTTCCTAAAGGTGAAGAGCTTACAAACGAACAATGGAAGCTGATAGCTGACGATTACATGGATCAAATGGGGTTCAGTGACACTCATCTTCGTTGTTATGTATTACACGACGACAGTATGGGTCAGCACATACACATCATTGCTAATAGAGTCGATGCCGTGTCTGGTAAAGTTCATCTTGGTCGGCATGAGAGTTTAGTCAGTGGCCGAATAATTCAGGAACTTGAAATCGCTCATGGCCTTACTCAAACCCCAGCAGTAAGAGTACAACCGAAACAAACAAAGCGTAAGCTTTCACGTAATGAAGAGATGCTTTCTCAACGGACAGGCTTGCCCTGCCCCAAGAAATCCCTGCAACAGATCATTGATAAATGTTTGAAGGATAAACCCAATCTAGAAACTTTTATCAAAAGAATCAGAGAAGCTCAGGTTGCATGGACGGCGAATGTCTCAAAAACAGGAAAGATGAATGGATTCTCGTTCGAATATCAAAACATCGCATTTAAAGCCTCCCAGCTTGGGAAGATGTATTCATGGGCGAATCTTCAAAAGATCCTCAACTACGAACCTGAACGCGACAACCCACTTCTACTAAATGCCAAGTCAGTTGCTCCTGTTCCTGTTCCTGTTCCTGTTCCTGTTCCTGTTCCTGTTCCTGTTCCTGCAACAGTTTTAAAAACCACTGAGAGAAAGGAAAGTATCAGTGAAAAACTTGCTGAACTCGAACTGCAACTCAGAGAAGGCAAACGAAACGAGATTGTAGAAAAGATTCTTCAAAAGAATGCAGTACAACAGCAAAAGCATCACAGACTCAGTAGATGGGTTCCTTTATTACAACGGCTCATAGAGCTTCTCAGAAGTTATGGGAAGAGCATCCTTCATAAGACTCCTACAAACTTCTTAGAAGTCTATTCAGCACATCATCTTAAACCTGCAAGAAAAATTCATTTATAAACAGTCAATTACAAATTAATTCTGTAAACGCACTTTGCCTTCTAGTGAACAATTTGTGTTTAGTCAAGAAAATATTGATCGTTATTACAGATCGATATTGAGAGTATGATAGTCTATACCTATCACTACTTAGACATCGATCGGTACAAGTGATTTTACTAAAGATAATTATTCATCGAGAATCCCTGAAAAGAGCCTGATGATTTTTAAGCAATAGCAGTATCAGGAACCGATTGTAAAAATGGAGTTAATATGAAAAACGAAACAATTAAGTGCCCGTTCTGCTTTCAGGAGAGTCCGTTTGGTGTCCTTGTCTGCACCGGTTGTCATTCAACCATCAAATATGGAGCCGTTTCAGCTTGGTTAGCTTTACTAATAGGAATTGTGCTGTTAGCGATTGCTTTCTTCATATTCGCTATCAGTCAAAGTTTTATATTAACTGTCGTTATCTATTTTGCATCAGCAATTTCTTTGAGATTTTATTTACGTAAGAAATTTGCACACAGAGCCGTTTTCACACATAAAAGCTAACCTTGGTTAAATATAATAAGGATCATTAAATGAAAAAAATTATTGTTACATCCTTTTTTATTGCAATATGCTTAATTACCGGTTGCTCAACATCAGGGAACCAAAAGATTAAAAATGAAACTGCTCAAAGTCTACAATCAAAAATAATTAAAAACAAAACAACTAAGGCAGAGCTACTTGCTCAACTTGGTGAGCCTGACACTAGAACGACTCTTGACGATGGCAACGAGCAATGGAGATATTTCATGTATAACAATCAGTTCAATGCCTCGACTTTTATCCCTGTTGTCGGTTTGCTAACGGGCGGTTCCCAGACTCAGTCTAGAACTCTCGAAATCGACTTCAATGGAGAAACCGTAAGCAAATGGACATTCTCTACTGATAATAACAATACAAAATCTGGCATTCTCCAGTAAAATACTTAATCAGGAACAAGTCTAATGAAAATATCTTCGGTTCTTGCTGTTATTATTTCTGCTTTTGTTCTTACTGCATGTAGCAGTGAGCCTTCCCAAGATGATATTTTTAAAGCTATGCGAAAATGGACTGGAAGCTATCTGACTTCAGTAAAAAAAGTAGATTGCACAAAAGAATCTGATATAAGCTATAAGTGCAATATAATTATGGATATGAGCGGAACAAAGCAAGCTGGAACAGTTAAATTAATAAAATCAGATGATGGCTGGCAAGTAGGAAGTTATTAATAAAGTAAATTAGTAAAATGAAGCTCCCTTTCGGGAGCTTTTATAATCTAACATTTTTTACTCTAACAACTTCATGGGTTAGTTCTTTCTCTATTGCTTTTATCTCATATTGAGTTTTAAAGGTTGTATAGATTTCTTCTGCTTTTTCTTGATTATTATCTATATAATTAACAAGAGAGTTTAGTTCTCTAAGAACAGCTTCTTTATTGTTTAATCGCTGTAACAGATTACTTGTAAGGCATTTATATACTGAACTAAACATCGTCATGATGTTGTCTATGTTTCGGTTAGAACGGGTGTAGATCTGTCTGGGATAAAAATATTTCAAATGGTACCCAACAAATATCAAATACAACTGGTGAGAAAAACTTTTATCATGTGGCTGATATCGTTTTGATATGTATTTATCTATGATGACAACAAGCTGTTCTTCAAGTGTCACGACTGAATTAAAATTTTTTTTGTCCATAAAATTGCATCCTTGCAAAATTTGATTTTGTCTTCCTGACAATATATATAGTTACCACACATTTAAAAAATATCAATAGACAAAACCTATTAATATTAAAATTATTTTTTGTTTTGGGAAAAAATTTGATCTTCTCTAAGACCTTTGCTGTATGCGACCATCTGAAGGTCTCTAACCATAACAAGAAGTCTATTATTCTCATTTAGTAATCTCGCATTTTCTTTTTCTAATTTATTTATTTTATTCGAAGCATAGGCAAGACTTTGAGCACTTTTAATATGCTTAACAGTTTCACCTTTAATTCTCTTTTTCTGCTGATATGCATAAGCTATTACTGTATGTCTTGAAAGAGCCTGTCTCGTTGGTTTTTTACCGAAATGTTCCTCTACGGAATCACAAAGACTAACCCAGGTTAAATCGCCTTCCCAGCCATTTATTTTATCGAGAACGAATTCAATATCTTCCTTGTTAAACTTTTTACTCATTATGTTCTCCTCTAAGATAATAACTAACAATATGATTTATAACTCTACCAACTTCTTGAATTTCTCTTTCAACATAGTTTGCTTTCTGTGAATTATATTGGCTTCTGTATAAATTGTTTTTTTCTTCAAGTGTTTTTAAATGGTCTTTAAGTTTGCAAATGATTTCTTCCTTACTTCCTCCACCTAACTCCGAAATCATTTCATCAGCAAACAATACTCTTCGCTCGTTTTGTCTCAACTCCTCCCAAGTTCGATTGTCATACACATTATTTTGTTCGACATTTTTCCTCCCTGACCAAAAAGCTATTTCTATATCAGAAAGCATAGCTCTTTGAGCAAGAGTATTTAAAAGGTGTCTTGGCTGATGACTACTAAAAACCTCTTTCATACCATTAGGATGTAATGCCTTGTGCCGTTGAAAAAAATTTAAAGTAGTCTCCTTTTCTGACCTTTTTTTAAAGTCAGAATAAAATATCTTATCACTTGTGGGCAAGATACAGAATAAATCGACTCCTTTCTTCAAATGTAATTGGTCTTTATTTAGGAGTAATAATCTATTACTAAGTTTTATCGCTTTTGAAAATGTATCCCAGGGTTTAGTTTTATCATTATAATTAAAAACTTCATTCCAAAATTCCTTTGCACTAAGGACCCCACTCTCAACCCGCATTAAAATATTTTTGGTTTTAGCATTGAAGCACTTCTTACTATCTATATTTAAAAGTTCATACAACTTTTCATGAAAATATCTTCCATTCTCTTCAGTATCTAAACTATTATAGAACTCCAACTCCCCTTTTTCTCGTATGCTTGCTATACACCTTGCCATCCTGGATAATACCTTTAATCTTTGAATGGATAACTTTGCTATTGAGTGCATATTCCTTGGAACCCACTTTATACTTTCTCCATAGCCTTTTGCACTATGATAACGAATGCCATAGGTTCCTTTCCCCTCTTTATCTTTCCCTTCTACTTCACAATCAACCTCAAGGCTCAATACCTCAGATATTCGTGTTGGAGCACAAAGAAGCAGTGCAATGATAGATGTAGTAAATATATCTCTTTGACTTTTATCATTAGAACTAAAAACCCTACCAACAAGATCTATCACTTTATCTTCTGGTAATTTATTTTTAACTCTATTTTGTTCTGGAATATCCCTGATAGCTTTATTTCTATTTTTTCTCACTCTGGAGTTAAACTTACTAAGCTTTGGATTCACTATATTATTGATAGCCAATACATCTAAAATATTCTTTAATGCTTTCTCAATAGCCCCTGCCCGATCATTTGAGAATTTCTTTTCACCTTGAAGTATTATATCGTTAATAATGTCTGGGTTAATATTGACAATGTGTGGCTCTATTTTCATATTAATAAATGAATATTCCATTATCTTTATTGTCGCCAAATAAAGCAAAGATTTGCCCACATTAGGGAAGCATTCTCTATATATAATAACTTTGGATAATTGTTGAAAATGTTCTCCCATTTCGTTGTATCTTTTTATGTGATTGTTATTTTTAAATGAAACCCCTTTACCCCATGACAAATCATCCCAATTTATAATATTTTCTTTTTTTGCCTGTGTCTTTACTTCATTAGCTAAGACTTCATAATTCTTATAATAACTCATTATTCATGCCCTCCCAGTTGAGCAATTCAACTATTTTATTTATTTTGCATTCTAAGATTGAGGAAAAATCCGTTAAAATTTCAAACTCTGCTTGCTTCGTATAACCTGCTATTAATTCTTTAGTAAGCTCTTTTATGATTATCAAATCGTCAACCAATCCAAGTGTAATGTCGTCACTTTTTTTTGAAAATGAAGCGATATAAGGACTTACTGAATCATTTATCGCCTGATCAATTCTGAATGAAAACTCTTCATTGTTTTTTGCATACGATAATACTGATTTCAAATTGCTATGATCTAAAGCTTTTGCTATCGTTCCTAATCCATAACCTTTAAGTGCAAGCCTTGTGGCTAATGTAACCCTAAGTTGACGAGAGTTAATTTTTTTATTTTTATCTTTACTTACTCTCTTGCAAACGGCCTGAACCCTACGGGTTATTCTCTTAGAGCTCATATGCAAATTGAAGAAATTATTTTCATATAATTCATCAAGCTTGTAAGTTGAATTAAAAAAATAAGGATCAATAAATAGGGGTAAATTGTTTAATTCCTCTTCAGTTAATATATCTCCTACCTCACTCTGCACAAAAACTTTAACTACTGATTTTAGTTCTGATAGTGAATTGAACAAATTATCCCCTATACGCAATTCTGAAAATTCTGTTCTGAAACTATCTCCTTGCTTTAATCTGGGTATGTTTAAATAATTACCATTTTTTTTAACATAGAGATCTTTCCTTTTTAATTGGGCTATCTGCATTGGTCTTCTACCTGAATATATCATTAGCATGACTAAAAGGTAGTCATTCATAGTCATACTTCCTTCCTTGTATTCCTTTGTCATACACCCGATTAGATTCTTCAATTCATACTCTGATAATGGTCTTAACGACTCTTTTCGCTCAATGTAGGCAGTTGTCTTGTTGGGCTTAGTTACTTTCCATTTGGAAATCAAATCCAGCATTTCTTGATCTAAGAATTCATTATTTAGTTCATAAAGTTTTATTAAAAAGTACTTTAAACTTTCAACATGTGTATAACTTATTTTGTAATACGCATTGTAAAATCTATTTAGTAAACCATAATCAAATTTGTCCAACTTCCCTTGATTAAAAACAACAAGTTTCTTTATAGAAAAGAAAAACTTCCTTGCATAAGCTGAACTAAAATTAACAGCAGTATATGCAAGTGTTTCTTTTATAGATGCTAATAAGTTAGCATTAATGTTGCTTTCGAAATATGAGAAATTTAATTTAACATCTTTGCTCAGAAACCAAACACTGTCATTTAAACTAAAATTATTTCTGCTGTCTTTTGCTTTTAACACCAAGTAATTTTCTAACATTAATGCTTTCATCTATTTCTCCTTCAATTTTATTTATGATTTCATTATTTACTAAGTCTGCCTCTTCAAAAGCTTTTAAAGTTTCTTCGCTAATATAACGATTGTTGTAAATCAAAGCCGTTTTGGAGTTCATTTTCCACCCCATTCTTACACATCTGATTCTATCTAATTGGGTCAATCTGTATTGATCAGTGACCCCTATGTATTTCAAACTGTAAATATAATTCCATGTATGCCGTAGACAATGCCCTGTGAAATTTTGAAAAGATACTCCATTGAATTCAATTCTACTTATTTGCTTAATTACCTTATGATATGCACTTATTGATAGAGGAAACCCTTCCGTAGGACCAGATTTTTGAGTAATAAATAAGTAATTATGATTTAAGCTTTTCGAATAGAAAGACCTATCATTGTCTATATATGAAGAGATTTGCATAGACAATTTTTTGCTAATATTTAATTCTCGTTCAAATGTTTTAACAAGTGGTTGAAAAACCCTTGGATCTGCTGGGTCATTCACTCTTTTACAAACTTTAAGATATCTTTTCTCCTTGTTAAAATCAGAAATTTTCAAGTTCAATAGCTCACCCCCTCGCATTCCAGTTTCCTGAAGAATGAGGATTATGAGTTGATTTCTTTTACGGCAACTGATATCAACAAATGGATTGTATTGGCTTTCAGGTTCTAAACATTGCAATAGAATGTCTAAGCTCTCTTTTTCTAATGACTTAAAATCATTATTCAAATAGAGTTGAGAGTTTAATTTAGGTTTATGTTTACGAAAAAGTAAATTAACACTTTTTAATATAATGTTTGTCTCATATATTGTAGTGCTAAAATATGATTCATAAATCCAAGAAATGTAGGAACTAATTACTGTCAATCTATAATGAAGATTTTCTTGATTGATCTTTTTATACTCTTTTATATCTATAACTTTTTGTTTTTTATTTTTAACTCTAAGTTGTTCTGACAATGAATAGATTTCAGTAAAGCTAAGGAAGGTCTTAGATCTAATTCTTTCGATAAGATTTATATTTGATTCTATCAGATAATTTTCAAAAGCAATCAAAGTGTAAGCATTTCTCAATACAGTATTGAATGACTTATTCTTTTGCTTATATAGCAAACTAAGATATATATTTTGATAATACAATGGCAAACCGTTTTTTGAATCCAAAATCATACAAAATCTGTTTCCATCACTCGCCATTATTTTCTTTACTGAATATCTCTTATTCATTATTACCCCATAATTTATTTTTTATTTATAGGTAACATAATTTTTTAGCAAGTTACAAATTTATTTTCCATTATTTCTAACAACCTTATTAATTGCGGCTCCAATAACGAATCGGCCATATATTCACCTTAAGGTGAATATATAACCCCCTATATTTACCTTAGTTAGTAACTTGTTGATTTAAAATAAATAATCGGAAAGTGTAATTTGTTTTGTAATGTACAAATAAGAAATTAGTAAATATTGAAATGTACGGTTTACGAAAACTTAACCAACTGTGTTAAAGGCAACTTTATGATGATAAAATTACTCATCTAACGATCTATATTATATGAGTAATGTTTCATGGGACGAAAAATTTCTGCATTTTTAAAGATAATAGGAGTTACTGGTTCTTTATGCGGGATCATTGCGACAGCATTCGCAATCTATGCGCATTACAACCCGACCTCCCCTTCTACTCAGAGATACGACAGTATTGTAGGAAGCTGGCTATCTGATTACTCTTACACAGTAAAAGGTAATACCGTTAGGGTTAATGGAAAAACGACCTTCTTCTCTAATGGAAAATACAACTTTCATGGCAGTATCTCTATTGACTCTTATGCTCCAGGTGACCATATATTCATAGACTATCTTTCTGACGGTGCTGGTGATTGGCAACTATATGATAATGAGTTAATTACATCATTAAATAGCTTAAAAACAAAACCCATAAAGCTGGTTTTAAATAACAAAGATCTTGATCCGCTGAAAATAGAGGTGATAAACAATAAAAAGTTACCAACTATTGAGGAGAGTATGGCAGGTGGGAAAAACCAATCCTATAAAATAATAAAATCTTCAAAAAGCCAGTTAACATTGGAAGTTATTAACGAAATCGGAAGCAATTTTAATTTAAATATGCAAAAAGCAAAATAAAAAATGATGGCGATCTGAAATCGCCATCATCTATTCAACCTGGATAGCTCTCAGCCTCGATACCACAATAAGTTAGCATATCGGTTATCAGCGGTATTCTATTAAAGTCTTGTCTGGAGACATTACCAAAATTATCCCTCCTTAGTTTACAACGAGTCATGAACACTTCATCAATAGCTCTTGAAAACCCTACAAAAACTGTTTTTTGATTTTCTATCTGTCCTTCTTCATCACCAAAGTAAGCATCCGGTTCAAGTCCTACTATAACGACCTTTTTAAATTCTAAACCTTTACTTTTATGGATAGTCATAAATGGTACAGTTTTATTTCCACTCAACATATCTATAGCATTTGACATGTTATTTTTTATATCTAATGCTTCGAGATATTTAGATAGAGTATTAATATTATGCTCTAAGCCATTACCATTCATATATTGCGGAAAATAAGATTTTAACTCAGGGATACCAAATATTGTTAGTAAGCCCTTTAAATAATCAACAACATCACTTTTAACTTCCTTATTAGCCTTGATGAAGTTACTTAACTCTTTTTCTAAACGAGTAACATCACCTCTTTTACTTACACCTCTAATGTTGCACAAAAGATCCATTGTAGAAGCCCAGCCTTCTATAGACTTTCTATTACAAACAAACATTAGAAGCTGTAAAACTAATTGTACTATTGCTTCGTTTAATAATTCTTGGTATTCATTTTCAATACGGCATTTGACACCAGACTTGTCTAACTCTGAGATTATTTTTTGAGAGTACTGTCCGGCCACACTTTTGGATAAAATGCAGATATCCCTTTGTTCAATACCTTCATCAATCCATTTTTTAATAAGTGAAACAATATAAGATGCCTCTTGGTCAACTTCCTCAAACTGCATTAACCTGGCTAAACCTTCTCCCTTATAAAAAGTGATTTCTGTCTTATTTTCAGTTTTATTCATGAAGGATTCCATCAATCTTTGATAACTTATCAAATTTTTTAATGACCTTCTATTGCTTATCAATTCATTATTGTCACCAACTTCAAAATCTTTTTTGAAGACATCAAAAGCATTAGGCAATGCCCCTGCCCACCCCATTATTCTTTGTTTTGTATCACCAACGGCTGTTATTTTTATAGCTCGATCAAAGAAAATACTTTTAAATATCTCATATTGCTTAGATGTAGTGTCTTGAAACTCATCAATGAAGGCATATTCATATGTTGAATTAATGGCATTTGATAGGAAACTATTTTTCTTTATAATTCTATTAGCAAGATAATTTATCATTTTGAATGAAATTCTTGACTTATCTTTCAATAAATGAGTCCATACAAAATATCTTATCCTTCCATTAATTGTATGCCTTTCTTCTTGTTTATAAGGAATTACAATGTATTTTTCTTCAAAATTTGAATGCTTTATTTTATTCAATTCAAATGATGTCAACCCCTCAAAACCTAATGCCTCTCTTTTTATTTCTGCTATAACTTCTTTTTTATTAAGAGAAATAATTTCATAATCGTCTGAAGGACGATAAAACCTCGGAAGAGTACCTTTAAATCTATCTACAATACTTTTACAGAAAGCATCAAATGTCGTGGATTCAAACTTATTCCTAAATTTTAAATCAAGCCGTGAGTTGACTCGATCTTGTAGGTTTTTTGCCGCATCTTTTTTGAAAGATAGTGCGATGATTTTTTTCTTACTACATTTTCCCGTTTCAATTAAAAAACATGCTTTTTGAGCCAATAATTCAGTTTTACCTGAACCGGGACCTGCAAGAACGAGATTATGCTCTGTACTATTCCGTATCACTTTCATTGCTTCATCTTCGACTTCTTGGATATCCTTTAATACCCAATCTCCATCTTTAATAGTTGGCATTAAAGTAACCCCCTCACTGTTTCGATAAGTTCATCAAGTATTTCAGGGCTATTATCTCTTAATTTACCGTCTTCCAGCTTTGATAATACATAATTATGTGATAATGGCTTACCTCTACCCAAAAATAAATATCGGTACCAAAAATACTTATCATGATCATCAAAATCATCAATTTCAATATCACTTACTTCTTTTTTCAATACTGAAGCAATTGCGGCTCTAACTTTGTCGTTATATTCAGGGTCATCATCCTTAGGTAATTTTGGCCCACCTTTTTTTGGAACAAAAGTCTTATAATCCTCATAGAATTCATTAAGCATTAGCCAATCTAAATCGTAGGGGTATGAAAAATATACATTATACTCTTTTAGACGATTCATCCATGCAATTTCATTATCCTTGTCTTCTCCCCATGTATGCATTTTTTCAAGTTCTTTATCACTTAAAACACCAGTTTTTATTATTAATAATTTATTCTTATCCTTACCAACGGAAACAAGTTGCTTTAATGCATATTTAATTCTTCCCCAGCCTCCACCACCTCTTCTATGGTCATAATCAAGAAGTGTCACATGAGGGATTGAAAGCTCATCCAAAAGTTTCCAGAAATGGTTAACATATCGCCCACCTAATGGCGCAAATGTTATCAATGAAGTGTCAAGCTCTATACCGTTTACTTGAGCTATTTTAGGTATTACTATTTCTTCGCTATCACCTTCACCAAGTATTACAACTTTTGCAAAATAAATTTCTGGATATGCCTTCACTGCTTCTTTTACATAAGTGAAAGTATCAACATTGTCTCCATCGTCTTCATCTTCGCTTGGTAATAATATTGGTTTGACAACAGTATTTTTATTATCATGTAGCCGAAAATACCTTATATTTTCTGGTTCTACTCTATTGAGTAATGAAGGTGCGTGTGTTGTTAAAACAACCTGTGCTCGATCATTCTCAGATATATCTTCACATAGTTTAACTATTCTTCCTAAATATTGGGGTGAAAGATGATTTTCTGGTTCTTCGATTAATATTATCGTTAAATTTGGAGGATCTAATGCTTCTACTGATATCGATAATTCATTTTCTCCTGAATTTATGATCTCATCTTCAATATCAAATGCAGATTTGACTAACGAAAGATAAAACAATGACTTCATACCATCACTTAATCTTTCAGTTGGTAATGGTTGAGTCACCGGAGTAGGCATAAAAACAGTATCTATATGCTTTAATACATCTTCTATTCCATTCATTACTGGCTGAATTTTAAGCTGTTCAAAATACCCTCCGCTAAAAAGAGTTTTCCAATTTCTGCTCAATGAAGATGTTATTGTCTGAACCCCAATTTCTTCTTGGAACTGGTTTCCGATTGATTCTGCAACCTCATCAACCGTTGAACTCATCTGTTCAGACCATTCAACTGCATTTATCAAACGGTGCATGATGGTTCCGGCTGTTTGCTTCAGTTGTTGAGCAGGATCGCGATAAGCAGGGACATAATGAACATGGATTTTTGATCTTTCATATGCTGTAATATTTTTTTCATATTTTCCTATTTCCCATACTAAATCACTATCTATATCCCCTTCTGCAAGATTAGTTTTTGTCCATTTAGCTTTTAATTTTGCTATACAGTATGGGATCTGGTCTGCTTCATTTGAGACCAAATGCTTAAAGAAATCAGCGACTGAATCGTCCTCACCATCTTGCAGATCTGCAAATTCAAATTTCACACGAACTGATAATTCTCTTTCATCTTGAGTATCGATTTCATCTCCAGGAGGAACATAAAAATCATCAACTTGAACAATTCTATCGGAGCTTTTGACACCAAACATCCTTGTCAATGCGAGGAGAACAGCAGTTTTACCTGTTCCATTCCCTCCAATTAAGCTGGTGAATGAATTTATATTTATAGTTTGCCCTACATTATCAAAGCTCTTAAAGCCTTTGATCTCCATTTGTGTAATTTTCATTATCACCTCAATTGCTGTTTTAAAAAATTATAATCACTAATTATTTCTGCATTTGTAATGATTTCTTGTGAGCACAACTTAAAACAATCTAAAAAAATATTTTTATTATCGTTATATTCCCAATGTTTTTTCAAAGCTTCTTCAATTGAAATCCAAATAACTTGCAAGTCGTTATTGGATATTTCGATTTTTAAAACTGTTTCTTCCACACAGAGTATATGCCCTAAGATAACATCATCGTATATCTCAGTATCTGAATCTCTAACTCCTAACCTTTTTATTTTCCTTTTTTGGATGATTTTATTTTTAACAATAAAAGGATGTTCTTCCGTAAAATCGCTCAGTGAAGTGAAAGCAAGTCCTCGAACTTGTGCCGCTTGCATACTATTTTTAACTTTATGATTATTTCTCCATATTCTTAGATCTCCTAAAAGATAATTTATTCGTTGGTTACGAGCCTTACTATCTTCGGCTTGATACTGTATGTATTCAGGCCCTCCACCATTTTGTCTGTAACGAGCTAGTGTTTTAACGCTTACACCAAGGTACACAGCAGCCAAGTCAACATTGAGCACTGAGTCATCAGGAAGATCGCCAAAGAGTTTCCAGACCTCTGACAATTCTCTTAAAATCTCCACCGAAATCATATTTAATCCTTTTAAAACATATAGTTAAAAGACGCACCTCGATAATGGTTATGTGCAAAGCGGTTATGCCTTAACATTATACAGCGAATAACGTAAAGACAACATCTCACAAGCCAATAACAGTTTGACATGATGACAGTAATGTAGTAGTATCATTTTAAGCCGATAAGATACGGCTTTAAAATTGGAGATTCGCTACCATCAAGTGCGAACCATAAAATTGGAGATTCGCTACCATCAAGTGCGAACCATAAAATTGGAGATTCGCTACCATCAAGTGCGAACCATAAAATTGGAGATTCGCTGCCATCAAGTGCGAACCATTTCTTGCCCTACTTTTGTGGGGCATTTTTACATCTGGAGTAACCTATTGAAACTTGAATTTTTCACTGTAAGTGATACTTATATTCAATTTTTAAAAAAAATTGACAGTAAAACTCCAAATAACTATGCGATGGGTAAACCTTTTGTTGGTGTTCTTTTTTCCATTGGTGAAATAAATTACATAGCACCTTTGACTTCTGCCAAAGACAAACACAAATCAATAAAAAATAGTAACCCTGCAGCCTTCAAAATATATGATGAGTCTGATACGTCAGTTGAGCCAAAATTAATATCCGTTGTACAGTTAAACAACATGATTCCTGTGAATAACATTGTTATAAATAAATTTGACATTTCGATTTATGATTCCAAATATCAATCATTAATAAATAAAGAAATTAATTACATCCGTACACACAGCACTCTGTTAATTAATAAAGCAAATACGTTATATGACATTGTTATAAATAAAAAGGTTCCCGCCTTAGTAAATATTTCATGTAATTTTAAAGACTTAGAGCATGGACTAAGTAGCTATATACCCCCAGCCTAATAGGAAAATATTGATGTATTAGTGTGAAACAATACCTTCCTCTTACTATTTTTTTTCGAAAACTCAAACGTCTACATTTAAGAATGGTGGATATTTTGCTGATGCTAAAAGTGCATTATACAATTTAGGTGCAGTGATAAGCATATGCAACTCAATCCGTTGTAATGCCTCATAGATTCGTTCTTCATCGGGAACAGCATATCGTTCTGTCGGGTCGGTAGTATTACGGTGATTGAGCAGTCTCTTAACGACAGCATAAGAAGTAAGCTCTTCTGCAATCCTGCCGAAAGTTCGTCGCAGGTCATGCATACCAAGTTTTGTAATACCAGCTTCCTGGCACAAGTATTCTCGCAAGCTTTTACTGTCAGAGTAATGCCCGACTTTGCTTCTTTTGGATCGGGCTGGGAAAACCCACTTCAGTCTTTCTGAACGAGTTTCTGTTTCCTGAACAATGTCTCTTCTATCTTCCAAAATTCTTTTGACGGCATCACAAATCGGAAGCTCGTGATCGTTTCGATTTTTCGTGTCGTAAAAACGGATAGTTCTGTTACTCAGGTCAACATAACTTGTCGTTTTAGCTTCTTCACTTGTTAAAGCTTCTCTCCAACATAAAGAAGCGGTTTCTTCTTTCCTAGCACCTAACAGGACTGTCAGTAGCAGATAGTCACACCCTAACCGATTGAAGCTTCTTTTATTGTGCAATGCATTCAAGAACCGACCAAGTGTGTCTTTTGGCGAAAGCGGATTTCTGACACCTTTCGCTTTGTAGCTGTCTTCAAGCTCAGAACGAGTCCTGAACTTCTTCTGAACTTTCAAGATAGAGAATGGATTGTAGGACAAGGAGGGTTGTCGTTGCTGGGTCTGTGCATTACTTGCTTCAATCTCGATGGCATGTCTGACAGCAACATTGGCCCATCTAAAAGTTTGCTCGGCTGCTGTCCTGGCTCTGCTGGCAATCTCATCAAACTTACGAAGAATTTCATTACCAGTTAAATCCTTCACTCGAAGTCCTGACCATTCAGAAAGCCTGTTTTCTGCTTTGTTCAGGACATTAAGTGTGTTGGGTTTAGCTGGTTTAGACCTGCCAAGAAGGTGTTGACGATATTGAGCAAACACTTCACTGATAGTGAGCTCAGAAGCATCGGACTCCCGTTTTATCTTGTTAGGGTTCCTTTTGGTCAACTTCATCGTTTCAACGAACTTGCGAGCAGTCTCGCGTGCCTGATCAATGCTGGCGAAATCTGAGACATTACCAATGGTAGATCTGATAACTTGTTTCGGAGCTTTGCCCCCTGTCTCCGGTCGATTGTCTGCTGACGACACTCTTCGTTGAATGATATAGGTTTTTTTGGTCGCACTGATTTTGACACCAAAACCAACGGGTGAATCCCTGTGGTTGTCAGTGATAAGATACGGCTTTCGTTCAGGATTGGGTAAGTAGACAACTCGCCCTTGCTGGTCGAGATCTGGTTTCACGTCGATAGATAACTTATTGATTATAATCGACTGAGTAAGTGTCATTTTCATAAATGTATACCAGCAATTCAGAGTGTATACCCGATACTAACCGGTATACTACTGGTATACAAATTTATCGATTTACATGGGTTTAAAGCGGTTTCACATAGGGCCACTTGAGTACTCAGCAGACTTAAAAAACGAGTAAAATCAATATGAATGAGTCTATTGACAAGGATTTATCAGACCATACGCCCATGATGCAGCAGTATCTCAAGCTGAAAGCCCAGCACCCGGAGATCCTGCTGTTTTACCGGATGGGGGACTTTTACGAGCTGTTCTATGATGATGCTAAACGCGCATCACAACTGCTTGATATCTCGCTGACCAAACGCGGAGCGTCGGCGGGCGAGCCGATCCCGATGGCCGGGATCCCGCACCACGCGGTGGAAAACTATCTCGCCAAGCTGGTTAATCAGGGCGAATCAGTCGCCATTTGCGAACAGATTGGCGACCCGGCCACCACCAAAGGGCCGGTCGAGCGTAAAGTGGTGCGCATTGTTACGCCCGGCACCATCAGCGATGAAGCGCTATTGCAGGAGCGTCAGGATAACCTGCTGGCCGCTATCTGGCAGGACAGCAAAGGCTTTGGTTATGCCACGCTGGATATCAGCTCCGGGCGTTTTCGCCTGAGTGAACCGGCTGACCGGGAAACCATGGCGGCAGAACTTCAGCGCACCAATCCCGCCGAACTGCTGTACGCTGAAGACTTCGCCGAATCCTCACTGATCGAAGGCCGCCGCGGTCTACGCCGCCGCCCGCTGTGGGAGTTTGAAATCGACACTGCGCGCCAGCAGCTCAATATGCAATTCGGCACCCGCGATCTCATCGGCTTTGGTGTGGAAAATGCGCCACGCGGACTGTGTGCTGCTGGCTGTTTGCTGCAATATGTCAAAGATACCCAACGTACCTCGCTGCCGCATATCCGCTCCATCACCATGGAGCGCCAGCAGGACAGCATCATTATGGATGCCGCCACTCGCCGTAATCTGGAGATCACCCAGAACCTGGCCGGCGGCATTGATAACACGCTAGCCGCGGTGCTCGACTGCACCGTCACCCCAATGGGCAGCCGTATGCTTAAGCGCTGGCTGCATATGCCAGCGCGTGATACCGATGTGCTGGTAGAACGCCAACAGACCATCGGCGCGCTGCAGGAACGTTACACTGAACTGCAGCCGATACTGCGCCAGGTTGGCGATCTCGAACGTATTCTGGCGCGTCTGGCCCTGCGCACCGCCCGTCCGCGCGACTTAGCACGTATGCGCCACGCGTTCCAACAACTGCCGGAACTACGCGCTATGCTGGCCGATGTTGACTGCGCACCGGTGCAACAGCTACGTGAGAAGATGGGCGAGTTTACCGAACTGCGCGAACTGCTGGAGCGGGCGATTATCGATGCTCCGCCGGTGCTGGTTCGCGACGGCGGCGTTATCGCTCCCGGCTACCATGAAGAACTCGACGAGTGGCGGGCGCTGGCTGATGGCGCGACGGACTACCTCGACAAGCTGGAGATCCGCGAACGCGAGCGCCTGGGGCTGGATACGCTGAAAGTAGGCTACAACGCCATTCACGGCTATTACATCCAGATCAGCCGCGGTCAGAGCCAGCATGCGCCAATTCACTACGTCCGTCGTCAAACCCTCAAGAACGCCGAGCGCTACATTATTCCTGAGCTGAAGGAGTATGAAGACAAGGTACTGACGTCGAAAGGGAAAGCCCTGGCGCTGGAAAAACAGCTGTACGATCAATTATTCGATATGCTGCTGCCGCATCTTGGCGACCTGCAACAGAGCGCCAGCGCGCTGGCGGAGCTTGATGTGCTGGTTAACCTTGCCGAGCGCGCGGAAACCCTCAACTACTGTCGCCCAACCTTTAGCGATAAACCGGGTATTCGTATCAGCGAAGG
Organism: Klebsiella sp. RHBSTW-00484; assembly: GCF_013705725.1. Taxonomy (NCBI): domain Bacteria; kingdom Pseudomonadati; phylum Pseudomonadota; class Gammaproteobacteria; order Enterobacterales; family Enterobacteriaceae; genus Klebsiella; species Klebsiella sp. RHBSTW-00484. The sequence continues at coordinate 1,395,383 of NZ_CP055481.1, read as the reverse complement.
CCGCCACCCGGTGGTTGAACAAGTACTGAAAGAGCCGTTTATCGCTAACCCGCTAAACCTGACGCCACAGCGCCGAATGTTAATTATCACCGGTCCAAACATGGGCGGTAAAAGTACCTATATGCGCCAGACTGCGCTGATTGCGTTGCTGGCCTACATTGGCAGCTACGTCCCGGCGCAAAAAGTCGAGATTGGCCCTATCGACCGTATCTTCACCCGCGTTGGCGCGGCGGATGACCTTGCCAGCGGTCGCTCGACCTTTATGGTGGAAATGACCGAAACCGCCAATATTTTGCATAACGCCACCGAGCACAGCCTGGTGCTGATGGATGAAATTGGCCGCGGTACTTCAACCTACGATGGCCTGTCGCTGGCGTGGGCCTGTGCGGAAAATCTGGCGAATAAAATTAAAGCGTTGACCCTGTTCGCTACCCACTACTTCGAGCTGACCCAACTGCCGGAGAAAATGGAAGGCGTCGCCAACGTCCACCTTGATGCACTGGAGCACGGCGATACCATCGCCTTTATGCACAGCGTACAGGATGGTGCGGCCAGCAAGAGCTACGGTCTGGCCGTCGCAGCGCTGGCTGGAGTGCCGAAAGAGGTGATTAAGCGCGCCCGCCAGAAGCTGCGCGAGCTGGAAAGCATTGCCCCGAGTACCGCCGCTACTCAAGTAGATGGTACGCAGATGTCGCTGCTTTCCGCTCCGGAAGAAGCTTCGCCTGCGGTTGAGGCGCTGGAAAATCTCGACCCGGACTCACTGACCCCACGTCAGGCTCTGGAGTGGATTTATAGACTAAAAAGTCTGGTGTAGTTGATGTAGTCATATATATGGGCAGCTTCGGTTGCCCATATAATGACAACCTCCATAAACAAAAACGATTAACACCATATATATTGATATGGTGAAAAATATCCTGACAATGAAAAAGAAATATTTATATATATTATTAATATGCATTGCGACATTAGTTATGTATATACTCCAATCGGCAGAAACCTCTCGCCGTGATAAAGCCACATTAAATTATCTCGTTAGCTTAATTAATTCCCCCGCCGTTGATAAAGGTATAAACAAGCCGGGTATTTTTCTGGAAATTTCCGCGATTCGCGATAATCCAAAATCCCAATATAAGCTCGGCGCATATTATCTGGAAAAGAAAGCGGGAAATATTTATGACCCGCAAACAGGGGAAAAATGGATGCGGCTGGCCGCCGGGCAAAACTACGCCCCTGCCCAGCTCTGGTTAGGCAATATGTATCATCTGGGCTATAGCGTAGCGAAAAATATCCGGGAGGCCGCTCGTTGGTATCTGATAGCGGCAAACAACGGCAACTCCACCGCACAGAGCAATCTTGGCGTCTTGTATATGACCGGAGATGGTGTGAAGCAAGACCAGCAGCAAGCTGTCAGTTGGTATAAAAAATCCGCAGAACAGGGTGATGCCTCAGGTCAGCAAAATCTTGGCCGAAGCTATGAAAGAGGCCTTGGCGTTGCGCCAGATATTGAGCAGGCTATCCATTGGTATAAAAAATCGGCAGCGCAAAACTCTGCCTCCGCGCAGTTCGCCCTCGGTCAGCTCTATTACTTCGGTCAATACGTTCCGCAAAATTATGCTTTAGCCTGGGAGTGGTTTATGAAGGCGGCAAAACAGAACGATGTTAACGCCCTGTTTAATTTAGGCGTAATGTACAACGATGGTAACGGCGTAACAAAAAGCAAAGCGCAGACCTTATCCTGGTTTCGCAAAACCGCCGAACAAAATGATTCCGAGTCACAATATATTGTCGGAGAAATATACGACGAAGGAGATGGCGTTCAGGTAGATAAAAAACAGGCCGCATATTGGTATCAGCTCGCCGCCAATAATGGTCACCAGCAAGCGAAAAAAACGCTGGAGAAATAGCGCGGGTGAAAGAATGGGTGCATGAGAATGAAGCCCGACAACCAGTACGCGGGGTCACCCCCGCGTTGTTGCTACTTCTTCGATTCGTAAGCGAGAACAGCTTTAAACTCCATACTACGCTCTTTGATGCTCAACTCGCATAACGAATCGCGCACCATCAACGTAAATCCCAGCGCTGTGATGCACAGCACAATGATTGCCACAAGGGCATATTTTGTCAGCATGTCTTGCCTCCCTGCAAAGAAGAGACTAACATCTGAGTTGTTGATGTTCATCCGTTAGCCTCAGTTGATAGAAATATCTCCTGGGGCTTTCGTCTATCTGGAACCTCAAAAATGCTCAAAGCCAGATAGCCTCAAGCACCCGCGTTTATTCTATACCCGGCTGGCGTGATGTTTATAAATGAAAAAGAGTTTTACAGATATTTATTATAACTTGCGAGCACGCTCGTAAAACGCATATTACCTTACAGAGACAATTGCATTTTAAAATAGTAAACACTCACTTAGCCGGAGTAAAAATGACGGTGGCGTGCTATTAAAAATAGAATCTCACCGTTACCATCATATATGGATGGCTGGAGATATTCATGGCTGTTATTCTTTGCTCAATCATCGACTAAAAGAGCTTGTTTCGTTCTTCCGTACACGATGATCCGCCGAGGTGGATATAAAATGGGTGCTAGAGGATGGGTCCTGACAACCAGTACGCGGGGTCGCCCCCGCGTTGTTGCTACTTCTTCGATTCGTAAGCGAGAACAGCTTTAAACTCCATACTACGCTCTTTGATGCTCAGCTCGCATAACGAATCGCGCACCATCAGCGTAAATCCCAGCGCTGTGATACACAGCACAATGATTGCCACAAGGGCATATTTTGTCAGCATGTCTTGCCTCCCTGCAAAGAAGAGACTAACATCTGAGTTGTCTATGTTCATCCGTTAGCCTCAGTTGATAGAAATATCTCCTGGGGCTTTCGTCTATCTGAAATCTCACAAATGCTCAAAGCCAGATAGCCTCAAGCACCCGCGTTTATTCTATACCCGCTGATGACGAAAATTACCTTGAGTAAGTTGAATTCCATCTTTTTATTGCAGGTTGCGATAATGCTCGCAAGAGTTTATATCTATTAGTCCCAGCTTTAATTTATAAATCAAATATAAAACGGGCCCGACTTAGCGGACCCATTACTTTTAGCGCTTATCTTCCGCCAGCAGCGGCGGAATACTCGGTACCATTGGCGACTCATCAATATCCTTCTGCGTCATACGAAACGCTTCCGGATAGTGCTCGCGGCTGGTGCGGCGTAGCGGCTCGGTATCGCGCCAGGTGTAGAAACAGTGTTGGCACTGAAATACCGTCCAGACATCTTTTACCGGCGACTTCGCCAGCACTTCAATATGTTCATCGACGCAACGTGGACAAATCATCTTTATCTCCTTATTAACGGTTGGCCAGCATGGCGGTCAGTTTTTCAACCCAGGTTTTGGTTTCAGGGAGGTCCTGTACCGGCTGGCTGTAGTGACCACGAAGATCCGGCGCAACCGGCGTAGTCGCGTCGATAACCAGTTTGTCAGTGATCCCCGCCGGGCTTGAGCCAGGGTCAAGTTCCAGCACGGACATATTCGGCAACTGGACCAAATCCCCCGCCGGGTTCACTTTCGAAGACAGCGCCCACATCACCTGTGGCAGGTTGAACGGATCAACGTCCTCATCAACCATAATCACCATCTTCACATAGCCCAGACCGTGTGGCGTGGTCATCGCCCGCAGGCCAACCGCGCGGGCAAAGCCGCCGTAGCGTTTTTTAGTGGAGATAATCGCCAGCAGGCCGTGAGTGTACATGGCGTTGACGGCCTGCACTTCCGGGAATTCCGCTTTCAACTGCTGGTACAGCGGCACGCAGGTCGCCGGGCCCATCAGGTAGTCGATTTCTGTCCACGGCATACCGAGGTAGAGAGATTCAAAAATCGGTTTGGTGCGATAAGAGACTTTATCGATCCGCACCACCGTCATATTGCGCCCACCGGAGTAGTGACCGGTGAATTCACCAAACGGCCCTTCGATCTCGCGCTTGCGGCTCTCAATAACGCCCTCAAGAATCACTTCCGAGCCCCACGGCACGTCAAATCCGGTCAGCGGTGCGGTGGCAATCGGGTACGGACTTTCGCGCAGCGCGCCCGCCATCTCATATTCTGACTGATCGTACTTCAGCGGCGTGGCGCCCATCAGGGTGATAACCGGGTCATTACCGAGGGTGATAGCGATCGGCAGGTCTTCGCCGCGCTCTTCGGCTTTGTGCAGATGCAGCGCGATGTCATGCATTGGAATAGGTTGCAGGCCCAGCTTACGCTTGCCCTTCACTTCCATGCGATAGATACCGACGTTCTGCTTGCCAAAATTGTCCGGGTCCAGCGGATCGCGAGAAACCACGCAGGCTTTGTCGAGATAAAAGCCGCCATCGCCATCGTTCAGACGAAACAGCGGCAGAATATCAAACAGATTAATGTCTTCACCGTCGACGGTATTTTCTGCCCACGCTGGGTTTGCCCGACGCTCCGGCGTCACTGGGAATTTATCCCAGCGGCGAATGAACTCATCAATCTGTTTTCTCACCGGCGTATTCGGCGGCAAACCCATCGAAATAGCGTGGTTCTGCCACGAACCGATGGTGTTCATCGTCACACGAGCATCGGTAAAACCGCGAATATTGTCGAACCACAGCGCCGGTGCGCCATCGCCAATACGTCCGGTGGCGTTAGCGGCGGCAGCCAGATCCGGCTCCGCGTTAACTTCTTCGCTAATTTTCAGCAGTTGCCCCTGGTCGTCCAGCGCCTGCAAGAAGCTGCGCAAATCATCAAAAGCCATTATTCATTCTCCTGTGAAAAATTCTCTTCCGTCCGTAACCCGTTCCAGCGACGTGCTTTGTGATAATCCAGACCAAACTGATCCAGCACCCGCGCGACAACGTGGTCAGTGACGTCTTCAATGGTTTCAGGGTGGTTGTAATAAGCGGGCATCGGCGGCACCATCGCAACGCCCATGCGTGACAGAGCGAGCATATTTTCCAGATGGATGGTGCTCAGCGGCATTTCGCGTGCGACCAGCACCAGCTTGCGGCCCTCTTTCAGCACCACGTCAGCCGCCCGACCAACTAACCCTTCAGCATATCCGGCACGAATACCGGCCAGCGTCTTCATACTGCAAGGGATGACAATCATGCCGTCGGTACGAAATGAACCAGATGAGATGATGGCGGCCTGGTCGGCAGGGCTATGCGAGAAATCAGCCAGTTCAGACACTTCGCGCGCACTGTACGGCGTCTCCAGTTCTATCGTGGTTTTAGCCCATTTAGACATCACCAAATGGGTTTCCACTTCCGGCATCTCACGAAGCGCCTTAAGCAGCGCCACGCCCAGCGGAGCGCCCGTCGCCCCGGTCATCCCAACAATTAACTTCATCATCACCTCATACATTGTTCGTATACGAACATTTTTATTAACCCTACGCTTGCAAGGCCATCTACGCAAGGTTGTTTATATACGTCCGCATTTTTAATCAAAACAGGAAAAATGCGCAAAAGCACTGCGAAAGGCTATCATAGAGCCGACTGTTTTATTACGGAGTTGTCATGGAGTTAAGAAACGAGGCGTTCCATCTATTGCGCCAGCTTTTTCAACGGCACACCGCCCGCTGGCAGCACGTACTGCCGGATCTCACCAAACCACAGTATGCGGTGATGCGCTCGATTGCGGAGCATCCGGGCATTGAACAGGTGACGCTGACGGAGGCGGCAGTCAGCACCAAAGCGACGCTGGCGGAAATGCTGAGCCGCATGGAGAGCCGGGGACTGGTGCGTCGTGAGCACGATCCAGCCGACAAACGCCGCCGTTTTGTCTATTTAACCGAGGAAGGCCAGTTGTTGTTGGCAAACTCCATGCCACTGGGAAACGCCGTTGATGAAGAGTTTTTGGGTCGTCTGAGCGACGAAGAGCGCCAGCAGTTTTCACATATTATCCATAAGCTGATCGCGCAAGAACAAAAAGATTAACCCTGGCGTTCGCGTAAAAAATCAATAAACGCCCGGACCTTAGTTGGTACATGCTGCGCATCCGGGTAGACCGCGAACACACCCTGATGCGGAAAAGTAAATTCCGGCACCACCTGAACCAGTTTTTGTTCTCTTAGCGCAGTCGCCACCAGCCACTCGGGTAACAGTGCAACACCGCTACCCGCCAGCGCAAATGCCATCAGCGCACTGGCGCTGTCTGCCGACAGACGCGGTACCTTTTTAATGTCAAAAGCGATGCTCTCATCGCGCGGCCCGGTGAGCTGCCAGCGTAGCGGTGCGGACAGGCGCTCATGAATAATCCAATCCGCCTGAGCCAGCGCCTCAAGGGTTTTCAAAGGATGCTCAGCCAGCCATAACGGGGCAGCTACCGGGATAATGGCAAAGCGGGATATCAACGCCGCCCGGTAACGTGAATCCGCCAGCGTTCCGAGGCGAATCGCCACATCAAAACGCCCGGAGATTAAATCCGCGTGATGCGAAGAGGAAACGTGGCGCACGCGCAGCGCCGGGTGCCGCGCACTGAACTCCGCCAGCGCAGGAATAATCACCTGCGCACCATATTCTGGCGTCGTGGTCATCCGCAGTTCTCCGCTCAACCCCGAGTGGCTGGCCCGCACCTCATCTTGCAGGTTTTCAGCCGTTTTCAGTAACGCAACGCCGCGATGATAAAACAGCGAACCGGCCTCAGTCAGCGTCAGCCTGCGCGTGGATCGCAACAACAGCGTGACGCCAAGTTCGCTCTCCAGCTGTCGGACGTTAAAGCTAATCACCGCTTTAGTTTGCCCAAGCGCCGCTGCCGCAGCGGTAAAACTGCCGCTATCCACCACCGCCACAAACATGGTCATTCGCTGTAGATTCAGCATGCCATCACTTATTGTCAAAAAATTTTAGACAGTATATCCCCGAACGTCGCATTTATCCGCCCTACCGTCGAGGTTTAGAGTAGCGGCCTTCAAGAGGAATTTAAAATGACGTATCGCAGCAAGGTCGCAACCGTTTTTCTGCTTGGTTTCTTTCTCGACTTAATCAATATGTTTATCGCCAGCGTCGCCTTTCCAGCGATGAGTCAGGCGCTGCACGCATCGGTGGGCGAACTGGCGTGGGTGAGCAATGGCTATATCGCCGGACTCACCCTGGTACTGCCTTTCAGCGCCTGGCTCAGCCAGCGATTTGGTGCCCGGCGCATCTTTTTGCTTTCACTGGGCCTGTTCAGCGTCGGGGCGCTGGCCTCAGGACTGGCTGATTCGCTGACAAGCCTCATTTTGTGGCGCGCGTTGCAAGGGATGGGCGGCGGGCTGTTAATTCCAATAGGTCAGGCGCTAACATGGCAGCAGTTTAAGCCTCACGAGCGGGCTAAACTTTCCGCCGCGGTGATGATGGTCGGCTTGTTGGCTCCGGCATGTTCTCCGGCCCTGGGCGGAGTATTAGTCCAATCACTTAGCTGGCGATGGGTGTTCTTTGTCAGCCTGCCGCTCGCATTCATCACGCTTGGCCTGGCCGCACTGTGGCTGAAGGATGAGAACAACACCCCGCGAACGCGTCGTTTCCTGCATCTCTCTTTATTGCGAGATCCGCTGCTGCGTTTTTCGATGCTGGTGTATCTCTGCGTACCGGGGACGTTTATTGGCATTAACGTCGTCGGGATGTTTTATTTGCAAAACGTCACCGGATTGTCACCTTCCGCCATCGGCTCTCTGATGCTGCCGTGGTCGCTGGCCTCGTTTGCGGCTATCTCAATAACCGGTCGTTATTTTAATCGTCTAGGCCCGAGCCCGTTAATTGCTACGGGCTGCCTGCTACAGGCCGCTGGGATCTTCATATTGGTCGGCGTGGATCCACATACCGCCGGCAGTACGCTAATACTGGCATTTACCTTAATGGGCGCAGGCGGCAGCCTGTGCAGCAGTTCGGCGCAGAGCAGCGCGTTTCTTAACGTGGCGAACCCTGATATGCCGGACGCCAGCGCGCTGTGGAATATCAATCGCCAGCTTAGCTTCCTGATTGGCTCAGCAGTACTGGCTGCGTTGCTTAGTGCCCTTCTGCGTTACTACCCAACGGCACTGGCCTGGCGCGGCGTATTTATCAGCGCCGCCATGGTTACCCTCGTGCCGCTACTGAGCTGCCTGCGGTTTAATAACCGGGCTATAGTCATGCACCTACAGAGCAAAATGGAGAACCAATGAATCGCTATATCCAGGAAGTACTCGACGCGCACGTAGTCATCGAAAACTGGCTAAGTCAGGGCGAAGGGAGCATAGAGGCGTTAATGCTCCGTTTTAGCGCCGATTTTACGATGATCCCAACAAGCGGCATTCGGATGAGCCGTCAGGAAGTTAGCGCCTTTTTCAAGGGTGCCAGCGCCAGACGACCTGGTTTAAAGATTGTCGTTGATAGTACCGCCCTGCTCGCCGAATGGCACGATGGCGCAGCAGTTGAGTATCGCGAAACCCAATATCTTCCGGGTAAAGAGAAGAGCGTGCGCTGGTCGACGGTTATCTTCCGCCAGCAAGAGAAGAAAGTCATCTGGCAGCATCTGCACGAAACAGCTCAGGGATAGCGGGGCGCTAAAAAGAAAAAGGCTCAATCAGATGATTGAGCCTTTTTTAGGAAAGGTATCTTACTCGCGGAATAGCGCTTCGATGTTCAGCCCCTGGCCTTGCAGAATTTCCCGCAGACGGCGCAGACCTTCAACCTGGATTTGACGCACGCGTTCGCGGGTCAGACCAATTTCACGGCCCACATCCTCAAGCGTTGCGGCTTCATAACCCAGCAGACCAAAGCGACGAGCCAGCACTTCACGCTGCTTGGCGTTCAGTTCGAACAGCCATTTGACGATGGATTGTTTCATGTCATCGTCCTGCGTGGTGTCTTCCGGGCCGTTGTCTTTTTCATCGGCCAGGATATCCAGCAGCGCTTTCTCCGAGTCACCACCCAGCGGCGTATCCACCGAGGTAATGCGCTCGTTCAGACGAAGCATCCTGCTCACGTCATCAACCGGCTTATCCAGCTGTTCGGCAATCTCTTCCGCGCTTGGCTCGTGGTCCAGCTTATGGGACAACTCGCGTGCGGTACGCAGATAGACGTTCAGCTCTTTAACAATATGGATAGGCAAGCGAATGGTACGGGTTTGGTTCATTATCGCCCGTTCAATCGTTTGACGAATCCACCAGGTCGCATAAGTCGAAAAACGGAACCCACGTTCCGGGTCAAACTTCTCAACTGCGCGAATCAGCCCCAGGTTACCTTCTTCAATCAGATCCAGCAGAGCCAGACCACGATTGCCGTAACGACGGGCTATCTTGACGACCAGACGCAGGTTACTTTCAATCATCCGGCGGCGTGACGCAACGTCACCACGCAGCGCGCGACGAGCAAAATAAACCTCTTCTTCGGCGGTCAGCAGTGGGGAATAACCAATCTCACCAAGGTAGAGTTGCGTCGCATCAAGCACCCGTTGGGTTGCTCCCTGCGAAAGAAGCTCTTCTTCAGCCAGATCGCTATCACTGGGTTCCTCTTCAACTAAGGCTTTCTCGTCAAAAACCTCGACTCCGTTCTCATCAAATTCCGCGTCTTCATTTAAATCATGAACTTTCAGCGTATTCTGACTCATAAAGATGGCTCCTACCCGTGATCCCTGAGCAAAGCACCTTCGCTAAACATCATTCAAACGACACCCGGACGGTAATCTATATCTCCCGCCCTGACGCCTTTTCACTGATGCTACGCTTATGCGTACTTCGCCAAATTATCGCTGCGGTAAATACTGCAGCGGGTTGACGGATTTCCCCTTGTAACGAATTTCAAAATGCAAACGTGTCGAACTTGTACCTGTGCTACCCATGGTAGCGATTTTCTGCCCCGCTTTGATATCTTGTTGCTCTTTTACCAGCATCGTATCGTTATGAGCGTAGGCGCTCAGGTAATCATCGTTATGTTTGATGATAATAAGATTACCGTAACCGCGCAGTGCGTTACCGGCATAGACGACGCGCCCATCTGCGGTCGCGACAATAGCCTGTCCTTTACTGCCTGCAATATCGATACCTTTGTTGCCTCCTTCGGAGCCACTAAAGTTCTCGATAACTTTGCCATCAGTCGGCCAGCGCCATGAAGAGATCGGCGAACTGGTTGACGTACTGCTTGCAGTCGATTGGGTTGTGCTGACAGCTGGAGCCGTAACTGGCGCGACGGTTGTAGTCGTCGTCGCAGGCTTGTTGTTCGGCAACATCTTATTAGCACTCTGTTCACCTGAAGATTCAGAATACGTAATAGTTGGTTGTGACGCAACCACCGCGGTCGATTTTTGTGCAGAATTTGCGGTCAGCATCCCACCGCTGCTGGCCTGCGCGCTGGCCTGTGCAACGGCATTATCGCCGGTGATCGGCTGGCCTGACGCATTACCGACCTGAAGCGTCTGACCGACGTTCAAACCGTACGGTGCCGGGACATTATTGCGCTGAGCCAGGTCGCGGAAGTCGTTCCCGGTGACCCATGCAATATAGAACAGCGTATCGCCGCGTTTAACGGTATAAGTACTGCCGCCGGTATAGCTACCTTTAGGAATATTCCCATACTTACGGTTGTAAACAATCTTGCCATCAACCGTTTGTACCGGCTGCTGGGCCATCGGCTGAACCTGGGTAGGCTGCGTCTGTACCGGTTGAGTTTGTACCGGGCGCGCCTGTGGAACGGTGGAAGTGCCGGTATTGGAGGGCGGCGTGATCAGCATTCCGGAATTGGTACTGGAAGATGAAGCACCGCCAGCTGAACTGACCGGCGCTGGCGCATTATTGGAGCTGCTACAGCCTGCCAGCCAGAGTGACACCAGTGATAAAGCCGCAATGCGACTTAAGGTAAATTTTGGGCTTCCCGCGCTCATTTATCCCCCAGGAATATGTTAACTGCCAATATCTTGCTCACCGGGCAGCGCCCGGCCAGGACACGAAAAATGCGTCCACCCTATGCCTAAACTTAAGCAAAAAAACCTGGAATAATCCGGGTTCAGGCCAACTCCCCTTTGACAAGAGGAACAAAGCGCACGGCTTCGACAGTATCAATCACAAAATCGTTGCCGCGTCGACGGATCCGCTTCAGAAACTGATGCTCTTCGCCCACTGGCAATACCAGCACGCCGCCATCATCCAGTTGCGCCAGCAGTGCGGCCGGAATTTCCGGCGGCGCAGCGGTAACGATAATCGCGTCGAACGGCGCACGCGCGTGCCAACCCTGCCACCCATCGCCGTGACGGGTTGAAACATTATGTAAATCAAGTTGTTTCAGGCGGCGGCGCGCATGCCACTGTAAACTCTTAATCCGCTCAACCGAGCAAACATGGTGCACCAGATGCGCCAGTATTGCCGTTTGATAGCCTGAACCAGTGCCAATCTCCAGCACCCTTGAGTCCGGTGTTAGCGTCAGAAGCTCGGTCATCCGCGCTACCATATAGGGTTGCGAGATAGTTTGCCCCTGACCAATCGGCAATGCGGTGTTTTCCCACGCTTTATGTTCAAAGGCTTCATCAACAAACTTTTCTCGCGGCACCTGAGCGATAGCGTCCAGTACGCGCTCGTCGACAATGCCCTGAGTGCGAAGCTGATTGAGAAGACTTTCAACACGTTTACTTACCATTGCGTATCAACCCCGACGCGTTCCAACCAGCCGCTAACCACTTCATGTGCGCTATGGGCGGTTAAATCGACATGCAGCGGAGTGACGGAAACGTAGCCTTCATCCACGGCCGCAAAGTCAGTATCCGGCCCGGCATCGTACTTTTCGCCTGGCGGACCAATCCAGTACAACGTATTGCCGCGCGGATCTTTCTGCGGAATCACCTGATCGGAAGGATGACGGCTGCCGCAGCGGGTCACGCGAATACCTTTAATCTGCTCAAGAGGCAGATCCGGTACGTTGATATTGAGAATACGCCCGGTGCGCAACGGCTCGCGGCTTAATGCTCGCAGAATAGAGCAGGTGACCGCGGCGGCGGTGTCATAATGCTGATAGCCGTTTAGCGACACGGCCAGCGCCGGAAAGCCCAGATGGCGGCCTTCCATTGCAGCGGCTACGGTACCGGAGTAAATAACGTCGTCGCCGAGGTTGGGCCCGGCGTTAATACCTGAAACGACGATATCCGGACGCGGGCGCATCAGGGCGTTAACGCCGAGATAAACGCAGTCCGTCGGAGTGCCCATCTGCACGGCGATATCGCCATTATCGAAAGTGAAGGTGCGTAGTGAGGATTCCAGCGTCAGGGAGTTCGATGCTCCGCTGCGGTTACGATCGGGTGCAACTATCTGAACCTCAGCGAATTCCCGTAAGGCCTTCGCCAGGGTCTGAATCCCTGGCGCATGAATCCCGTCATCGTTACTCAGCAATATTCGCATAATCACCCGTTGTATTGATAAGCTCCCTTACCACGCTGGTAGCAAAGCTGCCTGCTGGCAGCCAGAAACGCAGTTCCACGGTGACGTCATCCCACCAGCTCCAGCTCATCTGCTGCGGGTAGAGCAGCATCGCCCGGCGAGCCGCTTCCACTTTTTCACGCACCAGAAGCGCCTGTAACTGCGTCTCTTCGGCTACTGCCGCCTGCTCGGCGGCCAGCGCATCCCGTTGGCTTCCCCAATCGCCGCTACCCACAAGCGCAGCAGTGATCATCAGTTCACGGTTATCAACCCGTTCCTGGAGTTCCGCGAATTCTTCAGAGGTCGCAACGAACCAGCTTCCGCGCCCCGCTAATTGTAGCGCATCACCATCAACAACCTGATTAAATTCCGGTTTTTTTAATCTAATACCAACCTGTTGATTAAACAATGCGCTGCGGGCCGCCGACAACCAAAAACTGCGTTTATTGCGATCGCGCACCGGCGCACCGCTCTCAGCCCAGCGCAGGGCACCTTGCAAATTGCTACCGCCGATACCAAAGCGCTGAGCGCCAAAATAGTTCGGAACGCCCTGATCAGCAATCGCCTGCAGGCGCTTTTCGACATCATCACGGGCGCTAACTTCACGCAGCACCAGAGTGAACTGGTTGCCTTTCAGTGCTCCCAGACGCAGCTTGCGCTTGTGGCGCGCGTATTCGAGAACCTGGCAGCCTTCGAGCTGAAATTTGCTCAGGTCAGGCATCTCTTTACCCGGCACTCGGGCACACAGCCACTGCTCGGTGACCGCGTGTTTGTCCTTCTGTCCGGCAAAGCTCACTTCACGCGCATGAATTTTAAGGAATTTTGCCAGAGCTTCAGCAACAAAACGCGTATTGCAGCCATTTTTCAGAATCCGCACCAGTACGTGCTCGCCTTCACCGTCAGGCTCAAAGCCGAGATCCTCAACCACCACAAAGTCTTCCGGGTTCGCTTTTAGCAGCCCCTGAGCCAGCGGTTTTCCATGCAGATAAGTGAGTTCGTCAAACGCAATCATTTGTCAGCCTTACGCAATAGCGCCACCGCTTCACAAGCGATGCCTTCACCGCGCCCGGTAAAGCCCAGCTTTTCGGTCGTCGTGGCTTTGACGTTAACGTCGTCCATATGGCAGCCAAGATCTTCTGCGATAAAGACGCGCATCTGCGGGATATGCGGCAGCATTTTCGGTGCCTGGGCGATGATGGTGACGTCAACGTTGCCAAGGCTATAGCCCTTCGCCTGAATCCGCCGCCACGCTTCGCGCAGCAGCTCGCGGCTATCGGCCCCTTTAAAAGCCGGGTCAGTGTCCGGAAACAGCTTGCCAATATCGCCTAGCGCAGCCGCGCCCAGTAGCGCGTCGGTCAGCGCATGCAGCGCCACATCGCCATCGGAATGTGCCAGCAGCCCTTTTTCATAAGGCACGCGAACGCCACCAATAATGATTGGGCCTTCACCGCCAAAAGCGTGTACGTCAAAACCATGTCCAATTCGCATTAAGCCTTCTCCTGGTGTCGGGAACGGGTAAGGTAAAATTCGGCCAGCGCCAGGTCTTCCGGGCGCGTCACTTTAATATTATCAGCTCGTCCGGCAACCAGTTCAGGATGGAAGCCGCAGTACTCCAGCGCCGAGGCTTCATCGGTAATGGTTGCCCCTTCATTGAGCGCGCGCGTCAGGCAATCAACAAGCAGCTCACGAGGGAAAAATTGCGGCGTCAGCGCATGCCATAAATCGTTGCGCTCGACGGTATGGGCGATAGCGACTTTGCCCGGCTCCGCGCGCTTCATGGTATCGCGAACCGGAGCGGCCAGAATGCCACCCACTCGGCTGGTTTCACACAGCTGAAGCAGGCGGCTGAGGTCGTCCTGATGCAGACAGGGGCGCGCGGCATCGTGCACCAGCACCCAATCGGCCTCATCCAGCGCCTTCAGGCCCGCGAGGACGGAGTCCGCGCGCTCGGTGCCGCCATCAACGACGGTAATTTGTGGGTGATTCGCTAACGGAAGTTGGCTAAAACGCACATCGCCGGGGCTGACGGCGATGACCACCCGCTGCACGCGCGGGTTCGCCAACAACGCAGCAACTGCGTGTTCGAGAATCGTTTTGTTACCGATTGAGAGATATTGTTTTGGGCATTCCGTTTGCATGCGGCGGCCAAAACCGGCTGCCGGCACCACGGCGCAAACGCCCGGAAAAGTGGCTGCCATGTCGTAATCCTGGGCCTGTCTATCGATTATTCTGCTGTTGTCCCGCCGCCTGGTTGCGTTTTGACGCATCCGGCACCAGACGATAAAACGTTTCGCCCGGGCGGGTCATACTGAGTTCATTGCGCGCACGTTCTTCGATAGCTTCCTGGCCGCCATTGAGGTCGTCAATTTCGGCGAACAGCTGATCGTTGCGTGCTTTTAATTTGGCATTGGTTGCCTGCTGAGCGGAGACATCGTCATTAACCCGGCTATAGTCGTGCAGACCATTTTTGCCGAACCAAAGCGAGTACTGCAGCCAGACCAGCAAAGCCAATAATAGCAGCGTTAATTTACCCATCCTGCCCCCTGAAAAACGGCATCATCATCCCATAACTCGCCCGAGTACTCTACTCTGGCGCGCGGACGACGCCGCGTAACGCGGGGACTGTACCACATTTTTACCGTTGATACCCAGGCTAGATTCATTCGTAAAAAGGACTATCCCAGCAGCCAGAGGAACAGCAGACCGAACATCAGTCCGACGGTCAAAATCGTCGCACCAACACTGTAGCGAAGTTTACCGTCCAATAGGGAATGCAGCGCGATCCCGACCACCACGGCAACCGGCATGATTGCCAGGAAGAAGGGCCAGGTATAGAGGAGGAAAAATAGCGTGTTACCGCCATAGATAAGGAAGGGAATACCCAGCGCCAGCAGCCATGAGATAAAACCCACGGCAGCGCCTGACAGAGACCAGGTGGTCTCGTCATTAGCCACGGGGGGCGGTTCTGAACGAAAAATAGTGATGTTCTGGGTATTACGCATATCGAATCCTGTTGACCGGGCGACCGGCACCCATCGATGCCGTCGCCGTTTCAGGATCTGATAATATCGCTCTGTCGGAGCAGGTCTAATAGTTGGTGCACCAAATTTGTTACCAATTGTTCACCGTCGAGATGGATTTCCGCTCTCTCCGGGGATTCATATACTGAATCAATCCCGGTAAAATTACGCAACTCCCCCGCTCGCGCCTTCTTGTATAAGCCTTTCGGGTCCCGCGCCTCGCAGATAGCCAGCGGCGTATCGACAAAAACCTCGATAAAGCGCCCTTCGCCTAGCCGCTCGCGCACCATTTGCCGCTCCGCACGATGCGGAGATATAAATGCCGTCAATACAACCAGCCCGGCATCGACCATCAGCTTCGCCACTTCACCCACGCGGCGAATGTTTTCTTTGCGGTCATCATCGCTGAATCCAAGGTCGCTACACAGGCCATGACGCACGTTATCACCATCCAGCAAATAAGTGCTCACACCAAGCTGATGCAGCGCCTCTTCCAGCGCACCGGCAACGGTGGATTTCCCCGAGCCCGAAAGCCCGGTGAACCACAGCACCACGCCGCGATGGCCGTGATGCTGCTCGCGCTGCTCCTGGGTCACCGGATGCGCATGCCAGACGACGTTTTCGTCATGCTGGGCCATTATTTGCCTCCCAGCAGGTCGCGAGCGTCCCAGTGCGGGAAGTGCTTGCGAACAAGCTGGTTCAGCTCAAGCTCAAATGCGCTGTACTGCGAAGCGCCCGTTTGCGCCTGCTCGTTCGGTTCGCGTACCATGCCCGCGCCAACGGTGACGTTAGTCAGACGGTCGATAAAGATAAGCCCTCCGGTCACCGGGTTATCCTGGTATTTATCCAGCACCAGCGGTTCGTCAAAGGTCAAATCCACCAGGCCAATACCGTTCAGCGGCAGCGATTCCACTTCTCGCTGGGTCAGGTTATTGATATCCACCTGATAGCGAACGCCATCGATACGCGCGCGGGTTTTCTTACCGGCGATTTTAATGTCGTAGCTCTGGCCTGGAGTCAACGCTTGTTCCGCCATCCAAACCACGTCGATACTGGCACTCTGCACCGCAGGTAGAGAGACCGCTGCATCAACCAGCAGATCGCCACGACTAATATCAATTTCGTCTTTCAGCACAATCGTGATCGCTTCCCCGGCGCCCGCTTGCGGCAGGTCACCGTCAAAGGTGACGATACGCGCGACGCTGGATTCCACGCCCGACGGCAGCACCTTCAGGCGCTGACCGAGCGTCACGGTGCCGGACGCCACGGTACCGGAAAAACCGCGGAAATCGAGGTTCGGACGGTTAACATACTGTACCGGGAAGCGCAGCGGCTGATTTTCGACCGCACGCTGAATTTCAACGGTTTCCAGCACTTCCAGCAGCGTTGGGCCGCTATACCAGCGCATTTTGTCGCTCTGGTTAGCAACGTTGTCCCCATCCAGGGCTGACAGCGGCACAAAGCGAATATCCAGATTGCCCGGCAGCTGTTCGGCGAAAGTCAGATACTCTTCGCGAATGCGGTTAAAGGTCTCTTCGCTAAAATCGACGAGATCCATTTTGTTCACCGCCACCACCAGGTGCTTGATCCCCAGCAGCGTGGAGATAAAACTGTGGCGACGGGTCTGATCCAGCACGCCTTTACGCGCGTCGATCAACAAGATCGCCAGGTCGCAAGTCGATGCGCCGGTCGCCATATTACGGGTGTACTGCTCATGCCCCGGGGTGTCGGCGATAATAAATTTGCGCTTCTCGGTGGAGAAATAGCGATAGGCCACGTCAATAGTAATGCCCTGCTCGCGCTCGGCTTGTAAGCCATCCACCAGCAACGCCAGATCGAGCTTCTCGCCCTGAGTACCGTGACGCTTGCTGTCATTGTGCAGCGAAGAGAGCTGATCTTCGTAAATCTGTCGAGTATCGTGCAGCAGCCGGCCAATCAGCGTACTTTTGCCGTCATCGACGCTGCCGCAGGTCAGAAAACGCAGCAGGCTTTTATGCTGCTGGGCGTGCAGGTAGGCTTCGACTCCGCCTTCATCGGCAATTTGTTGTGCAATAGTGGTATTCATGGCGGCTCCTTAGAAATAACCCTGACGTTTCTTCAGCTCCATGGAGCCTGACTGGTCGCGGTCAATCACGCGTCCTTGTCGTTCGCTGGTGGTGGAGACCAGCATCTCTTCGATGATCTCCGGCAGCGTTTGCGCGTTGGATTCCACCGCGCCGGTCAGCGGCCAGCAGCCGAGGGTACGAAAGCGCACCATCTGTTTTTTGATCATCTCGCCGGGCTGTAAATTAATCCGATCGTCGTCGATCATCATCAGCATGCCGTCACGTTCCAGCACCGGACGCTCTGCCGCCAGGTACAGCGGAACGATTTCAATATTTTCCAGATAGATGTACTGCCAGATATCCAGCTCGGTCCAGTTGGAGAGCGGGAACACGCGGATGCTTTCGCCTTTGTTAATCTGGCCGTTATAGTTGTGCCACAGCTCCGGGCGCTGGTTTTTCGGGTCCCAGCGGTGGAAACGATCGCGGAAAGAGTAGATACGCTCTTTGGCGCGGGATTTCTCTTCATCACGACGTGCGCCGCCGAACGCGGCATCAAAGCCGTATTTGTTCAGCGCCTGCTTAAGACCTTCGGTTTTCATAATGTCGGTGTGCTTAGCGCTGCCGTGCACGAATGGGCTAATGCCCATTGCTACCCCTTCCGGGTTTTTATGTACCAGCAGCTCACAGCCGTAGGCTTTAGCGGTACGGTCGCGGAACTCGTACATTTCGCGGAATTTCCAGCCGGTATCGACGTGCAGCAGCGGGAACGGCAGAGTACCGGGATAAAACGCTTTGCGCGCCAGATGCAGCATCACGCTGGAGTCTTTGCCGATGGAGTACATCATCACCGGGTTAGAGAATTCGGCGGCCACCTCACGAATGATATGGATGCTTTCCGCCTCCAGTTGCCGCAGGTGAGTAAGTCGTTTTTGGTCCATAACCGTTCCTTAAGCCAGATTTACCACAGAAGAGTTAAACCCCTCTGCTGTCGTTGTGTGTTGAAACCAGGCGAGCTGTTGATGTAATTGCACCACTTCACCCACCACCAGCAGCGCGGGCATCGGGGCGTCTTTCGCCAGGTTTTCGAGTTGTTGTAATGTGCCGGTCTTCACTTGCTGATCGGCGCGAGTCCCGCGAGAGATCACCGCTACCGGGGTGTTGGCGTCGCGACCATGGGCGATCAACTGAGCGCTAATTTCCGCCGCCTTCAGGCTGCCCATATAAATCGCCAGAGTCTGACCGCTTTGCGCTAACCGCGCCCAGTCGAGCGGAGAGTTTTCCGCGTTGAAGTGTCCGGTGACGAAGGTCACGCTCTGCGCATAATCCCGATGAGTCAGCGGGATACCGGCATAGGCCGTTGCGCCCGCCGCCGCCGTCACGCCTGGGACGACCTGAAACGGAATGCCAGCTTCGGCAGCGGCCTGCAGCTCTTCGCCGCCGCGGCCAAAAATAAACGGGTCGCCGCCCTTCAGGCGAATCACCGTTTTGCCCTCTTTTGCCGCGTCCACCAGCATGCGGTTAATTTCCGGCTGGAGCACAGAACTGCCAGCAGCGCTTTTGCCAACGCAGATTAGCTCAGCATCGCGTCGCACCAGCTCACGCACCTCTGGGGTAACCAGGTTGTCGTAAAACACCACATCAGCCTGCTGAATCGCCTGCAAACCACGCAGGGTCAACAGTCCGGCATCGCCCGGCCCTGCCCCAACAAGAATAATTTCTCCAGGACGCTTTTCCGGCTGTTTAAGTTCTTCTTCCAGCGCCTTTTCCGCTTCGGCTTTGTTGCCTGCCAGCATCAGGCTGGCAAAACGGCCGGTAAACACGCGTTCCCAAAAACGGCGGCGTTCGGCGGTGGTTTTGAGATGAGTTTTGATATGGTGACGCCAGTAGCTCGCCGCTTCGGCCATACGCCCCAGGTTAGTCGGCAGCAGCGCCTCAATTTTTTCGCGCAAAATACGCGACAGCACCGGCGCTTTCCCGCTGGAAGAGATAGCCACCATCAGCGGAGAGCGGTCGACAATTGATGGAAACACAAATGAGCACAGCGCCTGATTATCCACCACGTTGACCAGCCGATAGCGCGCGTTCGCCGCAGCAAAAACGCGCTGGTTGAGTTCATCATCTTCGGTTGCGGCAATCACCAGGAAAACATCATCAAGCTGCTGTTCTACAAATGCGGTTGCTCGCCACTGAATTTCCTGGTGCTCAACCTTCTCAGCAAGTTCCGGTATCAGCGCGTCGGCGACGATCTGCACCTTCGCTGCGGCACGCAGCAGGAAAGTAATCTTGCGTGCGGCAATCTCGCCACCGCCGATAACCAGTACGGGTCTGTCTTTCAATTCGGCAAATATCGGCAAGTAGTCCACAGCGCAACAACTCTCTTACAATCAGTCATAGAGCGACTATAGGGTGCGGGTTCGAGCAAATGAAATTACGAAATGGAATGAGTTGTTACTCAAAGGAATAACGCCCTGGAAAAGCAAATATCAAAAAGTGCTTAACACGCGGTTTTTCCGGGATTTAAGAGCGATTGAAATTGTTTAACCTCGGTCACAGTTTCATACTACGCGGGTAAAATTGTTTTGATCGCGTAAGGACCCCCTATGTTTTCCGCATTGTGCCGTCGCCTGCTCCCCCTGGCGTTGGGCGCAGGTTTTGTCTTCTCCGCCGCCCCGGCATTGAGCGCCCTGGGCGACACCGCCAATGCGCAGGCTCGTCACATCGCCACCCTTTTTCCCGGAAGAATGACCGGCTCACCCGCCGAGATGCTGTCGGCCGATTATCTGCGCCAACAATTCAGAGAAATGGGCTACAAGAGCGATATTCGCAGCTTTAATACCCGTTATATTTACACCAACAACGATCAGCGCAAAAACTGGCAAAACGTTACCGGCAGCACGGTTATTGCCGCGCATGAAGGTAAAGATCGCCAGCAGATTATTATCATGGCGCACCTTGATACCTACGCACCGCAGACCGATGCCGACGTCGAAAATAACCTTGGCGGCCTGACGTTGCAGGGTATCGATGATAACGCGCTGGGGCTGGGCATCATGCTGGAACTTGCCGAGCAGCTAAAGAACATCCCTACCCGTTACGGAATCCGCTTCGTTGCGACCAGCGGCGAAGAAGAAGGTCGTCTCGGAGCGCAGAATATGCTCAAACGCATGAGCGAAGCGGAGAAGAAAAACACTCTGCTGGTGATTAATCTCGATAACCTGGTCGTCGGCGACAAACTCTATTTTAATAGCGGTCGCAGCACGCCGGCCTCAGTACGTAAACTAACCCGAGACCGGGCATTGACCATCGCCCGTAGCAAAGGGATTACCGCATCCAGCAATCCCGGTAAGAACCCGGACTATCCGCAGGGAACCAGCTGCTGTAATGATGCCAGCGTGTTTGATGAGGCGGGGATCCCGGTGCTATCCGTGGAAGCCACCAACTGGTCTCTCGGACGCAAAGATGGCTACCAGCAGCGTGCGAAATCCCGTTCGTTCCCCGACGGCACCAGTTGGCACAACGTGCAACTGGATAACCAGCAGCATATTGATAAAGCCCTGCCGGGCCGGATTGCGCAGCGCAGTCGCGATGTGATGAAGATTATGCTGCCGCTGGTTAAAGAGCTGGCGAAGGCGGAGAAGAAACTTCAATCAAAATAGGCTGTTATTAAAGCCAGGCCACAAGGATTGTCGCCATGATGCACGCTCGTTTTTTCATGTTGTTGTTTCTTTTACTGGTTGTCAGCGGACATTCTGTTGCCGACAGCCAGGTCTATATCTGGCAGCGGGTCTGGAACGCCGGGCATGAAACGGCGTTGCGCCAAAGCCACGATCTTTTTTCCACTTTGCGCGTACTGGGGCTGCAAATCCATCCCCAGGAAGGTTCGCGCATTGCCCGGGTCGACACACCATTATTACAGCAGGATGGCCGCCCGGTGTGGCTGGTGGTTCGCCTCGACGGTAGCCTGACGCAGCTGGATGCGGCGGCGATTATTCCGCAAATAAAAACCATCATCGACCGCTGGCGCAGCGCTGGCGTGAACCTCACCGCGATAGAGATAGATTACGATGCCCCCACCTCGCGCCTCGTCGAATACCAGCGTCTACTTGCTGCATTACGCCAGGCGCTGCCTTCAGAGATGGCGCTCAGCCTGACCGCGCTGCCGACCTGGCTCTCTTCGCCACAACTTCCTGCGCTACTGGCAACGGTCGACAGTTCCGTGCTGCAACTGCACAGCGTGCTGTCGCCGCAGCAGGGGTTGTTTGACCCGGTGCAAGCGCTGCGCTGGAGCGGGCAATATGCACTGATCTCCCCACATCCGTACTACCTGGCGCTCCCGGCCTATGGTTCCGCGCTGGTTTCCACGCCCGGACAGCCCGCTCGGGTAGAAAGCGAGTCGCCGCTGGGCATCGCGGGCGAGAAACAAGAACTTAGCGTATCGCCGCCGCAAATCGACGCCTTTACCCGCGAACTCGAACAACATCCGCCGAAAAACTTTGCGGGCATCGCCTGGTTCCGCCTGCCGCTGGAGAGCGACAGCCGCGCCTGGTCGCTTTCCACCCTGGAAGCGGTTATCCACCACCGGCCATTAAGCACCCGCTGGCAGTGGCTGGCGGTTCCTGACAAAACGAGCGCCAGCGCAGACTCCACGCTCTACGAACTGGCGATTAAAAATGCGGGCGACATTGATGCACCGCTCCCGGCAAGCATTACGTTGCAGACTGAAGATTGTCTCACCGCGGACGGTATGGGCAGCTACCGCTTTGACGAGCAGACATTTTACCTGACCTCTCCGGCACTGCTGCGCGCCGGGCAGACACGGGCCATCGGCTGGGCAAGATGCCCATCGCCACCGCAAGGAGAGTTTCATGTTAACCCGTAAATTACCTCTGGCCGTGCTCCTGACCACCGCGCTGGCCGCCATCAATAGCCATGCCTGCGGGCCGTACTTCCCCAACTATTTACTGCAAAACCGTAACGCCAACCTGCTTTATCTCCCGGAGGGGAGCTTTGATTTAGAGAGTAGCCGCCTGGTGCCTGCCGATCCGCGTCTGCCGCAATGGCTTGATACGTCTGGCGATAAAACCCAGCCTCCCTCCGCACAGGACGTCCTGCTCAAAGAGATCCGCGCCAGTGGCTCAGTAGAGGCGGCAGAAAAGATGGCGGTCAGCCTGCCGACAGCAGCACGTCTGTATGTGCTCGGGGCGGTAGCCTTTGCTACTTACGACAATCGGGCGCGCGACTACTTTCGCCAGGTGATAGCGCTTCCTGTAGATCAGCAGGGTGAATGGGGGCTAAAAGCTCGCTACTCGCTGGCCCGGGATTTAATGGGTGACTATCCTGCGCCTCGCTCTGAGAGCGGATATCCGCTTTCCAGCAAAGATAATTCTCACGGCAATGAGCAGGAGCTCCGCGAAGCTTTTGAACTCTATCAGCAAATCATCGACGCTGTGCGCAATGGACAAGAAGACCCGGAGTTGCTCTCGCTGGCAAGCCTCGGTCAGCAGGGGAGGATTAAAATGTGGCTTAATGAGCCACTTGTTGCAGCGCACCTCTATGCTCAGCAAGCGGCTCAGGGCTCACCCACAGGCAGCCTCTCCTTACGCTATACCGCCGACATTCTGAGCCATCCGGAAAACGAGAACTTCCTGCAACCGGGCATTGACGATCCGGTTATTCAGCAACTGCTTATTGTGAGTTTTTTCACGCGCTCTTCCAATTCCTTGTTCGAGCCAGAACCCAGACCCAATAACGAGAAAGAGATCAAAAATTACCATAATGAGGTGATAGCGAAGCTGGCGCAGAAAATAAATTACGACATGCCCGGCAGCGATCGTCTGATCGCCCTTGCCTACCGCAATGGTCAGTACCCTCTGGTGACCCTGCTGCTGAAAAATGCTAAAGAAAATGGGCTAACCGCATGGGTGCAAGCCAAAATGGCGCTGCGAGAGGGAGATGTAAAAGCCGCGACCGCATGGTATGCAAAAGCCGCCGCGTCGTTTCCAGTAAACGAAGTATGGGGCCCTCAGCCTGATAATAGTGAGATTGTTGGCGATGAGTTTGTTATCCCACTCTGCCGCATCAATGCTGAGCAGGCGGTACTGGCGCTAAACCGCAACGATTATCTGGACGCGATGCGCTTAATGTACAAAGCCAAAGACAGCTACTGGCCGGATCTGGCGCAGATCGCTGAGCAGGTGCTGACAGTAAAAGAGCTTACCGCGTTTGTGGATAAATATGTTCCTGCGCCGAATCCGCCTTTATCCGCTCGATCGGAAAACACGGGTTACGATAATCGCTACACCGCCGATGTCAAACTGCGCGCCCTGCTCGCCCGCCGTCTGATGCGTGAAGGTCAGTATCAAAAAGCACTGACTTATTTTGCCATTTCTGAGGATCGGGAAAGGGCGCTTTCATTTATCAATACCCTGCCAAAAAAAGGGCAAAAAACGGCTACAGCGCAGGACTGGTGGCAAGCCGCGCTGATTCTGCGCCATCAGGGGATGGAATTGACGGGCTATGAGATGGCCCCGGATTTTGCGCTCTATGAGGGTTGGTATTCATGGCCCTATTACGACTGGGGCCCGGAAGAAAATCCGGCGACCAAATCATGGATTAGCGCCGGTGAGCGGTATCGCGTTCAGCTCTCGCAACCCAAGCAGGATAACCGTTTTATGCACTATCGCTGGCAGGCGGTGAAGCTTGCAGAGAAAGCCGCCGATTTATTGCCGCGCAAATCACAGGCCTATGCCGCCGTACTGTGCAATGCGACAGGATGGATATGGGCTCGGGATCCCCAATCAGCACGACGTCTGTACAAGCGCTACGTGAAAAACGGTGCACCGTTTCCGTGGGCAGAAAACTTTGGTCAGAATTGCCCGCAGCCGGAGTTTACCGCACTCAACAATAACGGAAAAATTTAGAAAGGCACCGAATAACTCATTAACCATTTACGTAAAAAAATCCCGGCAGCGCCGGGATTCATATTAATCTTTCAACCTTCGTGCAGCCCGCACTCTCTTTTCAACCCAAAGAACCGCGTTTCTTCTTCCGCCATTCCCGGTTCCCATTTGCGGGTAGTGTGGGTATCGCCCACCGACAAATAACCCTGATCCCACAGCGGGTGATATTTCAGCCCGTGCTTTTGCAGATACTGATAGACGGTGCGGTTATCCCAGTCGATGATCGGCAGAATCTTAAATACGCCGCGTTGGATGGCCAGCACCGGTAAATGCGCGCGGCTACCGGACTGCTCGCGGCGCAGGCCCGCAAACCAGGTTTGCGCGTTCAACTCTTCCAGCGCCCGGTTCATTGGCTCAACCTTGTTGATGTCATTGTATTTCTCAATGCCTTCAACGCCCTGCTCCCACAGCTTGCCGTAGCGCGCTTCCTGCCAGGCGGCGCTCTCTTTTGCGCGGTAGACCTGAAGGTTGAGTTTGAGTTTGTCCGTTAACTCGTCGATAAACTGGTAGGTTTCCGGGAACAGGTAGCCGGTGTCGGTCAGAATGACCGGAATATCCGGGCGAACCTGATTGACCAGATGCAGGCTTACCGCCGCCTGAATACCAAAACTCGAAGAGAGCACGTATTCGCCCGGCAGGTTTTCCAGCGCCCACGCGACACGCTCTTCTGCGCTCAGCTTTTCTAACTGGCTGTTGGTTTCCGCCAGCGCCATCACGCGTTCTACCTTCGGCAGGTCGTTCAGAGCGTTTAGATCCAGTACGGACATAAGAACCTCGCTTGCCTGTTTTGCCGGGCGGCACTACGTTTGCCCGGCCTACAAAATTCATACACCCGTAAGCGTTGCGCCGCCGGGCGATGCTGAGTTATTCCCAGAAATCCCGGGCTGGGTCGAGCACCGGGCGAATGATGCCCGCACGCACCGTAAAGTCGCCGAAGCCTTCACCCGCTTCACGCTCTTTCGCCCAGCGCCCTACCAGTTCGTCAAGGGAGTCGAGAATTTCCGACTCGGTAATATTTTCCCGATACATGCGCGGAATACGCGTCCCGCTGCGGTTACCCCCGAGGTGCAGGTTGTAGCGGCCCGGCGCTTTACCCACCAGACCCACCTCCGCCAGCATCGCGCGGCCGCAGCCGTTCGGGCAGCCGGTCACGCGGGTGACGATATGCTCATCAGCGACGCCATGCTTGCTCATCACTCCCTCGACTTTATCGGTAAACGATGGCAGGAAGCGTTCAGCTTCGGCCATCGCCAGCGGACAGGTCGGAAACGACACGCAGGCCATGGAGTTTTCACGCTGCGGCGTGACGGCATTCATCAGCCCGTGATCGCGGGCCAGCTTCTCGATCTTCGCCTTCTGATCGTCAGGAACACCGGCAATGATCAGGTTCTGGTTAGCCGTAATGCGGAATTCACCTTTATGGATCTTCGCAATCTTCAACAGGCCGGTTTTCAACGGACGCCCCGGGTAATCAAGGATACGACCGTTTTCAATAAACAGCGTCAGGTGCCAGTTATTGTCGATACCTTTTACCCAACCGATGCGATCGCCACGGCCGGTAAACTCGTAAGGGCGAATCGGCTCAAACTTGATCCCCGCCCGGCGCTCTACTTCCGCCTTGAAGGTCTCAACGCCAACGCGCTCAAGAGTATATTTGGTTTTGGCATTTTTACGGTCGGTACGGTTACCCCAATCGCGCTGGGTGGTCACCACCGCTTCCGCCACCGCCAGAGTGTGCTCAATCGGCAGATAGCCGAATTCGCTCGCCGTGCGGGCGTAGGTTTTCTTGTTGCCGTGCTCGATGGATAAACCGCCGCCAACCAGCAGATTAAAGCCCACCAGCTTGCCGTTTTCGGCAATCGCTACGAAGTTCATATCGTTAGCGTGCAGATCGATATCGTTCTGCGGCGGGATCACCACGGTCGTTTTGAACTTACGCGGCAGATAGGTCTGACCGAGGATCGGCTCTTCATCGGTGGTGGCGACCTTCTTCTGATCCAACCAGATCTCTGCATAAGCGCGAGTGCGCGGCAACAGGTGCTCAGAGATCTTCTTCGCCCATTCATAGGCTTCAGCATGAAGCTGAGACTCGTTCGGGTTAGAGGTACACAGCACGTTACGGTTCATATCGTTGGCGGTCGCCAGCGCATCCAGCCCGACCGAATGCAGCATCTGGTGCACCGGCTTGACGTTCTTCTTCAGAATGCCGTGAAACTGGAAGGTCTGACGGTTGGTCAGACGGATGCTACCGTAAATGGTGTTATCGGCGGCGAATTTGTCAATCGCCTGCCACTGTTTGGTGGTAATCACCCCGCCCGGCAGGCGGCAGCGCAGCAGCATCGCATGGCGCGGCTCCAGCTTCTGTGCCGCACGCTCGGCGCGAATATCGCGATCATCCTGCTGATACATGCCGTGAAAGCGGATCAGCAGGAAGTTATCGCCTTTAAAACCGCCGGTCAGACCGTCGTTCAGATCTTCCGCAATGGTGCCGCGCAGGTAGTTACTTTCAGTCTTCATGCGCTCGGCATCGACCAGTTTACCTTCGACCACCAGCGGGCCTGGATGTTTTTCGCTCATTAGTAGACATCTCGCTGATAACGGCGCTCAACGCGCAGCTCACTTAAAAATTCGTCCGCCGCTTCGGCGTCCATCGCGCCAAATTCGGCAATCACTTCCAGCAACGTCTGCTCAACGTCTTTTGCCATACGATTGGCATCGCCGCAGACATAAATATGGGCACCGTCGTTAATCCAGTGCCACAGCTCTGCGCCCTGTTCGCGCAGTTTGTCTTGTACGTATACTTTTTCTTTTTGGTCGCGAGACCAGGCCAGGTCGATGCGGCTCAGTACGCCCTCTTTGACGTAGCTTTGCCACTCCACTTGGTAGAGGAAATCTTCGGTAAAGTGCGGGTTGCCGAAGAACAGCCAGTTCTTACCTTCAGCTCCTTCTGCCGCGCGCTGCTGCATAAAGGCGCGGAACGGCGCGATGCCGGTACCCGGGCCAATCATGATAACTGGCGTCTCTGGGTTAGCAGGCAGACGGAAGTTATCGTTATGCTCGATAAAGACGCGAACTTCGCCATCTTCTTCGACGCGGTCGGCAAGGAAGCTGGAAGCGCCGCCAGTGCGAGCCCGGCCTTCGATGTCATAGCGGACAACGCCGACGGTGACATGCACTTCGTTTTCGGTTTCCGCCTGTGACGAAGCGATAGAGTACAGGCGCGGCGTCAGCGGGCGCAGCAGGTCAATCACTACCTGAGCATCCAGTTGCGCCGGAGAGAAACGCACCATGTCGACGATCGGCGTGGTCGCGGCGTAATGCTGGAGCTGTGCCTTATCGCCCACCATCGGCAGCAGAGATTCGCTGCGGGTTAAGGTGGCGTAGTTCTCAACGATATTGCCGGTGTTAACCGTCAGCTCGAAGTGCCACTCCAGCGCTTCAGCAAGCGGCAGGGTTTTACCGTCAACCGTCACCGGTTCCGTGCCCTGCAGCCACAGCAGCCCCACCAGTTCTTTGACCAGAGCTGGGTCGTTCTGATACCAGACGCCCAGCGCATCGCCCGGCTGATAGCGCAGGCCGGAGTCGCCGAGGTCGATTTCAATATGGCGCACATCTTTTTCTGAATCACGACCGGTGATTTTTTGATTCACCGCAAGCGTCGCGGTCAGCGGCGCTTCTTTGGTATACGGGCTGGTGTGAATCTCATTCACCGCCCCGCTGGTCACCAGTTGGGACGGGGCTGCTGCTGGTGCACGCGCTTTCAGGACGTCAACCACGCGGGCGCGCCATTCAGCGGCGGCCCCCTGGTATTCCACATCCGAGTCAACCCGGTCGAGCAGGCGTTCACCGCCCAGTTCGGCCAGTTTGTTATCAAAATCTTTGCCGGACTGGCAGAAGAATTCATAGGAGGTATCGCCAAGGCCAAATACGGCAAACGCGGTATCGGTCAGCTTCGGCGCTTTCTTCGAAAACAGGAACTTATGCAGCGCGACGGCTTCTTCCGGCGGCTCACCTTCGCCTTGCGTTGACGTCACGACAACCAGCAGTTTCTCGGAGGCAATTTGTTTGAATTTATAGTCGCCTGCGTTAACCAGCTTCACGTTCAGTTGCGCGGCCTGCAAATCGTCACGCAGCGCTTCAGCGACGCGGCGGGCGTTGCCGGTTTGCGATGCCGAAATAAGGGTAATGGAAGGGACTTCTGCTGCCTGGGTTGGAGCGACAACCGCCGCGCCGGGCTGCTGATTCAGCACGCCCCAGAAATAGCCGGAAACCCAGGCCAGCTGGGTTGGCGTGAAGTCAGTCGTGGCCGCCTGAAGGCGCGCCATTTGCTCCGGGTTAAGCGGTAGCAAATTAGAAGGTGGGGCCTGTGTCGTCATGCGTCGTTATGTTCCAGTAAGCAAAGCTGTTAGTCGCAGCCTGTCAGCGCGATAAAACAAAAGAGAATGTGTTCACTCTAAATAATTCGAGTTGCAGGCAGGCGGCGACGCAGCGAATCCCCGGGAGCTTACATAAGTAAGTGACTGGGGTGAGCGAGTAAAGCCAACGCACATGCGGCTCGAAGTATGACGAGTGATAAGGGTAACGGTGCAGATAGTAACAATTAAAGAAGGGATGGAAATAACAAATAACCAAATGGACTAACCTGTTTTAGTTATAGTTATTAACAACAAAATCGATTAAATAACCCTATGATATATAATAATTTAATCCCAATAAACCAGATGAATGTGTCCATTTTCTGTTCAGGGCCGTTTTAGTTAATGCGAAAAAAGGTGCTTTCCGGTACCCTACGGCGGTTTTTTTGCCATATTGAGAATAAAAGATGTCCACCACGCTGTTTAAAGATTTCACCTTCGAAGCCGCTCACCACCTGCCGCATGTACCGCAAGGGCATAAGTGCGGTCGCCTGCACGGTCACTCTTTTATGGTGCGCCTGGAGATTACCGGTGAAGTCGATCCCCATACCGGGTGGATCATGGATTTTGCCGAGCTGAAGGCCGCGTTTAAGCCGACTTACGACAGGCTGGATCACTACTATCTGAACGATATTCCGGGACTAGAAAATCCTACCAGCGAAGTGCTGGCAAAATGGATCTGGGATCAGATGAAACCGCTGATTCCGCTACTGAGCGCGGTGATGATTAAAGAGACCTGCACGGCGGGCTGCGTCTATCGCGGCGAGTGATTAAAGCGTTTGTGTCGGCGGTCAATATTCCTTAAATAACGTCATGTTAGCTTATGCGCTCTGGATATCTGGGGCGCAATATGGCTGACGATTTTGATATTATTATCATTGGTGCAGGGATAGCTGGCACCGCTTGTGCTTTACGCTGTGCGCGGGCAGGACTTTCCGTTCTGTTGCTTGAACGCGGCGAACTTCCCGGCAGTAAAAATCTTTCCGGCGGGCGGCTGTATTGCCATGCGCTTGCCGAACTCCTTCCTCATTTTCAGCAATCCGCTCCGCTTGAACGCCGCATCACCCAGGAAAGTCTGGCCCTGATGACCGCAAACGGCGCAACGACATATTCCAGCCTGCAACCCAACGGCGACTCCTGGAGTCTCCTGCGCGCCCGCTTCGATCCGTGGTTTGTCGGCCAGGCCGAAGATGAAGGCGTCCAGTGTATTACCGGGGCGACGGTCGAGGCGCTGTATCGCGAAAATGGTCGGGTCTGCGGCGTCATTTGCGATAATGAAACCCTGCACGCCCGCTACGTCGTACTGGCTGAAGGGGCTAACAGTGAGCTGGCGGAGCGGCATGATTTAGTGCCTCGCCCTTCCCCATCGTCAATGGCGTTAGGGATTAAAGCGGTGCTGGCGCTGGAGCAAAAAACGCTGGAAGATCGCTTTCGCCTGGAAGGTAACGAGGGGGCGGCGATGCTCTTCACCGGCGGCGTCTGCGGGGATTTGCCCGGCGGCGCGTTTCTTTATACCAATCAGGATACGCTCTCATTCGGCATTGTTTGCCCGCTCTCCTCGCTGGGAAAAGGCGCGGCTCCGGCCTCTGAACTGCTGGAGAATCTCAAATCACATCCGGCCCTGCGCCCTTTGCTACGTGGGAGTGAAACGCTGGAGTATGGTGCGCATCTGGTGCCCGAAGGCGGTCTGCATAGCATGCCCGTGCAGTACGGCGGAGACGGCTGGCTACTGGTTGGCGATGCGCTGCGCACCTGTATCAATACCGGCTTTACCGTGCGCGGGATGGATATGGCGCTCATCGGTGCTCAGGCGGCGGCGCAAACGTTGGTTCGGGCCTGTCAGCAAAGCACGCCGCAAAATCTGTTTGCACAATATCACCAGGACGTTGAACGCAGCCTGCTGTGGGAGATTCTTCAGCGCTATCAGCATGTGCCCGCACTGCTGCAACGCCCCGGCTGGTATCGCCAGTGGCCTGCGTTAATGGAAGACATTTCCCGCGAACTTTGGCTGCAGGGCGCGAGCCCGGTTCCGCCGCTGCGCCAGATAGTCTGGCGTCAGCTTCGCCGTCACGGCCTGCGCCATCTGGCAGGCGATCTTGTCAGGAGTTTACGATGTCTGTAGCCCGCAACGTCTGGCGTCCCGCCGACAGCCCGCATATTGTTCCATCCGCTTCACCGACTCCGGAAATCGCCGAGTTGCTGATTCAATCCTGCCCCGCCGGGCTTTTCTCACGCACGGCGGAAGGTGAGCTGCGGGTCGACTATCGCGGCTGTCTGGAATGCGGCACCTGCCGGTTGTTATGCGATGAGGCAACGCTGAAAGAATGGCGCTATCCTGACTCTGGTTTTGGTATTACATTCCGTTTTGGGTAATAAAGCTGAAAGGCTAATACATTGTTATGTAATAAAAAACGCCAGCAGAACGGTTCCCTCTCCCCTTCGGGGAGAGGGAGAAAACCGTACCAGCAGCTTGAAGTATGACGAATAAAATACAAAGGACACACCATGCCCCTGCTACACCTGCTCCGACAAAATCCGGTTATTGCGGCCGTCAAAGATAACGCCAGCCTGCAATTAGCCATCGATTCCGAATGCCAGTTTATCTCCGTGCTGTACGGCAATATCTGCACCATCAGCAACATCGTCAAGAAGATCAAAAACGCCGGTAAATATGCGTTTATTCATGTCGACCTGCTGGAGGGCGCGTCTAATAAAGAGGTGGTGATTCAGTTTTTGAAGTTGGTTACCGAGGCGGACGGCATCATCAGCACTAAAGCGCCGATGCTCAAAGCGGCCAGAGCGGAAGGCTTCTTCTGCATTCATCGTCTGTTTATCGTCGACTCTATTTCCTTTCACAATATTGATAAGCAGGTGGCGCAGTCTAATCCGGATTGTATTGAAATCCTGCCGGGCTGTATGCCGAAAGTCCTGGGATGGGTAACGGAGAAAATTCGCCAGCCGCTGATCGCCGGGGGATTGGTTTGCGATGAGGAAGATGCGCGTAATGCGATGAAAGCGGGCGTCGCAGCTCTTTCCACCACCAACACCAACGTCTGGAAATTAGCAAAGCAGCTTAATTAATTTATCGGCTTTGTTCCCGGGTCGCGGCGTAAACGCCTTACCCGGGCTACCGGACCACAACCTGTAGCCCGGCTAAGCGTAGCGCGAGCCGGGTAAAATCCACTGATGGCAGAAGGTTGGCACTATGCTTCTACGCAGGCGACCAGTTCCTCAAACACCGGTAGCCAATCGTCAACAATACCAACATCCACCTGAGTGAATACCGGCGCGCTGGCATCATGATTGATCGCCACAATAAACCGGCTATCCCGAACGCCTGCCATCAGCGCCGCTGCGCCCGATGCGCCCGCCACAATGCAGACATCCGCCGCCAGCAGATGACCGGAGATGCCAATCAGGCGATCGGCATCATAGCCGCCGTTCATCACCCGCGCACGGCTGTATCCCGCTTCCGCCCCCAGACGTTGCGCGATAGCCGCTATTTTTTCGGCATCAACGTCCTCACCGCCCTGCCCGACAACCAGCACCTGCTTCGCCTCCAGCAAGGGATGATCTCCCGAGCGCTCCACGCTTTCAACACTGATTAACCAGTCGGGTAAAACCGTCGGCGCAATATGGCGTGTCGTCATATCGGCGGGAAAATCACCAGTCACGCTACCGCCGGTTTGCCGCGCCAGAGACAGGCACTGCGGTCGGGCGCTAAACCCCAGGGTAGCCGTCAATGCATTGCTCCAATGAGATTTAGTCACTCTGCCCTCTTGCGCATTGACTGACAGCACCTGACATACGCTGCCGCCTTGTAAACGCCAGGCCAGCCTTGTTGCCAGCTCATCGCCCAAAATCCCGGCCGGAAATATCAACATATCGACCGGCGTCTGCCGCCACTGGATGACCAGCGCATCAAGAAGCTGCTCAGCAACTTCCGGTTCGGCATCAATAATCCAGCGCTCCACCTCCGCCTGACCAGGCTCATTTGTCGCCAGCCAGTGTCCCATCGCGGCGCGATCACCGGTTGTCATCACCATCGCTATCTTCATGGCTGCATCCTCTGGCGTAGATAACTCTCCCACAACATCCTGGCTTTCTCCTGCGCCGTCGCCCCCTCGACAATAACCGCGCTGCGTCGCTGTTCCGGTCGCGTCAGACGCAAGTACTGAACGGCGGGCATCACCTCAGCGGTGACCGCCTGACGCACGATATCCGCCTTTGCCGCCGCCAGACGTTGGCGCATACCGGGCACCGCAAGCGCTACCTCACCGCACTGCCTGACGGCAATCACCACCGGTAGCCGCACCTTGCAACGGCGGATACCGTGGGTTGTTCGCTGCTCGATGACGACAAAAGGCGGCTCAAGCGTAAAGCGTTCAACCTGGGTGAAACAGGGCCAGTTCAGCATTTCTGCCAGCAGAAACGGCGTCTGGCCATTCTGTCCTTCGCTGCTCTGACAGCCGGTGACAATCAGCTCAGCGCCGTGGCTGCGCTGCCAGTCGGCAATTTGTCCGGCGATAAACGATGGCGCAAAGCGTAAATCCGCAGCCACCTCCAGCAGCACCCGCTGATCAAATCCCAGCGCGGCGAAGTAGCGCAGCCAGTGCAGCGCGCGCTCATCGCCGATGCTTAAAGCGGTCAGGTTCATCTCGCAACCTGCATTGCGCTGGGCCAACAGCAGCGCAGCAGCGGCCTGTTCATCGGCGCCGATAGTGCAACGCAATAGCGAGACGTCAGGGCCGCAGGTATCCCGCCCGGCGGCCTGCCAGTCTTTCTCCGCCAACATGCTGGCATCAGGTTCCGGCTTAAACGCCAATAGAATGTTCATTTTTACCTCCTTGTCTTTGGTCGCCGCTTCCGGCAGCCACCAGCGGCAGCGCTTTGGTTTCCGGCGCCCACAGCCAGGTCACCACGAAGCCAACCAGCAATACCCCGGCCAATAGCAGCAGCGTCACCGTCATCCCCCATTGCGCCAGGGTCCAGGGCAGCAGGCCGGTGCTGATTGCGGCGCCGAGTCGGCTCATAGCGGTGGCGAATCCAACGCCCAGCGAGCGAATATCCGTCGGAAAACTTTCTGCGGGTAAAATCCCTACCAGGTTACTCACCGCCGAAATCGTGGTGCTGAATAAAACAAAAAGCAGCAACGTCCAGTGGCTACCTTGAGGTAAGCAGGCCATCACGATTAATGTCGCCGCAAGCAGCAGAAAGCTGCCGAGCAGGAAATGGCGATGGGCCAGCAGATGGGTCAATACCAGGCCCAGCAGCGCACCAACGATCAGCAGCGCATTCAGCATCAGGCTGGCGGTCAATGCATCTTCAAGGCCGATGGTTTCGGCGATCGTCGGGAGCCAGGTGTAGATAACGAACCATGGGATCACCAGACAGACAAAAAAGATGCTGTTAAAAGCCGTGCGCCGCCAGTAGCGGGATGAGAACAGGGTTAGGATATGCTTATTCGTCTCTTTCGTTACCTCATCGCCCAGTTGTACATGCATACCAAAACAGCGCTGCACCACGGCATGGGCTTCAGCGAATCGACCCTGACGCATCAACCAGCGTGGGGATTCCGGCGTTCCCCAGCGCAACAGTGTGATGAGCAGTGCTGGCAGGGCTGACGATGCCAGCAGCCAACGCCAGGCGTCGGGGTTTTCGCTAATAAAATGATGCCCGGCAAGACTTGCCAGCACATAACCGACGGTCCATACCACGCTAAACGAACCGAGCAGAATCCCCCGGTGTTTGCGCGGCGAGAACTCGGCCAGCAACGTGTGGCCCACGGAGTAATCTCCGCCGAGGCCGATCCCTATCAGGACTCGTAAACCAATCAGCTGTTCGGGCGTGGTGGCAAAAAATTGCAGAAATGAAGCGACGGTAATCAGCACAAAGCTGAAGTTGAAAATTTTCTGGCGGCCAATATGATCTGAGACCCATCCCAGAATCAGGCTGCCGATAAAAAGCCCAAGCAGCGCCGCCCCGCCAATCATCCCGGCCATAAAAGGCGTCAGATGCATAGCAGGGGTCAGTTGAATAATGGCGTAACCGATAACGCCGAGGACATAGCCGTCAACCAGATGTGCGCCAAAAGTCAGCGCGGCAATGCGGCAGTGAAAACCGTTAAGCGGTAAATCGTCCATTCGCACCGGTGAAGTGTTCATTTCTATCCCTTCATGGTCCGATAAAAACGGCTTCCCGGTTGAGAAGCCGCTTATACGCGTCATCCTTCACGCTGCCTCTTCGTTGGCTACGTTCATAAGCCCCAGTCACGTACTTTTGTACGCTCCTGGAGACTTATTCACTTGCCGCCTTGATGCAACGCGAATGATTTTGCGTATATTTTGCGTATAACTAACTACTTCTCAATCGGATAAATTGTTCCGGTATTCATGATACCGTTTGGATCAAACTGCTTCTTCAGCCCTTCCAGCAGCGGCCAGGCGCTACCGTGTTCCAGCTTGCTCCAGTGAACGCGATGTTTACCAATCCCGTGGTGATGTACCATCGAACCGCCGAGACGAATCGTCTCTTCGCAGATAATCTTGTTCAGCGGGTTGTGGTACTTATCGATTTCCTCTTCCGGCTTGCAGTCCACTATGTTGTAGTCGTAGACGAAGTACATGTTGGTGCCGTTCATGTAGCTATGTGAAGAGTGGCCGCCCAGCATGGTGATATCGTCCGCGTGAGGAAATTCGGTGCGGATACGGTTGATCACGCTTTCATAGATTTCATGGATGCAGCTCCAGCAGCCGGAAACCTCGGTAGTGAAGCCCATATTGCCGGTTTTGAGGATCTGCACACGTTCGGCAGCCACTTTTTCCGGGCCCCAGTTCAGGTGATTAAACCAGGCTTCGATCAGCTTGCTGTCCACGCGCTGGCACTGTGGATAGCGCGCAACCACTTCCGCAATCCCTTCACCGGTCGCTTTGGCCATCAGCGGGTTGCCTTCCGCCATAAAGATCAGAACGCATTTGCCGTCGGCAAAATGGGTAAAGTGTTGGGTGCCATCTTCTGCATCGTAAAGGCGAGCAATTGACGGGCGATACCCTTCCACCATCACTTCGCGCAGGATATTAAACCCAACCTTCATATCGTCCAGGATATAGCCGTAGAACAGGTTATTTTCCGGGGTAAACTTGAAGATTTTCACTGTAACTTCAGTGATGTAGCACAGCGCACCTTCGTTGCCGATAATGATGTGGCGAATGTCCGGGCCGGCAGCACGACGCGGGACGTTTTTGATGCGGGTAACGGTGCCGTCAGGTAGTACGGCTTCCAGCCCGACCACCATATCTTCAATCGCCCCGTACAGCGTGGAAAACTGACCGATGCTGCGGGTTGCCACCAGGCCGCCCATCTGTGCCAGCGGTTTAGACTGCGGTGAGTGTCCTGTGGTGTAGCCTTTAGCCCGCAGCGCGTTTTCCAGAATTTCGAGCGGTACCCCACACTGCGCGGTCGCCTGCATATTCTCAATATCAATATTGAGGATTTGGTTCATTCCAGCGCCGTCCAGCACTACGGAATTTTCCACCACGGTTTCCAGGCCGCCTTCAGTCGCGGATGCACCGGTACGCGGTACGCCATTGATTTTATGCTGGTTCATAAAGGCCAGCACGTTGGAAACCTGTTCGGTCGAGCCTAACTTAACCACTGCGGCAGGCAGCGGCAGCGTAAAGACGCCATGGATGTCCGCATATTTACGAAAACGGTCAATACTATTTCGCTTTAAAACGGTTTCATCAGTAATAACGCGATCGGAGCCAACAATTTCTTTTAATTGGTCAACAATCGCTTCACGGGATAGAGACATAGTAATTCCTTCCTGATAATTAATTCGGAATATACACGTCATCCTTCAAACTGCCTCTTTGTTGGCTGCGCTCATAAACCCCAGTCACATAGTCATCTATGCTCCTGGGGATTTAATTCCCTTGCCGCCTCGATGCATCTTGAATGATTTTGTGTAATATAATAAATGGAAACAGAAACCACCGGTTACAAATTAACGCACCAGATAACCACCATCGACGACCAACAGATGACCGTTAACATAATTTGATGCCTGGCTGGCTAAAAATACGGCTGCCCCCATTAAGTCCTGAGTATCACCCCAGCGATTTGCCGGGATATGATCGAGCACCCGTTGATTAGTTTCAGGATTGCTACGGGTAGCCAGAGTAATATCGGTAGCGTAATAACCCGGAGCGATACCATTAACCTGAATATTATGCTGCCCTAATTCATCACAATATGCTTTTGTGAAACCGGCAAGCGCATGTTTGGTTGCGGAATAAGCCGGAGACCACTGTCCGCCAAGGTAAGAGAATAAAGAACAAATATTGATTATTTTTCCGCTGTTTTGCGGAATCATAATTTTTGCCGCTTCATAACTCAGCTCAAATGGCGCCGTCAGGTTAACGTCAATCATCGGATCCCAATCCGCACGACCGAAGTCAAGAACCTTGTTCAGCTTACAAATCCCGGCGTTGTTGACCAGGATATCTACCGTGCCAAAGCGCTCGCAACAGGCGGCGATGATCTGCTGTGGGGCACCTTTAGCGGTGATATCCACTTGCATGAATTCAACCTCAACACCCTGTTTTTCAATCATTTCTTTTGTTTCACCGTTATCCTTCACAAAGCTTGGGATAAACAGATTCGCTCCGGCTTTCGCCAGCGCCATGGCAAAGGCCTGACCCAGCCCGCTATTGCCGCCGGTAACAATCGCCGTTTTACCTTTCAGTGAGAAGAAATCCATTGAGAATGCATTAAGAGATTCGATCGACATAGTTAAGCTCCAAATTCCTTTAGGCAAAAAAAAAGAAAGGCAACTTCCCCCGCAAGAGGGAAGTCACCTTTCTCATTATCTCTGGTAACTGGGGTAAATTTTTAACACAACGCTTAAGCATCTAATGTGATCGTAATCACAGATGAATATTTCACTTCACAATCAAGCGTAAAACTACGAATCGTGATTATTCTCACACTAAATGTCACGCTGACATGCTATTTCTAGTCACAATTACTAGAGACCTGAGAAAAGTAATCCACCTGAACAAGGCGGGTTTACTTTTCTCTTTTTTTCGTCTATACAAAATGAGATTACGATATGCAACAAACCTCATATCGCCGTTGGATAACGCTTGCCATTATTAGTTTCAGCGGTGGCGTCAGTTTCGACCTTGCCTATTTACGCTATATCTATCAAATTCCAATGGCTAAGTTTATGGGATTCAGCAATACCGAGATCGGCTTAATAATGAGCACATTCGGTATTGCCGCCATTATTCTTTACGCACCCAGCGGGGTTATTGCCGATAAATTCTCCCATCGCAAAATGATTACTTCAGCGATGATTATTACCGGGCTACTGGGTTTATTAATGGCCACTTATCCGCCGCTGTGGGTCATGCTTTGTATTCAGGTCGCCTTTGCGATCACCACCATTCTGATGCTGTGGTCAGTGTCAATTAAAGCGGCCTCTCTGCTTGGCGATCATAGCGAGCAGGGAAAAATCATGGGCTGGATGGAGGGGTTGCGCGGCGTCGGCGTGATGTCGCTGGCGGTATTTACCATGTGGGCATTTTCCCGCTTCGAGCCTGATGACAGCAACAGCCTGAAGACGGTCATCATCATCTACAGCGTGGTCTATATCCTGTTGGGAATATTGTGCTGGTTCTTCGTTAGTGACGCCCCTCAGCACAGCAATGCGGAAAAAGAAGAGAAAAAAGCGTTCCAGCTCAGCGATATTCTGGCCGTCCTGCGCATCAGCACCACCTGGTACTGCAGCATGGTGATTTTTGGCGTCTTTACTATCTACGCCATTCTCAGCTACTCCACCAACTATCTGACGGAAATGTACGGTATGTCGCTGGTGGCCGCGAGCTATATGGGAATTGTGATCAACAAGATCTTCCGCGCCTTCTGCGGCCCGCTGGGCGGCATTATCACGACTTATAGCAAAGTAAAATCGCCGACCCGGGTCATTCAATTGCTGTCGATTATTGGGGTCGTGGCGCTGATCGCGCTGCTGGCAACCAACTCAAACCCGCAATCCGTCGCTATGGGTATCGGCCTGATTCTGCTGCTGGGCTTCACCTGCTATGCCTCACGCGGACTCTATTGGGCCTGCCCTGGCGAAGCGAGAACGCCAAATTACATCATGGGAACCACCGTCGGTATCTGCTCGGTCATTGGCTTCCTGCCCGATGTTTTTGTCTATCCGATTATCGGCCACTGGCAGGACACCCTCCCCCCGACAGAAGCCTACCGCAATATGTGGCTGATGGGCTTAGTCGCGCTGTGCATGGTGATCCTCTTTACCTTCCTGTTGTTCAGAAAAATACGTAGCGCCGATGCCGCACCAGAAAACGAAACATCGCTGGCCGCTAACGCTACTGGCGAGTGATGGTGAAAATTTAAAGGAGAATAATAATGTCGAAGAAATACATCATTGGAATTGATGGCGGAAGCCAGAGTACCAAGGTCGTGATGTACGATCTGCAAGGCAACGTGGTCTGCGAGGGAAAAGGCCTGCTGCAGCCGATGCACACCCCGGATGCCGATACAGCTGAGCACCCTGACGACGATTTATGGACCTCTTTATGTTTCGCCGGAAAGGACTTGATGAGTCAATTCGCCGGACATAGAGAAGATATTGTCGGCATCGGACTGGGCTCCATCCGCTGCTGCCGCGCGTTACTGAAAGCCGACGGTACGCCCGCAGAGCCGCTTATTAGCTGGCAGGACGCCCGCGTCACCCGGCCCTATGAGCATACCAATCCCGATGTTGCCTGGGTTACTTCGTTTTCAGGCTATTTGTCGCACCGCTTAACCGACGAGTTCAAGGACAACATTGCCAACTACTTTGGCCAATGGCCGGTGGATTATAAAACCTGGGCGTGGAGCGACGACGACGAGGTAGTGAAGAAGTTTAATATTCCGCGCAAGATGCTGTTCGATGTGCAGATGCCGGGTACCATCTTAGGCCATCTTACCGAGCAGGCGGCTCTCGCCACCGGCTTCCCGGCTGGGCTGCCGGTGATCTGCACCACCAGCGACAAACCGGTAGAGGCGCTCGGCGCTGGGTTACTGGATGATGAAACGGCGGTGATCTCGTTAGGCACCTATATCGCCCTGATGATGAACGGCAAGGCGTTGCCAAAAGACCCTGTCGCCTATTGGCCAATTATGTCCTCCATTCCAGAGACTCTGCTGTACGAAGGGTATGGTATTCGCAAGGGGATGTGGACGGTGAGTTGGCTGCGGGACATGCTGGGCGAATCCTTAATTCAGGATGCTCAGGCGCAGGGGCTGTCGCCGGAAGACTTGCTCAATAAAAAGGCCTCCGTCGTACCTCCTGGCTGCAACGGTTTGATGACCGTACTGGACTGGCTGACCAATCCCTGGGAGCCCTACAAACGCGGCATTATGATCGGCTTTGATTCCAGCATGGATTACGCGTGGATTTACCGCTCTATTCTGGAGAGCGTTGCGCTGACGTTGAAAAATAACTACGACAATATGTGCAATGAAATGAACCACTTCGCTAAGCATGTCATCATTACCGGTGGCGGTTCAAATAGCGATCTGTTTATGCAAATCTTTGCCGATGTATTCAATCTTCCGGCCAGGCGCAACGCCATTAACGGCTGCGCGAGTCTGGGTGCTGCAATCAACACGGCGGTTGGACTGGGTTTATATCCTTCTTACGAGACGGCGATCGAAAACATGGTTCGGGTAAAAGATGTGTTTATGCCGATTGAGAACAATGCCAGCCGATACGAGGCATTGAATAAAGGGATCTTCAGGGATTTAACCCAATATACCGATGTGATTTTGAAAAAGTCGTACGAAGTCACCCACGGTAATCTGGACAACGTCGACGCGATTCAAAGCTGGTCGAACGCGTAATGAGTACGCCGGGCGGATGAAATCCACCCGGCACAATATCTAGGCAATATTGAGATATTTATGCGTCTGCATGGAGAGACGCCAGTTGCGGGCAATACAGGTTTCGATACACAGACGAGTTGCATCGTCTTTTTGGCTAATGGGTTGCAGAGCAATAATCCGCGGTTTGTCGTCAGCCAGCGTTTCCAGCAGTTCATCCAGCGCTTCAATATCACGCACGCGCCCAACCGGATGTTTAATTTCATCCGCTCGCTGTAGCGCCTGAGATAGCACATCATAGCCACCGCGCATATTCACCTTTGGCGATACCGTCACCCAGGTATGGGGCGTACAGCGCACCTCGTGCGTGCCGCTGGTTTCTATCTGACAGCTAAACCCATTTTGCTCCAGCAGCGAGGTTAATGGCGTTAAATCATGAATGCAGGGCTCGCCGCCGGTAATCACCACATGGCGGGCAGTCCAACCCTGACGCCCGATGATCGCAAGCAGATCCTCGCCGCTTGCCGGGCCCCACTTATCGCTCTCTTTGGTTTTTGCCAGAATGCTGAACAGCGACACTTCCCGATCGGCAAGCTTATCCCAGGTATGTTTGGTATCGCACCAGGCGCAACCTACCGGGCATCCCTGTAGACGAATAAAAATGGCGGGAACGCCGGTGAAGTAACCCTCGCCTTGCAAGGTCTGGAACATCTCGTTAATCGGGTACTGCATAATCGTCTCTGTCTGGGGTTATGAGCGCACATTATCGCAGATCGTGCATAATCAGGCAAAACTGCTTTGCTTTCCATCGGACACAATAAAATGCTTTACAGAGTGTTTCATTTAAATAATTACTGGCTAAAATTCAGAAAATAATTAGATAAAATTATAACCAATCATGCTTAATATATGCTGAGGGAGCAATAATTCAAAAGGATATGACATGCTCAGAATATTTGTTATTTTTATATTTATAGTGAATTTATCCGGCTGCGGCTATAACGATATCCAGGCCTATGATGAACAAACCAACTCAGCCTGGTCGGAGGTTCTTAACCAGTACCAGCGCCGCGCAGATCTGATCCCTAACCTTGTCGCCAGCGTAAAGGGTTACGCCAGCCATGAAAGTGAGGTGCTGGAAGCGGTGACGCTGGCTCGTGCTCAGGCTAATCTTGCCAGTGGTAAACTGCAGCAGGCCCCCGATGATGCGCAAAACTTAGCCGCCTGGCAGCAAGCGCAAATGCACCTGACCCGTTCTCTTGGGCAATTAACCATTATCAGCGAACGTTATCCTGAATTAAAAGCGCAAGAGTTATATAAGGATCTGATGACTCAACTGGAAGGCAGCGAAAACCGTATTACGGTCGCGCGCGGTCGTTATATTAAATCTATTGAAAAATATAATATCACCATCCGCCAGTTTCCTGCCGTCATGACGGCAAAGGTTATGGATTACCAGCCGAAGAAGAATTATCTACCGGATGATGTCGCCTCTATCAGCAAAGCGCCGACTGTTGATTTCAGCCAGCATTAACAGGAGGTTAAGCCGTGCGCGTCATCGTGTTTTTATTGATTGTCTTTAGTTTTCAATCATTCGCCGAACCTGTTCCTGTTCCGGAACTGCGCTATCAGGTGACGGATTTAACCCGCACGCTCAGCGAGGCGCAAACCAACGCTCTGACACAAGAGGTTCGTGCGATACCCGGCCAGGTGGCCATTCTGGTGGTACCGACCAGCGGCGAAGAAACGATTGAGCAATATACCACCCGAGTTTTTGACGCCTGGAAACTGGGCGACCAGAAGCGCGATGACGGCATTTTACTGCTGGTCGCCTGGCAGGATCATACCATACGTATTGAAGTCGGATATGGTCTCGAAGGCACGCTAACCGACGCTCAGGCCGGGCAAATTATCCGTCAGAAGATTATTCCGGCGTTTAAAAATGGTGATCTGATGGCTGGGCTGCAGCTAGGGGTTGCCGCTATCGGGGGATACCTCGCCAACGGTGAACAGCAGCCAGCAAACGCAGTTTCGATCGTCCCTGCGAACAAGCCCATGCCGTTCAATGGGGGCTGGGCGCTGCTCATTTGGACCGTGGCGTTGCTGGGAATCGCCATAAAAGGCAGCTTCAAAACCCTGGGGCTGATTTGTCTGACAGCTATAGTCCTGGCATTTGCGCTGCCCATTTCAGGCCACGCGGCGGGCTGGGGGAAACTGTTCGCCCTGCTTAGCTTCGCCACGCCGTTTATCGTGTTTTTGATTCTTATGCTGACGCCGACCGCCGCCGGAAAAGCCTTCAGAAAAATAGTCCGGGCATCAAACACCGCGAACGAACAAAAGAACGGTCGATCTTCAGGCCGTAGCGGCGTTCGTACTCGCCGCTCATCGCGTGATAATTTTCGCGGCGGCGGCGGGTCTTCAGGCGGCGGTGGCGCGTCCGGGCGCTGGTAACATGACTCCACGCAAGGGAATCATAATGCGTATTCTTCTTTTATTGCTGGCGCTGTGCGGATTGCCTGCGTTTGCT
This sequence comes from Klebsiella sp. RHBSTW-00484, assembly GCF_013705725.1. NCBI lineage: Bacteria > Pseudomonadati > Pseudomonadota > Gammaproteobacteria > Enterobacterales > Enterobacteriaceae > Klebsiella > Klebsiella sp. RHBSTW-00484. The sequence continues at coordinate 1,352,144 of NZ_CP055481.1, read as the reverse complement.
GACCAAACGCCGCTGGTTACCGATCTCACCAGTACGTTGACGGCGGCAGAACAAATGTCCACTCACCTGCCGGAGAGCGGAGGCGACGTCTTTGACGCATTAGCGGACCATTTACTCGCCAAGCCGAAACTGACCCTCCCCTGCTTCACCTTCACGCTGCTGATGATGGTTATCATCGTCGCCTTATACCGATTCGGCTGTAGCAAAACGATTATTGCCGTGATTTCACTGGTCACAATGAGTATGTGGTCCTTCGTTCTTCGGGAAGACGTTATCATGCGCCAGGTTGGGAACTTTAGTTTCAGCCTGTTGATATTTATGCCATTGTTGTCGCGTCTACGTAATATTTTCGTTTACGGCCGCATAATAATCGCGGAAATAAGCGATGCCGTGAAGGGAAAAAAGAAATCCGCCAGGGCAGGAAAAAAATCTCACGCATCGTCTCCCACTTCCGACTTAATTGAAGAACCCAAAAACAGGAGAAAGATAGCGGTAATTGTACTGGTCATCGTGGTCACATTGATTAGCCTTGCCCTCTGCCTGGGTACCGAATGGTTAGCAAATGCTGCAAGTCGGTTCGCAGAATTTATCCTCACCGTCCTGGCGATTGTCGTCATTGTACTCAGCGGTGGCTTTAAATCCGGAGGGAGCGGAGGTTCATCAGGCTCGTCATCCGGCGGAGGTTTTCGCGGCGGCGGCGGCTCTTCAGGGGGAGGCGGCGCATCCGGGCGCTGGTAGTTATGCCTTATTCAGGAGCAAACAAATGCATATTAATCTTTTTTAGCCCAGCCCCCCAGGCTATGTAAGTTTATTTTCAGTGCACTCTATTTTGCTGCCAGTATTTATCTGATCAAGGATATGGACGCGAATCATTGGGGAACGCCTGTTCTGGCGATGCTGATATCGCTTATCGCTTTTGATGTACTTATTTACTTTTGTATTTATAGCTTAATCAACCCCACTCCCGAGAGAAAGGATCTCCGATGGGATTATAAGGTCTGGCAGCGAAAACGTATGAGCTTTCGCAATGTATCTCTCGACGGCTTTGTCTCATATGTTACAAACGGTAAAAATTTATCAGGATAATGATTATTGTGGGAATGGTGGTAATGAATATCGTGGTACTACGCGACCTGATGAAAGAGTCCTTTTTATACCCGGGTATGCTACTGAACCAGTAAATATGACACCCCGCTGGCGCGGGGAACACTCTAAGAATATTTATCTGTTTATAAAAAACTTTTTCTCACAACAACATTCTACCAACCTAATCATTACAAAGACGCATTATTAAAGAGCATCTAACCAACTGATTTTAAATCATAAAAATTCAGATTAGCTATTCTTTCTTGAATTCTACCAAATTAGTGTTATTTCCACGGCACTGTTAAAAAACTCTGCCCACCGATATACAACCGCACGATACATAGCAGCAGATTATCAATAAACAGAAGCCATAAAAAAACCCGCCGAAGCGGGTTTTAACATCAGAACGAAAGTTCAGGCTTATGCCTGGCCTTTGATCTCTTTACGACCGTTGTACGGTGCTTTTTCGCCCAGAGCTTCTTCGATACGAATCAGCTGGTTGTATTTAGCAACGCGGTCAGAACGGCTCATAGAACCGGTTTTGATCTGGCCTGCAGCGGTACCAACAGCCAGGTCAGCAATGGTAGCGTCTTCAGTTTCGCCTGAACGGTGAGAGATAACGGCAGTGTAGCCAGCGTCTTTCGCCATTTTGATCGCAGCCAGAGTTTCGGTCAGAGAACCGATCTGGTTGAATTTGATCAGGATGGAGTTAACGATGCCTTTGTCGATACCTTCTTTCAGGATCTTGGTGTTGGTTACGAACAGATCGTCACCAACCAGCTGGATTTTGTCGCCCAGTACTTTAGTCTGGTATGCGAAACCATCCCAATCAGATTCGTCCAGACCGTCTTCGATAGACACGATCGGATACTGTTTGGTCAGGTCTTCCAGGAAGTGAGTGAATTCTTCAGAGGTGAACGCTTTGTTGCCTTCGCCAGCCAGAACGTATTTACCGTCTTTGTAGAATTCAGAAGCTGCACAGTCCATCGCCAGGGTGATGTCGGTGCCCAGCTCGTAGCCAGCAGCTTTAACCGCTTCAGCGATAACAGCCAGTGCTTCAGCGTTGGAACCCAGGTTCGGCGCGTAGCCGCCTTCATCACCAACTGCAGTGTTCATACCTTTAGCTTTCAGAACTTTAGCCAGGTTGTGGAACACTTCAGAACCCATACGTACGGCTTCTTTCAGGGATTTAGCGCCAACTGGCTGAATCATAAATTCCTGGATGTCGACGTTGTTGTCTGCGTGCTCGCCACCGTTGATGATGTTCATCATCGGAACCGGCATGGAGTATTTGCCCGGGGTGCCGTTCAGTTCAGCGATGTGCTCATACAGCGGCTGACCTTTAGAAGCAGCAGCGGCTTTGGCGTTAGCCAGAGATACGGCCAGGATTGCGTTCGCACCGAAGTTAGATTTGTTTTCAGTACCGTCCAGGTCGATCATGATTTTGTCGATGCCAGCCTGATCTTTGGCGTCTTTGCCAAGGATTGCCTGAGCGATCGGGCCGTTAACCGCGCCAACAGCTTTCAGTACGCCTTTACCCATGAAACGGGATTTGTCGCCATCACGCAGTTCCAGCGCTTCGCGGGAACCAGTAGAAGCACCTGACGGAGCAGCTGCCATACCGACGAAACCACCTTCCAGGTGTACTTCAGCTTCAACAGTCGGGTTACCACGGGAGTCGATGATTTCACGACCGATGACTTTAACGATTTTGGACATTAGGTTTTCCTCAGTACAAGTTAAACTAAAACTCCAGACAAACAATGCACCCGGATGGGTGCATTGCCGTTCTAACTCTTTTACTTCACCTGACGCTTCTGGTACTCGGCTGCGGCTTTCACAAAGCCAGCAAACAGCGGGTGACCATCACGCGGCGTCGAAGTAAACTCCGGATGGAACTGACAGGCAACAAACCACGGATGATTCGGCACCTCGATGATCTCGACCAACTGATCATCCCCGGAACGTCCCGCAATACGCAGGCCCGCATTTTCAATCGGTTTCAACAGCATGTTGTTGACTTCATAGCGGTGGCGATGGCGTTCGGTAATGGTTGGTTCGCCGTACAGCTGGCGCACCAGACTATCGTCACCCAGTTGGCACTGCTGCGCCCCAAGACGCATCGTGCCGCCGAGGTCGCTCTTATCAGAACGGACTTCGACATTACCTTCTTCATCACGCCATTCGGTAATAAGGGCCACAACCGGGTACTTACAGTCTGGCACAAATTCCGTGGAGTTGGCGTTTTCCATCCCCGCTACGTTGCGCGCGAACTCAATCAGCGCAACCTGCATACCCAGGCAAATTCCCAGATATGGGATATTGTTTTCACGTGCATAGCGCGCAGTGGCAATCTTACCTTCAACCCCGCGATAGCCGAAGCCACCAGGAATCAGGATAGCATCTAAATTTTTCAGAATTTCGACGCCGCGCGTTTCTACATCTTGCGAATCGATCAGCTTGATGTTGACGGTAACGCGATTTTTCAGACCACCGTGCTTCAGCGCTTCAATCACCGATTTGTAGGCATCCGGCAGTTCAATGTACTTGCCGACCATACCAATGGTGACTTCACCTGCCGGATTGGCTTCTTCGTAAATAACCTGTTCCCATTCGGCCAGGTTCGCTTCCGGACAGCTTAAGCTGAATCGTTTACAAATATAATCGTCCAGCCCCTGAGATTTCAACAGGCCTGGAATTTTATAAATAGAATCGACGTCTTTCATCGAAATAACGGCTTTTTCTGGCACATTGCAGAACAATGCAATTTTGGCACGTTCGTTCGCCGGAATAGCGCGATCGGAGCGGCAGACCAGAATATCAGGCTGAATACCGATGGAGAGCAGTTCTTTAACGGAGTGCTGGGTCGGCTTGGTTTTGACTTCACCCGCAGCGGCCAGGTACGGCACCAGGGTCAAATGCATAAACAGTGCGTTTTCACGACCGATATCCACCGCCAGTTGGCGAATCGCTTCGAGGAACGGCAGAGATTCGATATCGCCAACGGTACCACCAATTTCAACCAGCACCACATCATGGCCTTCGCCGCCCGCCAGCACGCGCTCTTTAATAGCGTTGGTGATATGCGGAATAACCTGTACGGTTGCGCCCAGATAATCGCCACGGCGCTCTTTACGCAGAACGTCGGAGTAGATACGACCCGTAGTGAAGTTGTTACGGCGGCTCATTTTGGTGCGAATGAAACGCTCATAGTGGCCAAGGTCCAGATCGGTTTCAGCGCCGTCTTCAGTAACGAACACTTCCCCGTGTTGGATTGGGCTCATGGTGCCCGGATCGACGTTGATGTACGGATCCAGTTTCATCATGGTCACGTTAAGCCCACGGGCTTCAAGAATGGCTGCCAGGGAAGCTGCGGCAATGCCTTTACCCAGAGAGGATACGACCCCGCCGGTCACAAAAATATAGTTCGTTGTCATGCTGAACCTGAGAAGTTAGGTTTAAAAGACGATGGAATAACCAAGACGGGAAAGCAGTATACCCGATCATGACTAACGCCACAAACTTTCATTATCCCTCCTTTTCATCAGGCCCACACAACGCAGGGAGTGAGAAAATAGCCGCTTTCGGCGAAATGTTTTTGACGTAAATCAAGCGCTTGTTATTTAAAAAATCACACAAATAGCGCTTGATCACGAAAACCCTTTAGAGATCAGTTTCCTGGCGTTTTACCTCTTGCCACACATCTTCCATGGTATCGAGGTCAACACCGGTCATTTCCAGGCCCCGCGCGGCGACAATCCGCTCAACTTCACGGAAACGGCGCTCGAACTTGAGGTTCGCTTTTTGCAGTGCGACTTCGGCTTTCACCCCTAAATGGCGGGATAAGTTGACCGTCGCGAACAGCAAGTCGCCGACTTCCTCCTCCAGTTTAGCCTCATCAATCACCGCCTGCTGCGCCTCGTGCATGACTTCATCAATCTCTTCGTGCACTTTGTCCAAAACCGGGCCAAGCGAAGTCCAATCAAAACCTACTGCCGAGCAGCGTCGCTGGATTTTATGCGCACGCATCAGCGCGGGCAGGCTATGCGGAATATCGTCCAGTGCAGAGTGCTGGGACTTTTCGGCTCTCTCAGCGCTTTTAATTTGTTCCCAACGCGCCAGTACTTCGCTGCTGTTACCCGCAGAAGCATCGCCGAAAATATGCGGGTGACGGCGCTCCAGCTTGTCGCTGATGGCGGCGCAGATATCGTTGAAATCAAAGCGCCCCTCTTCCTGTGCCATCTGGGCATAGAACACCACCTGGAACAATAGATCACCCAACTCGCCGCGCAGATCGTCGAAATCTTCCCGAGCGATAGCATCGAGCACTTCATAGGTCTCTTCGAGGGTGTAGGGGGCTATGGTGGCAAAAGTCTGCTCTTTGTCCCACGGGCAGCCATTTTCCGGGTCGCGCAGGCGCTGCATAATGCCGAGCAGCCTTGTCATTTCATTGTTAACTATCGTATTCATCATTCTGAACTCTTTACAGTATCAGTCGCGCCAGTCGCGTCTGAGTTTCGGCAAGCCGCCGTTTATTACGAAAATATAAATAATGCAGTGTAGCAGTGTAAACATCAGAGCCAGCACGCGTACCATGTCGTCAATATAGCGGATTTGCGATGTAAGTATGCCAAAAGGAAACTTTCCATTGACCGCCAGGCAAAGCTGCGCAAATACCGCGAAGGCATTTCCAGCACGGCAAATCAGATGCGAAATCAACGATCCAGTAGGCGAATAAACGACAAAAAATAGCCAGAATTGCACGGCGATCAGCGTGAGGGAGGAGAAGAGATAAAGCACGAAAAAACTGAAGCTCAGGTTCATCAATGAACGTCCCGCGCACGGGCATCCCGCCAGCGCGCAACATAAGGTAGCGATGTCTGTGCACAATGATAAAAAAACGCAGGCTAAATTGCACCCGCGCTTTTTTACCGACGATGTCATTTTCTACATAGCGACGCTATTGATGCTCCACAACGATAGTCGCCGTGGCGGATAACGTCCCCGAGCGACTCTTATTTGTGTCGAAGACAAAGTACTTCGCCCGAACAGGGATTTGTAGTTTCGCCGCCAGAGTGGCGGTTGTGCTCTTCGGAATAATCGCTAGCTTAGTGACCGCCCCGCTAACGGCATCGCCAGCACGAGCAAGAACAATGCGCTGCCCGGAGCCGTTTTCGAGGATAAACCCAACGCCGTTATTCGTGCTGGCCTGCAGTATCGAAGGATCTGTGTCCAGCAAGGTGCTGCTTTTCAGATACACCGTCACCGTGCGGTTCGCTTTTTGATTAGTCTGGCTGGCGTTGCAGTTCAGAGTGATATTCCCCCCCATGCTGTTCTCGGTCACCACGCCATAGCTGCGAACTTTGCCGATGGGGATCGCATGGAGATCCAGTTGCAGGTTTTCTGGTTTGCAGGTGGTGGCAATGCGATTGTAGGTCACCACCAAATCGGAAGAAAATGCGCCGCCTGCTTTATACAGAGCCTGACTAAACCGCTCCCGACACGTTCCCCACTGCAACGGGTTGATTACGCACCAAAAAAAGGCAGTCCAGGCGCTATTGTAATCGGTGTTAGAAGCCGTTGAAGCCAACATCGCCCCCGGAATCGTCACGGTATTACCGCTACTAGTATATGTTGCGGTTCCGGTATCCCGACTCGCCGACACGGTAAAGCCAATATTGATGCTGTTATTGCTTGATTGCAGCGAGCCGCTGTTGCCGCTTTGCTAGGCGAATTTCAGCTTAAACTTATCCTCACCACCATTAAAACCGATGACCACATCGCTAAAATTGGGGTAGTTGACGGTGGTATTGTTGGTGCACGACAGCCCGGAAAAATTGACCTGAATCGCCGACTGCGTCGCAGAACCATCCGCGTTGATCGTGAAATGGCTGATTTGCGAAGCAGGCGAGTTGCAGGTTGCAAAAGACATTCCTGAAAAGAGAAGCAGCACGCCGCCAAATATATTTAAAACTCTGATCATGTCCCTATCCTCTTATCGGCAGACATAAACGCGTCCATCTTCCAGATGCTTCTCAAGAGCGATGGTGCAAAACTGCTGTTGTGCCTTATCCAGCTCAACGCGAATCTGCGATGGAATTTCGTTAGCACGCATAAATAGCAGACTTCCCTGACCCACCAGGCCGATATACTGCCCGGCCTCGTTCGCCACTTCGTGACCAAAAGGCAGCGGATCGCCGTTGACCCGTTCCGCACGCAAATACCAGGGTTTACGACTATCGGTTTCAAACTCCGTCAGTACGACCGCCCCGCGATAAGGTGCCAGCGACCGCCGATTGCCTAATAGCGCCACATCGCTATCCGTATGTGAAAGATCGAGGGTTAGCGAATTTTCCCGGTAAGGCGTTAAACCACTGTAAATCGCTTTGCCCTGGTTATCGGTCGTCAGATAACGATGGCCCTGCACCGCCGCGCCTTTTAACCCTGGCGCACGAACAATGGCCAAGGTATCGGAAAGTTGATTGCTCAGTTCAATCCCGCCGGACCAGGCAACAATTCCCCCCTGCATACTGGCGCTTGCCTGATTATATTTGTTCGACTGACTGAGGCTGCCGTTCAGGGTGGTAAATGGCGTGCGCCAGCCCAGATTGCCGCCAACAGCAGTTTCATTTCCCTGTTGTTGCTGGCTAAAATTAACGCCATAGCTGAACTGATCTCGGTTGCCGACAATCCCGCTAAGACAGGTGTTATTCGATTGATATTTATCTTCAAAGGTCGTTGAGTTAGTTAGCGATAAATGTCGACGTGGCGTGGTAATTCCGTCTCCCCAGTTGAAAGGGATAGAGAAAAATAGGTTGAGGCGATTGTCATGCTCGCCATCATCATTCTGCGTACGACTGGCCGAAAGGGTATAGCTTATCTGCTTCCAGCTATTGCTATAGCTGAACTGATAATCTCTACCTGTCCCTTGATGCTGCCAGTAATCTCGCCATACACCGCTTAGCGCAAGCGACCCCCAATTGTCCGGCAGCGTCTGGCTGATGTTGACCGAAAAGCTATTTTTGCGGCCAAAATCTTCAGTGTAATAATCACCAATATCGTAGATATCATTGTTATCCCGCTGGTATTCCTGCTTGTTATTCGCCCAGATATAATCATTAAAGGTACGAAACCCACGCGAAGAGTAGCGCCAGGCCGCCAGCGCAAAATGGGTGCCGGTAGCCTGCATATATTTATTCCAGGCGATTTGATAGCTCTGCCCGTCAAAGACATCGCCATTGTCCTGTTTGCTATGCGAAAAGGTGGCATCAAATGACACTGCGCCAATCGGCGTATTCCAGCCGGTGCCAATAACTTCAGAATGATAACGATCCGCCGCCATCACCCCGCCGTATAAGGTCAGAACGTTATTCAGCCCATACTGATAGCTGGTTTGTAAAAAATCAGCCTGGTTGCTGGCGCCTTCTACATGACTGCGGCCAGCGACGAAATCGTACTTCGTGACCCCTGGCTGTAACATATTCGGCACCGAAGAGTACGGGACCAAATATTGGCTGGTAGAACCATCCGCTTCTTTTACCGTGACGTCGAGATCGGCTCCGCCGCCGGACAGATGCAGATCCTGAAGAGCAAAAGGACCGGGCGGCACCTCTTTCTGATAAACGACAAATCCGTTTTGCTCGATGGTGACCAGGGCATTACTCTGCGCAATACCGCGAACCACTGGCGTAAAATTTTGCTGTGAATCTGGCAGCATTTGCATATCGCGAAACCAGCGCACGCCGCGAAAACGTAAAGAATCGAACATATCGGAAGAGGTATACATATCTCCCGCGCGAAATGTGCCAAGCACTTGCGCGATACCGCGCTCCAGATAAACAGTATTGCTATGCCACTGCCCTGCACCGTCGTTGGCTTGGGTAAAACTGGTTGTCGCCCTTAGCTGCCAGCCTAATAGATTCATTCCGCTATTAAAGTTGAGATAACTATTTTTACTGTAACCGCCGTTTTTATAATCGCTGTAGTACTGGCTGGCATAATAAGATGTAAACAATGCGTTAACGCCCCGATCCCAACTTTCCGGCGGTATATAGCCCGCCTCATATTCCCGGATATAGATCTGCGGCACGCTTAGAAAAAGGTTAAATTGACCTATATCATAATGTACTGAGCCGCCCTGCACCGCTATCGTTAATGGCAGACAATCCTGTTTTTTTATCGCCGATATATTTTTAGTGTCAATTCCCATCGCCTCTATTTGCGCCAGGGATAGGCAGGTCGCATCAACATCATCTTTAATATGAATTTCATAGCGACCACGAAACTGATCGTTCAAATAAACATCCAACTCATAATCGCCAGGCAAAGGTTTTGTTTCATCAAACCAGTATTCATCAACCTTTTCACCATTAAACCCACCGACCATAAAATGGGTATCAAAGCTTTCTTTTTCAGCATATGCTGGCCCGGCGGCAAGCGCTAAAAGATTTCCATGATCGTCAATCAACGTCACGGTATAGCGGCTGGCAGATGTTTTCACAGGGACCAACTGCTCTGAGCGTGGAGCCAGCAACAAAGTTTGATTGTTTATTTTCCCGCTATTTTCAATAGAAGGAATAACTATCCAGTTGGCTGATTCATTTTTTACTTTTATGCCACCTGCGGTTGGATTCAATTTGAGCCGTGAAAAAGATTTTTTGTCTACCCCGCTAATCCCCTGCGGGCGATAAATGAATTTAACCCGATTCTGCATCGCAAATTTAATGCGATTTTTACTCTCACCCTCCGCAGAGTTCGGCGGTATATCAAGGACGTTAAGATAGAACAGGCTTTCACGATTGGTCGCCAGTTGATTAGCCAGGATCTTAATTTTCAGCTGCTGCCCGGCACCGCCGGCCACCCGGACAACCGGCGGCGTGAGCATAAATGGCACCTTGATTTTTTCAGGCGGAATGCTGACATCACCATCATCAATCCATGCCTGTACCAGCGAACTGCGCGAATCATCATTTAATATCTGAACCGTAATATCCTTTTTCTGTGCGGGGTAAATCACCCGAGTGCCGTAAATAATAATGCCGCCCCAGGCAGGCATGACCATGCTTACCAATAATAATGCGATTAGACGTTTCATGGTGAGATTCCTGCGGGGGAAATGAGCCGACGGCCAGGCCGTCGGCTAAATTCTTTAGTCAGTGTTAACCTGCATAACAACGGTAGAGTTCACATTGCCAGCCTGTACATTACCCGGTGCAGTAGTAATCGCATATTGTGCGGAGAAATTCAGGTCATATTCCCCGGTCGCATTGGCGGTTAATTTTACGCCATCTCTCGGATTAACCGATGTTCCATTCAGCTTCAACGTATAACCCACTCCGCTTGCCCCACCGGTTGCCGCAGTAATTGTTGGGTGGGTAGCATCAAATCCGGTAGTGACAAATGAAATTTGAGGAACTTTATTTCCTTCGCACTTCAACTTTAATTCCTGATTCGCATCATTTGAATATCCGACATAGGACTGCCCGGCCGTTAATCCCGCAAACTGTGCTTTACCTACAGGAGCCATAGTAATTGTTGCCTGAGAATTCCCATCAGTAAATTTACAGGTTGTCGGCAAAACAACACCGTTAATTTGTAATATTCCTTCTTCAGTATCAGCTGCTAAAGCATATTGTGCAGAAAACAGTGAAGACAGGACAACGGCCGCAATCATTGACTTTTTCATAAGACATTCCTTTTTTAAATAATTCTAATTGTGTATTGGTGTTAGTCATTCCGTGCAAATGAAAATACATCAACAAAAACGTTGCCACAATGTAATAAAATAGTTTTATTGACTTAACTCAATTTAAAATAATTAACATAATACGAGTAGATCTTTTAATTAAAATATATTCACCCCACAGATCAATAATGATTTTAATTCAACCAGAGATATTCAATATGCGTATATTTATCATTAAATGATCGAAATTTAGAATAAATACAAAAATACCTAAATGTAAAAATAGATTGCTGATTGCAGTAAAAGCATCATTACCGTTAGCAAAGCAAAAATAAATATCCTCCGGCATAGCCGGAGGTTTTTCATATGCGCCTATAAGGCTCTGTTGCCAGCCGCGCCCTAACAGGCGCATCGCGATCTGACATTTGCATTTATGGATTACTTACGGCCCGTAAACGGGCTGCCCGGATAGGGGATCGAGAGTTGCTCACCCATTTTATCCTCTTCCAACTGGTGCTTTATGTATTCTTGTATCCTGGCTGTATTTTTCCCAACCGTATCAACGTAATACCCTCGGCACCAGAATTCCCTGTTACGGTATTTGAACTTCAAATCGCCAAACTGCTCATAAAGCATCAGGCTGCTCTTTCCCTTCAGGTATCCCATAAAGCCCGACACACTCATTTTGGGCGGGATTTCCAAAAGCATATGGATGTGATCCACACAGCATTCTGCTTCCAAAATATTCACGTTTTTCCATTCGCACAGCTTTCTTAAGATACTGCCTATCGCTTTGCGCTTTTCCCCGTAGAACACCTTTCTTCGGTACTTCGGCGCAAAAACTATGTGATATTTACAGTTCCATCGCGTGTGCGCTAAGCTCTTTTCGTCCCTCATTGGGACCCCCTTTTGATTTCTTGTTGAACGTTTGCAGTTGCCAGACCGCAAACTGTTTTAACAAATCAAAAGGGGTTTTTATAACTGGCTCAAAGCTGAAAGCTTTACAGAACCTCCAGCCTAGCTGGAGGTTTTCTGTGCACAAAAAAACCGCGGCGTTGGAATCCAACGCCGCGGCTACGGCTACAGGAAGGGGAATTTACCCGCCGTGAAGACGACGGGCGTCAATCACATCCGGTACCTGATTCAGTCGGCCAAGCACGCGCCCCAGCACCTGCAGGTTGTAGATCTCAATAGTCATATCGATCGTGGCAAGCTGCTGCTTGGTATCGCTGCGGCTGGCAACGCCCAGCACGTTGACCTTCTCGTTGGCAAGAATGGTGGTGATATCGCGCAGCAGGCCGCTACGATCGTTAGCCTGAACACGCACGACCAGCGAGTAGCCCGCCGAGTAGCTTTCGCCCCACACCGCGTCCACAATGCGCTCCGGAGCATGTGATTGTAATTCCGCAAGCTGATCGCAATCCGCGCGATGCACCGAGATCCCACGTCCCTGAGTAATAAAACCGACAATCTCATCGCCAGGAATCGGCTGACAGCAGCGCGCAATATGGTGCATCAGGTTACCAACGCCCTCAACCACCACCCGGCCGTTATCTTTGCTGCGGTTATTCTGCGGCGTATAGGTTTTCTGCTGCAGCTGTTTCAGCGCGGCGGCATCCTGCTCCTCGGCGCTCGGTTTATTGAACTGCGCTTGCAGGAAGTTGACCATTTGGTTAAGACGAATATCACCGCCGCCAATCGCTGCCAGCAGCTCGTCCTGCTCGTTAAAGTTGTAGCGCGGCAACAGATGTTTTTCCGCATCCTTCAGGCTGATACCCAGATGCTCGAGCTCGTCGTCGAGGATCTGCCGCCCGGCAAGAATATTCTTATCGCGATCCTGCTTGCGGAACCAGGCATGAATTTTGGAACGGCCACGGCTGGTCGTGACGTAGCCAAGGTTCGGGTTCAGCCAGTCGCGGCTCGGGTTCGGCTGTTTCTGGGTGATGATTTCAATCTGGTCGCCCATTTGCAGCTGATAGGTAAAAGGTACGATGCGCCCGCTGATTTTTGCCCCGATGCAGCGGTGTCCGACATCGCTGTGAATATGGTAGGCAAAATCAAGCGGCGTTGAGCCGGCAGGTAAATCCACAACGTCGCCCTTCGGCGTAAAGACGTAAACCCGGTCATCAAAGACCTGGCTACGAACCTCATCCAGCATTTCGCCGGAATCCGCCATCTCTTCTTGCCAGGCGATCAGCTTACGCAGCCAGGCAATGCGATCTTCGTAACCGCGCGCGCCGCTGGCCCCCGCGCTGGCGCCCTCTTTATACTTCCAGTGCGCAGCCACGCCCAGCTCAGCATCTTCATGCATCTGTTTAGTACGAATTTGAATTTCTATCGTTTTGCCGCCGGGACCCAGCACCACGGTGTGAATCGACTGATAGCCATTGGGCTTAGGATTGGCAACATAGTCGTCAAACTCATCCGGCAGATGACGGTAGTGAGTATGTACAATGCCCAGCGCGGCATAACAATCCTGCAGACGCTCGGCGACAATGCGCACCGCACGCACATCAAACAGCTCGTCAAACGCGAGGTGCTTTTTCTGCATTTTGCGCCAGATGCTATAGATATGTTTTGGTCGCCCGTACACTTCAGCTTTGACGCCCTCGGTTTTCATTTCCGAGCGTAAATGGCCCACAAACTCGTCGATGTAATGTTCACGATCGATACGCCGTTCATGCAGCAACTTAGCAATGCGTTTGTATTCCGCCGGATGCAGATAGCGGAAGCAGTAATCTTCCAGCTCCCACTTGAGCTGACCGATCCCCAGGCGGTTAGCCAGCGGCGCGTAGATATTGGTACACTCTTTCGCCGCCAGCACGCGCTCATCTTCCGGCGCATCTTTCACTTCGCGCAGATGGGCAATCCGCTCGGCAAGTTTGATAACCACGCAGCGGAAATCATCGACCATCGCCAGCAGCATGCGGCGAATGTTGTCTACCTGTTCAGAAGAGACCGAGTCGGTATGGGTGGCTTTAAGCTGACGTATGGCGGCCATATCCCGCACGCCGTGAATGAGGGTGACGACGGATTTACCTACGCTCTCCTGCATGACTTCTTCGCTGACGACGTTGCCGTCCGCCAGCGGGAAAAGCAACGCAGCCCGCAGCGTGTCGATATCCATGCTGAGCATGGAGAGAATCTCCACCATCTCCACACCACGCCATAGCAAGATGTACGACAGTGGGTGTCCCTGCGTTTTCTCTCGACAGTAATCCCAGGTTTCGGCTAAGCGTTCACACGACTGCTGGCTGGAAATTCCCAGACTCGCGATCCATTTCTTCGGGTCAAATTCACCAGCTTTATTTAGATGTGCACTTCTTACCGCAACCATTGTCCTCTCCTTAAGGGACCGGCCTGCCGAAGTCGGCAAGCCTCAACTAATCTTTATGCTCAAACAACACCATTGATTCCAGATGTCCGGTATGAGGGAACATATCCAGCATCGCCAGGCGTTGAATGGTATACCCCGCCTGTAATAAAACGTCGCTATCGCGCGCCAGCGTCGCCGGGTTACAAGAAACATACACCACCCGGCGCGGGGCTAACTTTATAATATGTAACATTACGCCCGCCGCACCGGCTCGCGCCGGGTCGAGCAAAATTTTATCAAAACCGTGTTTCGCCCAGTCCTGGCGGGTGACATCCTCTTCCAGGTTTTCATGAAAGAACGTCACGTTGTGCAACCCGTTAAGCGCTGCGTTTTCACGGCCCTTTTCCACCAGCGCGGGAACCCCCTCAACGCCGACGACCTGCGCCGCGCGTTTCGCCAGCGGCAGAGTAAAGTTGCCCATTCCGCAAAACAGATCCAGCACCCGGTCCTCTGGCTGAAGATCCAGCCACTCCAGCGCCGTGCGCACCATTAACTGGTTCACACCGTCGTTCACCTGGATGAAATCGCGCGGACTGAACACTAAGCGTAGACCGTCAGATGTGTACCAGGGAGATTCTCCGCTAATATGCTCCAGTATCTCGCTTTGCGGTGCCAGATACAGGGAAAGACCGTGAGATTGCGAAAAGCGTTCCAGTTTTTCTTTATCTGCCGCAGAAAGGGCGGCGGTGTGGCGCAATACCATCAGCGGGCCGTTATCCGCCAGCACCAGTTCGACATGACCAAGCTGACGAGCCGCCTTCAGCCCCGACAAACACTCACGGACGGCAGGCAATAACGCACCAAGAGCGGGCACCAAAACAGGGCACTGCACCACATCGACAATTTCGTTAGAATTAGCCTTCCGGAAGCCTATCTGTAATTGTTGGGTCTTTGGCTGATAATTCAAGCTCAGCCGCGCCCGGCGACGGTAGCCCCAGGGTGAAGCGGCTATAATGTCATCGACATCGTATTTCATTAGCCTGGTAAGTGCAGCGCGTTTACTCTGCTGCTGCAAGTCGATGCTGGCGTGCTGTTGCTGGCATCCTCCGCAGACACCAAAATGCGGGCAGCGCGGTGTTTGTCGTTGCGGGCTGTCGCTAAGACGGCGTTTAACCTGCGCGCGGGCATACTGTTTTTTATCTTCGACCAGGACAACTTCCGCCTGCTCTTGCGGTAATAAGCCGCTGACAAACAGCGCTTTACCCTGATGACGCGCAACGCCCTGACCAAAAGGGTCAAGGTCATTGACTGTAACGGTTATGATCTGGCGCGTCGTCACACGCCGTTTTGCAGAGTAGAATTGCGCCATCGTAGAGATTTGTCTCAATTAAATATAACGAGATCGTTCAGAGATGCGTCGGCGGCAAGCAAGTGCAGCCGACATGAAAGCAGCCTGAAGGATAATTCCTATATTCTCCCATAATGGAACCGCATGACCAACTACAGCCTTCGTGCTCGCATGATGATTCTAATTCTGGCGCCCACCGTTCTGATCGGTTTGTTGCTCAGTATTTTCTTCGTCGCACACCGCTATAACGACCTTCAGCGCCAGCTGGAAGATGCCGGAGCCAGTATTATTGAGCCGCTGGCGGTTTCCAGTGAATATGGTATGAATCTGCAAAATCGCGAGTCAATCAGGCACCTGATTAGCGTTTTGCACCGCCGCCATTCCGATATCGTGCGCGCCATTTCTATTTACGACTCGCATAACAAGCTGTTTGTCACCTCCAACTTTCAACTTGATCCCGGCGAACTTCAGCTTCCCAAAGGGGCTCCTTTCCCTCGGCGCTTAAGCGTGATTCGCAATGGTGACTTGATGATTTTGCGCACCCCGATCGTCTCGGAAAGCTATTCACCAGATGAATCATCGGGAACTGATGCCAAAATGCCGGGCAATATGCTGGGCTACGTGGCCCTTGAGCTGGATCTCAAATCGGTACGGCTGCAGCAGTACAAAGAGATTTTCATCTCCAGCGTGATGATGCTGTTCTGTATCGGTATTGCGTTAATTTTCGGTTGGCGTCTGATGCGTGATGTCACCGGCCCGATTCGCAATATGGTGAATACCGTCGACCGCATTCGCCGCGGCCAGCTGGATAGTCGCGTCGAGGGCTTTATGCTCGGCGAACTGGATATGCTCAAAAATGGCATTAACTCGATGGCCATGTCGCTGGCGGCCTATCATGAAGAGATGCAGCATAACGTCGATCAGGCCACATCCGACCTGCGTGAAACGCTTGAGCAGATGGAGATTCAGAACGTCGAACTGGATCTGGCGAAAAAGCGCGCTCAGGAAGCGGCGCGAATTAAATCCGAGTTTTTGGCCAATATGTCCCACGAGCTGCGCACCCCGCTCAACGGCGTAATCGGCTTCACGCGCCTGACGCTGAAAACCAACTTAAATACTACCCAGCGCGATCACCTGACCACTATTGAGCGTTCAGCCAACAATCTGCTGGCGATCATTAACGATGTTCTGGACTTCTCTAAGCTCGAAGCGGGCAAGCTGATTCTGGAAAGTATCCCATTCCTGCTGCGCAACTCGTTGGATGAAGTGGTCACATTATTGGCCCATTCGGCGCATGATAAAGGCCTGGAGCTGACGCTGAACATCAAAAATGATGTTCCGGATAACGTGATTGGCGACCCGCTGCGCCTGCAGCAAATTGTGACTAACCTGATGGGGAACGCCATTAAATTCACCGAGCACGGCAATATCGACGTACTGGTGGAACAGCGCGCAATCAGCAACTCCAGAGTGCAAATTGAAGTCCAAATTCACGATACCGGTATCGGTATTCCTGAGCGCGATCAGTCGCGCTTGTTCCAGGCTTTCCGCCAGGCTGACGCCAGTATTTCACGCCGCCACGGCGGCACCGGACTGGGACTGGTCATCACCCAGCGCCTGGTGAAGGAGATGGGTGGCGATATTTCATTCCACAGCCAGCCTAATCGCGGCTCAACGTTCTGGTTCCACATCAGCCTCGATCTTAACCCCAACGCCGTCCCCGATAGCGTGTCAACCGACTGTCTGGCAGGCAAAAAGCTGGCCTATATTGAAGCTAACGCCACGGCGGCGCAATGCACCATGGAACTGCTGGCAACGACACCTCTGGAGGTGGTCTACAGCCCAACCATGTCCGCCCTGCCTGATGCTCATTACGATATTCTGTTAGTTGGTACTCCAGTGTCAGTGCGTGACCTGGGGCAGCATCGCGATAAGCTGACCAGGGCCTGTATGCTTGCCGATCACCTGCTACTGGCGCTGCCGTGCCACGCCCAGGTCAGCGCCGAAGCATTGAAACAAGATGGCATTACGGCCTGCCTACTCAAGCCGCTAACCTCAACGCGCTTGCTCCCCGCGCTGACGGCCACCTGCCAGGCACAACCCGCTATGCTACCAGCGTATTCAGACAGTAAAAAACTGCCGATGACGGTGATGGCGGTCGATGATAACCCGGCAAACCTGAAGCTTATCGGTGCGCTACTGGAAGACAAAGTTCAACACGTCATCCTTTGCGATAGCGGTCAGCACGCCGTCGATCAGGCCAGGGATCTACAGCAGGATCTGATTCTGATGGATATTCAGATGCCGGAAATGGACGGTATCCGCGCCTGCGAATTGATTCGCCAGCTTCCCCATCAACAGCAAACCCCAGTGATTGCCGTGACGGCGCACGCGCTGGAAGGGCAGCGCGAAAAGCTCCTGAGCGCGGGAATGAATGATTATCTGGCGAAACCGATTGAAGAAGATAAGCTCTACAGCCTGCTGCTGCGCTATCAACCAGGCAAGCATGTTGCACCGCTCGCGGTAACAGAGCCTGTCGAACTGCCGATCGATCATAACGTCACCCTGAACTGGCAGCTGGCGCTACGCCAGGCGGCAATGAAGCCAGATCTGGCGCAGGAAATGCTGCAAATGCTGATCGCCTTTATGCCAGAGGTTCGTAATAGAGTGGAAGAGCAACTGGTCGGCGAGCAGCCGGAAGGGTTGCTGGATTTGATTCATAAACTCCACGGCAGCTGTAGCTACAGCGGGGTGCCTCGCCTGAAGAAATTGTGTCAAACCATCGAAAGCCAGCTACGGGCGGGCACGGTCGCCGAAGAACTAGAGCCGGAGTTTCTGGAACTGCTGGATGAAATGGATAACGTCGCACGCGAAGCATGCAAGCTGATGGGCATTTAAAACGTCATCCCCGGTCTGCGCTGCACGACCGGGGAAAACTTATAGCACTTGCCCCATTTTCAGCACCGCGGCGACGTTTCTCGCCGTCATGCGCACGTTTTCGGCGGCATTTTCAAGTGCCTCATCAAGCGTGCAAATGGAATAAATCACGCTGAATACCGCATCCAGACCGTGATCGTGCACCACACCAACGTCCGCCGTCAGGCTGCCGGCGATACCAATCACCGGAAGGTTGTAACGTTTAGCCACCCTCGCCACGCCAACCGGCACTTTACCGTGAATCGTCTGACTGTCGATACGCCCTTCACCGGTAATCACCAGGTCCGCATCTGCTACGATATCGGCAAGATGCAACGCGTCGGTGACAATCTCAATTCCTGGTCGCAGCTTCGCGCCGCAAAAGGCGTACAAACCAGCCCCCATACCGCCCGCCGCGCCGCCACCTTCAAGGTTCAGCACGTCGAGATCTAAATCGCGGTGAATAATCCCGGCAAAATGGGCCAGCGCCTTATCCAGGCTGACAATCATTTCCGCCGTCGCCCCTTTCTGCGGACCAAATACCGCCGTTGCCCCTTGCGGGCCAGTCAGCGGATTAGTCACATCGCAGGCGACATCAATACGGCATTTAGCCAGACGTTCATCAAGCTCGCTGATGTCAATACGCGCCAGGCTATCCAGCGCACCGCCGCCGAGCGCAATCTGCTGGTTGTCGTGGGTCAGAAGCTTCGCCCCCAGCGCCTGTACCATTCCGGCTCCGCCATCGTTAGTGGCGCTGCCGCCGATGCCGATAATAATTTGCTTCACGCCTGCGTCCAGCGCATGACGAATAAGCTCTCCCGTCCCCCATGACGTGGTCAGCAGAGGGTTACGTCGCGCCGACGGCACGCTCTCCAGACCGCTCGCCGCCGCCATTTCGATAAAAGCGCACTGCTTGTCGCCTGAAAGTCCGTAAAAAGCCGCGACAGGTTCACCAAGCGGACCGGTGACGGTGACCTCAACCTGATACCCCTGAGTCGCTGCAACCATCGCTTCGACGGTTCCTTCACCACCATCCGCAACCGGCAGTTTGACATACTCCGCGTCCGGATAAATTTCCCGAAAACCCTGCTCTATCGCGGTTGCAACATCCAGCGCACTCAGGCTCTCCTTGTATGAATCCGGTGCGATCACTATCTTCATAAGCTGTCCTTAAAATGAGCATTTACCCGGTAACGCGAATATGCCGGTCCCCGCAGGAACCGGCGTTTTCTTAGCGCACCATGCACGGACGCTTGTTGTCAAACGTCCAGTTTGGGATCAGATACTGCATCCCCATGGCGTCATCGCGCGCGCCCAAACCGTGTTTCTGATACAGCTCGTGGGCTTTCATCACCTGATCCATATCCAGCTCTACGCCCAGACCCGGTTTCGCCGGCACCTGCACCATGCCGCCTTTAATTTCAAACGGCTCTTTGGTCAGGCGCTGGTTGCCTTCCTGCCAGATCCAGTGGGTATCGATGGCGGTGATCTTACCCGGAGCCGCAGCCGCGACGTGGGTGAACATCGCCAGTGAAATATCAAAGTGGTTGTTAGAGTGCGAGCCCCAGGTCAGGCCGAACTCATGGCACATCTGCGCCACGCGAACTGAGCCCTGCATGGTCCAGAAGTGCGGGTCCGCCAGCGGGATATCCACGGATTGCAGCGACAGCGTATGCCCCATCTGACGCCAGTCGGTGGCGATCATATTGGTCGCGGTCGGCAGACCGGTAGCCCGACGGAATTCCGCCATCACTTCACGCCCGGAGAAGCCCTGCTCTGCACCACACGGATCTTCTGCGTAAGCCAGAGAGCCTTTCAGATACTTACCAATTTTGATCGCTTCATTGAGCGACCAAGCGCCGTTTGGATCCAGCGTCACACGCGCCTGTGGGAAGCGTTTCGCCAGCGCAACAATGGATTCCGCCTCTTCTTCCCCAGCCAACACGCCGCCTTTCAGTTTAAAGTCGTTGAAACCATATTTCTCATACGCCGCTTCCGCCAGGCGCACCACCGAATCCGGGGTCATCGCTTCATCATGACGCAGGCGATACCAGTCACATTTCTCATCCGGCTGGCTCTGATACGGTAGCGGCGTCGCTTTGCGGTTGCCGACGAAGAACAGATAACCGAGCATTTCGACTTCGCTACGCTGCTGGCCATCGCCCAACAGAGACGCGACGTTTACGCCCAGATGCTGGCCGAGCAGGTCAAGCATTGCGGCTTCAATGCCAGTGACCACATGAATAGTGGTACGCAGATCGAAGGTCTGCAAACCGCGTCCACCGGCATCGCGATCGGCAAACTGGTTACGTACCGCGTTCAGCACATTTTTATATTCGCCAAGAGTTTTACCCACTATCAGCGGAATCGCATCTTCCAGGGTCTGGCGAATTTTCTCGCCCCCGGGAATTTCGCCGACGCCGGTGTGCCCGGAGTTATCTTTGATAATCACAATATTACGCGTGAAGAACGGGGCATGTGCGCCGCTCAGGTTCATCAGCATACTGTCGTGGCCCGCAACGGGGATCACCTGCATCGCGGTAACAACTGGAGTCGTAAATTGAGTGCTCATAATTCAATCCTTATTGCGTAATCAGTGACGGCCGAAAACAGGGCGTTTACGGTCAAAAGTCCATCCAGGGATCAGATACTGCATCGGACCCGCGTCATTACGCGCGCCGCCGGGCAGTCTCTTGTAGGCTTCATGAGCCTTGTTAACCTGATCCCAATCCAGCTCTACGCCCAGCCCAGGCGCATCCGGAACAGCAATTTTCCCGTTCTTAATCTCCAGCGGACTTTTGGTCAGGCGGCAATCGCCCTCCTGCCAGATCCAGTGAGTATCGATAGCCGTCGGCTTGCCGGGTGCTGCTGCACCAACATGGGTAAACATCGCCAGCGAAATATCAAAGTGGTTGTTCGAGTGGCAACCCCAGGTCAGGCCCCAGTCATCGCACAACTGCGCCACGCGTACCGCGCCGGAAAGCGTCCAGAAGTGCGGATCGGCCAGCGGAATATCCACCGAGTTAAGCATCACCGCGTGACCCATTTCGCGCCAGTTAGTGGCAATCATGTTGGTCGCCACAGGCAAACCGGTCGCGCGGCGGAACTCCGCCATCACTTCGCGACCAGAGAAACCTTGTTCGGCACCGCAAGGATCTTCGGCGTAGGTCAACACATCGTTCAGCCCTTTACACAGTGCGATAGCTTCATCCAGCAGCCAGGCACCGTTGGGGTCAACCGTAATACGCGCGTCCGGGAAGCGTTTTTTCAGCGCACGGGCGGTTTCAATTTCCTGCTCGCCGGGCAGCACGCCGCCCTTGAGTTTGAAGTCTTTAAAGCCATAGCGATCCTGCGAGGCTTCCGCCAGACGCACTACCGCCTCGCTGTTCATCGCTTGCTGATGGCGCAGGTGATACCAATCATGGTTGCCCGGCGTTGTCTCCAGATAAGGCAAATCGGTCTTCGTGCGATCGCCTACGTAGAATAGATAGCCCAGCACGGTGACCTCATCGCGCTGCTTGCCCGGCCCTAGCAGTTCGCAAACTGGCACGTTGAGCGCTTTGCCCAGCAGGTCGAGCAGCGCCGCTTCCAAAGCGGCTACCGCGTTCACCCGCAGTTCAAAGGTCCAGGCACCTTTGCCAAAGGTATCAAAGTCAGCGGCCTGATTACCTTTATGCACCTGCTGTACCACCTTATTCAGGCGGGCGACTTCCTGGCCTAATACCATCGGGATAGCATCGACTAGCGTCTGATAAATCACTTCACCGCCCGGCGCTTCACCGACGCCGGTATTCCCGGCATTATCGGTAAGTACCACGATATTGCGGGTAAAGTACGCGTTATGTGCGCCGCCGATGTTGAGCAACATGCTGTCATGCCCGGCCACCGGAATAACCTTCATGTCGGTGATAACGGGGCTTGATTGTGTTGTCATGATGATTGTCCTGCGACAGGTTTCAGTTCGATACGCTTAATATCGCCCACCAGCACCAGATAGCTCAGCACCGCAATCAGCGCATGGACACCGACGTAGATCAGCGCGCCGTTGAACGAACCGGTGGTGCCAACGATGTAGCCGATAGCAATCGGCGTGACGATACCGGAAATGTTACCGAACATATTGAACAGACCGCCGCTGAGGCCGCTGATCTCTTTCGGCGCGGTATCCGCCATCACCGCCCAGCCCAGCGCACCAATACCTTTACCAAAGAAGGCCAGCGCCATAAAACCGATGATCATCCACTCCACGTTGACGTAGTTACAGAACACCATCACCATCGACAACAGCATCCCCATGACGATTGGCGTTTTACGCGCAATATTCAGCGAGCCGGTACGACGCATCAGCCAGTCGGAAATAATTCCGCCAAGCACGCCGCCGACAAAGCCGCAGATAGCCGGCACCGAAGCGACAAAACCCGCTTTCAAAATCGACATCCCCCGCGCCTGCACCAGGTAGACCGGGAACCAGGTGATAAAGAAGTAGGTCAGAGCGTTAATACAGTACTGGCCGATATACACGCCAATCATCATGCGTGAACCCAGCAGTTGTTTGATTTGTCCCCACTTCACGCTAAACGGTACTTTGGCTTTGGCTGCGGCTTGATCCATGTTGATCAGCGCGCCGCCTGCGGCGATGTAATCCAGCTCTTTTTGGTTTACGCCGGGATGCTGATTCGGTTCATGAATCACCTTCAGCCAGACAAAGCTGATAATGATCCCGAGGCCGCCCATAAAGAAGAACACGTGCGACCAGCCCACTTCGTGAGTCAGCCAACCCATGATTGGCGCAAAGATAACGGTGGCAAAGTACTGAGCAGAGTTAAAAATCGATACCGCCGTGCCCCTCTCCTGTGCCGGGAACCACGCCGCGACTATGCGACTGTTGCCGGGGAAGGAAGGTGCTTCAGCTAAACCGACAAGGAATCGCAACGTAAACAGCGCGATGATAATGCCGAAGCCACTAAAGATATCGACGAAGCCTTGCAGCAGGGTAAACATGGACCAAATAAAGATGGACCAGAAGTAGACGCGTTTTGAACCAAAGCGGTCGAGCAACCAGCCGCCGGGGATCTGGCCGATAACATAAGCCCATGAGAACGCAGAGAAAACGTACCCCATACCGACAGCATCAAGGCCAATATCTTTGGCCATCTCCGAACCGGCAATGGATAAGGTGGCGCGGTCACCGTAGTTGAAGGATGTGACGATAAACAGCATCACCACTATCCAGTAGCGAGCATTGGTGCGCTTTTCAGCGCCGCTCGCCGCCTGACTTAATGAACTCATTGTTGCACTCCTGAATCATAGCGTTAGCTACGTTCATTCTGAACAGCACAACCTGTAGGGTACTCAGAATGACGTGTTAGTGTTTTTTCATAATTGTCGTTATATCTGGCACTGCATTTGTAACTGGCAGGAAAAGTATAAAAAGAGGGGTTGACGGGCTCACCGTGCAAATACACAGCTTTCATTGCAGTAGTAAATCTGATTTGTGGCTTATGCCTAACGGCATGGGGGATAGTTCACGGAAATGAAAAGCAAAGCCGGTTCTGAAGGGGAAATAGCGGCACAAAAGACAGGAGTGTGAATCAACTCTCTTGACCCCGTGAAATAGCCCGGCAAATACCCTGGTATGGTAGAGGTTTTAAGGCAAATGCCCGAAGCCGGGACGGCAGAGAATTGTTACGATCTTTTTGGCCGTTAATCCGGCCACTGGCATTGAAAATAAGTAAAAAGGGACGCCCTCTGCGTAGGGAGAGGGCGAAACTTTTCAATCCAGCAGCGTCGCCCACTGCTCTACCCAGGGATTAGAGACGCTTTCGGGCTCAGGATCTTCACTGGCGTCAATCATTAGCATCTCGCCAATTCGCTTACCGCCCTGCTCCTGTAATAACGCATCAAACTTCATACCGCCGCCGCAAAAGTTGGCGTAGGTGCTATCGCCCAACGCGATAATTCCATAGCGCAAATGCGGCTGATACATGTCTTTGATGCCTTCGTACAATTGCACAATATTATCCGGTAAATCACCCTGCCCAGTGGTCGATGTCACAACCAGCGCGTATTTCCCGGTATATGATTCCCAGTCTTTGACCTCTGGATCTTCAAACACTTTTGCTTGATGCCCCAGTCCGCTCAGAATGGCCTGCGCCTCTTCTGCGACCAGGAGCGAATTTCCATACATCGTGCCGACAAAAATTCCGACTTCCGCCATGACTATCTCCCTGGATTATCCTCAACACTCTCATCCTGACCGCTGTCGTCGGCAAACTCAACCCTTTCATTTAGCGGGAGAAGGCCGCGCCAGCCAAACTGCGACAGCGCGCGCATCCAGACGTCGTCCAGACCAGCGCGAATCACCAGCGGCTCGCCGGTAAAGGGATGCGTTAACGATAGCTGGCTGGCGTGCAGCATCAGCCGCTCGCAGCCAAAATGCTCCGCCGCGCTGCGATTTTGCCGCAGATCGCCATGTTTACTATCGCCGATAATCGGATGGCGAAGATGGGAGAGGTGGCGGCGTAACTGGTGTTTACGCCCGGTTTTCGGTTCAAGCTCCACCAGGCTATAGCGAGTCGTGGGATAGCGCCCGGTTGCCACCGGCATTTCTACCGTCGCCAGGCTACAATAATGCGTCACCGCTGGCTGCGGGTCTTTATTTTCGCGGGCGAATTTGTCGGCAATTTTATCCAGTTCCTCGACCAGCGGGTAATCAAGCACCGCTTCTTCACTCAACCAGCCGCGAACTATCGCATGATAGCGTTTCTGCATTTGATGCTGCTCGAACTGCTGCGACAGCAGTCTTCCCGCTTCGCTCGATAACCCCATCAGCAGCACGCCGGAGGTGGGTCGGTCGAGGCGGTGTGCGGTAAACACGTGCTGGCCTATCTGATCGCGCACGGTTTGCATCACCACCACTTTTTCATCGCGATCCAGCCAGCTACGATGCACCAGCCAGCCTGAAGGTTTGTTCACCGCCACCAGCCACTGGTCCTGATAGACGATCTCCAGCATCAGACCTTACCGCCCGCAAACAGCGTATCCAGCAGGACTAATTCCGCCAGTACCTGCTCACGTACCGGATGGGCATTATCCAGAGCCATCTCATAATAGGGGGCGACGGCGAAATTCTGCGGTAGCGGCATCTCGCTTTCCAGAAGTTGATGCATACGCGGGATTAATACCCACTGCAACCACTCCAGCGGTTCCATGGTGTCGAGGCAGAACGGTTGATCGCTGGCGAACGCACGGCTCTCTGGCGCATTTTCCTGCCAGTGTTCCGTTTCGCGCAGCAGCGCTTCAATGGTGAGCAGGCGCTCACGCACGCGATGGTGAAGAGTCATGGGGAACCTCAGTGAGTTGTAAACCGGCGCAGAATAGCAAATTCAGAAGAGAAATAAAAAAAGGGAGCACTGTATAAAACAGTGCTCCCGGTTCGTTTTGCAGCAGTCCAGCTACATTGGTGCTCCCTGCTCATCCTTGAAAACTTTTCCTGAGGTCTCCTGACCATGTTCATCCGTAAACTGTTGCATCCTGCTTCCACACCACCCCGATGTGAAATAACTCATCCGTAAGTCTATCCTGATCTTCCTGATCCACCGAACATCCTGACCGGCTCTCGTTCTCCTTCCTGGAGGTGTCCCTTTACGCTATCCTGCGTTATCCTGTGCTTCATCCTGAAGCCTGTCCTTGCTACGCCTTCCCGGCGGGTCCTGTAGAAGTGTCATCATCCTGATGTTCACTTCATCTCTCGACTCCCTGTCGATGTGTATAGAATCCCTGATTCCGCCTCGTCTTACAACCCTTCTTGAGACAATATCTTAAGATTTATCGCTATTAGCAAGAATCGAAAAATCCATAATCAATTGAATAATATTGCTTTTATCAAAACAAGGGTGATAACGGATCGGCTTAAATGATGACGATCTCTTACAGGTCTTGTAAGAGATCTCTCACAAAGTTTTGGGTGGTTTGGATTACAGACCAGGCTTAAGGGAATTAAGGAAACTCGCAAGCGAGGGAGAAAGGGTGGTCCGTTTACGGGTTCCGAGCGTTTCTTTGATCACTTCACCGCTCATATTACAGACCGAAATCACATCCAGTTCGCTGTCCAGCGTGGCGATAAACAATGTGGGCGACAGCTTCAAACGCTTTTGCACCAGCAGATGACCAATTAAATTCTCCTGCACCCGCTGGAAGTCATCCGGGCTCCAGGTTTGCAGCAGCGTCATGGACTCATCGGCAAAGCGCGCCGTCATATCACCCGCAAACTGAGTGGTATAAAAAGCATGAAGCGGCTGTTGTACCACAATATCCAGCGCCCGTTCAACTGCGCTAATGTTGGGCTCTAAAGAAAACGGCTGCGGCTGCCAGAAAACGCCATCATCATCCGTCGCGCTAATG
Organism: Klebsiella sp. RHBSTW-00484; assembly: GCF_013705725.1. Classification (NCBI taxonomy): domain Bacteria; kingdom Pseudomonadati; phylum Pseudomonadota; class Gammaproteobacteria; order Enterobacterales; family Enterobacteriaceae; genus Klebsiella; species Klebsiella sp. RHBSTW-00484. The sequence continues at coordinate 1,325,390 of NZ_CP055481.1, read as the reverse complement.
CACGGCGACGGGATGCCGTAAAGCTCCTCGCTACGCGGCAGGCTGGAGTATTGCTGCTGCCACGCATCGCAATAACGTTGAGTAAATGCTTGCAGCGCTTCTGCGGTTTGATGGTCCACCGGTTTCTCTCTTCACGTTAGACAGGATACACTTGGCATATAGTGTAACCGCTTTAACTATGGTGAAACATGTCTTCTTACGATAATCATCAGGCGCTGGCTGGCCTGACGCTCGGTAAATCAACTGATTACCGCGATACCTACGACGCCAGCCTGCTTCAGGGCGTCCCGCGCAGCCTGAACCGCGATCCGCTGGATCTGCACGCCGATAACCTGCCGTTTCACGGTGCCGATATCTGGACGCTGTATGAACTCTCCTGGCTGAACGCCAAAGGTCTGCCGCAGGTCGCCGTGGGCCACGTTGAGCTGAACGACACCACCGTGAATCTGGTGGAATCAAAGAGTTTTAAGCTTTATCTCAACAGTTTTAACCAGACCCGCTTCGCCGACTGGCAGGAAGTACAGGCGACGCTGGCGCGCGATCTTAGCGCCTGCGCACAGGGCGAAGTAAAGGTGTCGCTGTATCGCCTTGATGAACTCGAAGGCCAGCCGGTGGCGCATCTGCACGGCACCTGCATCGACAGTCAGGATATTGAAATCGACAACTACCAATTTAACGCCGACTATCTACAGGGTGCGGCTTGCGGCAAAGTGGTCGAAGAGACGCTGGTTAGCCATCTGCTGAAATCCAACTGCCTGATTACTCACCAGCCGGATTGGGGCTCGGTGCAGATTCAGTATCGCGGGGCGAAAATCGATCGCGAAAAGCTGCTGCGCTACCTGGTGTCATTCCGCCACCACAACGAGTTCCACGAGCAGTGCGTTGAGCGCATCTTCAACGATATTCAGCGTTTCTGCCAGCCGGAATCCCTTTCCGTTTATGCTCGCTACACGCGACGTGGTGGTCTGGATATCAACCCGTGGCGCAGCAATAGCGAATTTGTCCCGGCCATCGCTCGCCTCGCCCGTCAATAGTAAACATTTTCACAATTTGCGTGCGTTAACGCGCGCGCAAGGTTGTGAAAACGCCGTCAGCAGGGCTATTGTAATCACAGGAAGACGATAATCGTCCTGTAAGGAGTTCACTTGATTACACATGTTAGCCCGCTTGGTTCAATGGATATGCTGTCGCAGCTGGAAGTGGATATGCTTAAACGCACCGCCAGCAGTGACCTGTATCAACTCTTTCGCAACTGCTCGCTTGCTGTGCTCAACTCGGGGAGCCTGACCGATAACAGCAAGGAGCTCCTGTCTCGTTTTGAAAACTTCGATATTAACGTGCTGCGTCGCGAACGCGGCGTGAAGCTGGAACTGATCAACCCGCCGGAAGACGCTTTCGTTGACGGGCGTATTATCCGTTCCCTGCAGGCCAACCTGTTTGCCGTACTGCGCGATATCCTGTTCGTCTACGGCCAAATCCACAACACCGTGCGCTTCCCGAATCTTGATCTGGAAAGCTCGGTGCATATCACCAACCTGGTCTTTTCTATTCTGCGTAACGCCCGTGCCCTGCACGTCGGCGAAGCGCCAAATATGATTGTCTGCTGGGGCGGCCACTCGATTAACGAAAATGAGTATCTGTACGCCCGCCGCGTCGGCAATCAGCTAGGCCTGCGCGAACTGAACATCTGCACCGGCTGCGGGCCGGGCGCGATGGAAGCGCCAATGAAAGGCGCCGCCGTCGGCCATGCGCAGCAACGTTACAGAGACAGTCGCTTTATCGGCATGACCGAGCCGTCTATTATCGCCGCCGAGCCGCCGAACCCGCTGGTGAACGAATTAATCATCATGCCGGATATCGAAAAACGTCTGGAAGCCTTCGTGCGTATCGCCCACGGCATCATCATCTTCCCGGGCGGCGTGGGGACGGCGGAAGAGCTGCTCTATCTGCTCGGCATTTTGATGCATCCGTCGAACAAGTCGCAGGTGCTGCCGTTGATCCTTACCGGGCCAAAAGAGAGCGCCGATTATTTCCGCGTGCTGGATGAGTTTATCGTGCATACGCTGGGCGAATCCGCGCGCCGTCACTATCGCATTATCATTGACGACGCCGCAGAAGTGGCGCGGCAGATGAAAAAAGCGATGCCAATGGTGAAAGAGAATCGCCGCGAAACCGGTGATGCCTATAGCTTCAACTGGTCTATCCGCATCGCCCCGGATCTGCAAATGCCGTTCGAACCGACGCATGAAAACATGGCCAATCTCAAGCTCTACCCGGATCAGCCGGTGGAAGTGCTGGCCGCCGATCTCCGTCGTGCCTTCTCCGGTATCGTCGCCGGTAACGTAAAAGAAGTGGGCATCCAGGCTATCGAGAAGTTCGGTCCGTATAAAATTCATGGCGATCAGTCGATGATGCGCCGCATGGATGACCTGCTGCAGGGCTTTGTTGCTCAGCATCGTATGAAACTGCCTGGCGGTACCGCCTACATCCCCTGCTACGAAATCTGCTCCTGAGTTCTTTTATCCCGGACAGCGGCTAACGCCTTGTCCGGGCTACCTTCCAGTAGATGGCTGTAAACCTGTAGCCCGGCTAAGCGCAGCGCGAGCCGGGAAGAAGCCGCGGTGATGTCTCAGGTCCGGCACATTTCCCGGAGGCGATGCTGCGCATCTGTCCGGGCTACCCTTCCTCACAAACCGCTAAAGCCTCACTCTGCACAAAAGCCCCGCCCCCTCGTCCATTAATCAGTCCGCATGCTTTCCAATAAATTCGATTTCTTTATGAATCTTTTAAAACATTTTTGCACAGCCAATCGTTTGCGTTTCCAAAAAAAGCAATAAATATCACTATAAAAAATACTTTTTAGCGCAAAAACGTCGAGAACATCGCGTTTCTGCAGTAAAAACCTCGTTATTACGCAAGCCCACTATTATCTCATATGCTGAAAATGATAGCCTCCGCGCCACAAATATCTAGCTGATTACCATAAACAGGCTGTTGAACTAAAAATACGCACATTCAAAGTGGATTATTGCATTTGGGATCGCGATCACTGATGCATTCACCATATAAATGTATCTTCCCGCACCAATTGTTACGGAGAAAATGCCTAAAAAACCGTAAACAAACAAATTTCATATTATTCAGTCGTTTTTCTTCATTAGATTTTGTTGCTTCCTCCAGGAGATACAGATGGAAACCACTCAAACCAGCACCATCGTTTCGGATGCTACCCGTAGCGGTTGGCGTAAAACGGATACCATGTGGATGCTGGGCCTGTACGGCACGGCTATCGGCGCGGGCGTACTTTTCCTGCCGATCAACGCAGGTGTCGGCGGTTTGATCCCGCTGATCATCATGGCGATTCTGGCCTTTCCGATGACCTTCTTCGCCCACCGCGGTATGACCCGTTTTGTGCTGTCCGGTAAAAACCCGGGTGAAGACATCACTGAAGTGGTCGAAGAGCATTTCGGCGTCGGCGCAGGCAAGCTGATTACCCTGCTCTACTTCTTCGCTATCTACCCGATTCTGCTGGTGTATAGCGTGGCGATCACCAATACCGTCGAGAGCTTTATGCTGCACCAGCTGCACATAACGCCGCCGCCGCGCGCCATTCTTTCCCTGATTCTGATTGTCGGCATGATGACCATTGTGCGCTTCGGCGAACATATGATCGTCAAAGCGATGAGCGTACTGGTGTTCCCGTTCGTTGTGGCGCTGATGATTCTGGCTCTGTACCTAATCCCTCAGTGGAACGGCTCTGCGCTGGAAACCCTCTCCTTGAGTAGCGCAGCCTCTACCGGCAACGGCCTGTGGATGACCCTGTGGCTGGCGATTCCGGTGATGGTGTTCTCCTTTAACCACTCGCCGATCATCTCCTCCTTTGCCGTGGCAAAACGCGAAGAGTACGGCCAGGGCGCAGAGAAAAAATGTTCAAGCATTCTGGCGCGCGCACACATCATGATGGTGCTGACCGTGATGTTCTTCGTCTTCAGTTGCGTACTGAGCCTCTCTCCGGCAGACCTGGCGGCAGCGAAAGATCAGAACATCTCCATCCTCTCTTACCTGGCAAACCACTTTAACGCGCCGGTTATCGCCTGGATGGCCCCGATAATTGCGATGATTGCTATCACCAAATCCTTCCTCGGCCACTATCTGGGCGCTCGTGAAGGCTTTAACGGCATGGTGATTAAATCCCTGCGCGGTAAAGGAAAATCCATCGAAATCACCAAACTGAACAAGATCACTGCTCTGTTCATGCTGGTCACCACCTGGATTGTGGCGACCCTGAACCCGAGCATCCTCGGGATGATCGAAACCCTTGGCGGCCCGATTATTGCGATGATTCTGTTCCTGATGCCGATGTACGCCATCCAGAAAGTTCCGGCGATGCGCAAATACAGCGGCCACGTCAGCAACGTCTTCGTGGTGCTGATGGGCCTGATTGCTATCTCCGCGATTTTCTACTCCCTGTTTAGCTAATATCCCCCCGCGCCGCTTAACGGCGGCGCAGACAGCACTGGATGCATCATGATCAGCGTATTCGATATTTTTAAAATCGGCATTGGCCCTTCCAGCTCCCACACCGTTGGACCGATGAAAGCGGGCAAACAATTCACGGACGATCTTATTGAGCGCGGGCTGCTTCCCGAGGTAACCAAAGTCATCGTCGACGTCTACGGCTCCCTTTCCCTGACCGGTAAAGGCCACCACACCGACATCGCGATTATTATGGGCCTGGCGGGCAACCTGCCGGATACCGTCGACATCGACGCTATCCCTGGCTTTATCCAGGACGTCAACACCCATGGCCGCCTGATGCTGGCAAACGGCCAGCAGGAAGTCGCGTTTCCGGTCGATCAATGCATGAATTTCCATGCCGACAACCTGTCGCTGCATGAGAACGGCATGCGGATTACCGCCCTGGGCGGTGACCAGGTTCTCTATAGCCAGACCTACTACTCTATCGGCGGCGGCTTTATCGTCGACGAAGACCATTTCGGTCTGACCAACGACGCCTCGGTCGCCGTCCCTTATCCCTACAAAAACGCCGCCGATTTACAGCGCCATTGCCAGGAAAGCGGGCTGTCGCTTTCTGGCCTGATGATGCAAAACGAGCTGGCGCTACACAGTAAAGAAGAGTTAGAACAGCACTTCGCTGCGGTCTGGGAAGTGATGAGCGGCGGGATTGAACGCGGTATCACCACCGAAGGCGTCCTGCCGGGCAAGCTGCGCGTACCGCGTCGCGCCGCCGCGCTGCGCCGGATGCTGGTAAGTCAGGACAACACCAATAGCGACCCGATGGCGGTGGTGGACTGGATCAATATGTTCGCCCTGGCGGTCAACGAAGAGAACGCCGCCGGTGGCCGCGTGGTGACCGCGCCGACCAATGGTGCCTGCGGCATCGTGCCTGCGGTGCTGGCCTACTACGACAAGTTTATCCGCAAAGTGAACGCCAACTCGCTGGCGCGCTATCTGCTGGTTACCAGCGCCATTGGCTCACTGTATAAAATGAACGCATCGATCTCCGGCGCTGAAGTAGGCTGCCAGGGTGAAGTCGGCGTGGCCTGCTCAATGGCAGCGGCCGGTCTGACCGAACTGCTGGGCGGTAGCCCCGGTCAGGTGTGCATCGCCGCAGAAATCGGCATGGAACACAACCTCGGCCTGACCTGCGACCCGGTTGCCGGGCAGGTGCAGGTGCCGTGCATCGAGCGTAACGCTATCGCTGCGGTCAAAGCCGTCAACGCCGCGCGTATGGCCCTGCGCCGCACCAGCGAGCCGCGCGTGTGCCTCGATAAAGTCATCGAAACCATGTACGAAACCGGCAAAGATATGAATGCCAAATACCGCGAAACTTCTCGCGGCGGCCTGGCGATGAAGATTGTCGCCTGCGATTAACGCTCACGCCCGGTATGCTGCGGCATATCGGGCCTCTCTCCTTCATTTACGTTATATAAATGAAAATTTAGTTATTTATTGGTTATAAAGACGATTTGTTACCTTACGCAAAACCGCTTAAGGAGAACGAATCATGCTCAAACTATCTCGCCCGGCCCTGCTGCTACTACTTGCTGGCTTATCCACTTCCGCGCTGGCGAAAACGCCGGAAACCGTCAATATCGGCTACCAGAAAGCCAACATCTTCGCGCTGCTTAAATATCGCGGCACTCTTGATGAGAACTTTAAAAAGCAGGGGATCGCCGTGCGCTGGATAGAGTTCCCGGCCGGGCCGCAAATGCTCGAAGGGCTGAACGTCGGCAGCATCGACCTCGCCGCGACCGGCGATGCGCCACCGGCCTTTGCCCAGGCCGCACAGGCAGATCTGGTCTATCTGGCCCATTCACCGGCGAACCCGAAAACAGAAGCCATTGTGGTGGCGGAAAACTCAGCGATTAAGACTGTCGCCGATCTTAAAGGCAAGCGCGTGGGGTTAAACAAAGGCTCCGATGTGAACTACCTGCTGGTGACCGCGCTGGAAAAAGCTGGACTAAGCTATAAAGATATCACCCCGGTCTACCTACCGCCTGCCGACGCCCGCGCCGCCTTCCAGCGCGGGGCGATTGACGCGTGGGTTATCTGGGATCCGTTCCTGGCGGAAGTGGAAACTAATGCCAAAGCCCGACAGATTCGCAACGCCGAAGGGCTGGTGCCGCACTACACCTTCTATCTGGCAAGCCGTAAATTTGCCGATACTTATCCGGATACTGCGAAGCAAGTGGTTGATGAACTGGATAAACTCAGCGAATGGGCCAATAGCCATCAGGATGATGCCGCCGGGATCCTTTCCACCTCAACCGGGCTGGATAAGGCCATCTGGCTGAAGACGCTGGCGCGCCTGCCCTATGGTGCCGAGCGCATGACGCCTGCGGTCTACAACGAGCAGCAGGCGCTGGCGGACACCTTCACCCGCATCGGCCTGCTGCCGGTGAAAGTCGATGTTCGCAGCGCCACCTGGTCGCTGGATAAACAATAATTCGCTTTCCCTTCCCGGAGGCGATGCTACGCATCTGTCCGTATATGGACACCTCCCGTGATGCAAGCTATTTTTTGTGTGAGTCACCAGGGTAAGTTGCGTTCGTATATCCGGCCTCTCTTTCGGTACCGTCGTACCCGGGCCATGATGTGTTCTGCGCACCTGCTTCCTTTCGGGCTATCGGCTTTGCTTCGCAGGGAGCCTTCGGACAGGCCGGATTTCTCAGGTGCTGGTCTTACCGGTTACTCATCACGCTAAATCGCTTCGCAATCTCACGACAGGGTTACTGCTCTTTTTACTGCATGGCTCACGGGGCGTCGGTTAACCGGCGACCCGTGAGCCATGGTAATCTTCTCCGCGACTCATCACCGCCCACGCTATCCGCACATTCTTGTTCGCCAGCGCCACCGTCGCGATATTCCGGTTCCGTCTTTCCGCCACCGACTGCAGCCACTGGCTCCGCCGGTCTTCTTTGCCTGCACATGTCTTCAGAACTGACCGTGCCCCGTGGATGACCAGCGTACGCAGGTAGCTGTCACCCCGCTTGCTGATATGCCCCAGCTGCTGCTTACCGCCGCTTGAGTGCTGCCGGGGAACCAGCCCCACATAAGCCGCCATCTCCCGACCGTTCTTAAACTGCGTCGCGTCACCCAACAACGCCACCATCGCGCTGGCGGTTATCACGCCGATACCTTCTATTTTCATCAGCCGCTGGATGCAGATATCTTCCCGCGCCGCCTCTGCGAGCCGCCGGTCATGCCCCGCCACCCGGTCATCCAGCATCCGCAGCTCTTCGGCCAGCTCGCACAGCAGGCGCATAAACCGGTCATCCCACTGCTCCTGCTGTGACAGTATCTCCGGCAGCGCCTTACGCAACTGGCTGATGCCGACCGGCAGCACCACGCCGAATTCGCCCAGAAAGCCCCGTATCTCGTTGCACAGCGCCGTGCGGCTTTTTATCACTCTGGCCCGCACGCGATGCTCAGCCTGAAGAGTCTGCTGGCGCTCTGTCTTAACCGCGACGAAGCGCATGGCGGGGCGGCTGATGGCTTCACAGATGGCTTCGGCATCGTTGGCATCATTCTTGTTGCCCCTGAGGTAGGGCTTAACAAACTTCGGGGGAATAATGTGCACGGTATGTCCCATGCGGGTGAGTTCGCGGGCCCAGTAGTGGGATGACGCGCAGGCTTCAATCCCGACGGTGCAGGGAGCCAGCTGAGAGAAATAAGCGTGCATGTGGGCGCGGCGGAGAGATTTCCGCACGACGACATGTTCATGGTGATCCACAGCATGGATCTGAAAGACATTTTTTGCCAGGTCAAGACCGATACGTTTAATATTCATGGTGGACACCTCCTCCTGTGGACTGCAGGTAACACTTCCAGTCTGGCACGTTCTGATGCCGTAAGGTGGGAGGTGTCCATCACATCGGGCTACAAAACAGCACGGATCGGTAGCCCGGACAGGCGCAGCGCGCCGCCTCCGGGAAAGCGCTCCGCCCTCACAAACCGCACGAGCCAGTCCCTCGCCCCTTTGGGGAGAGATACCGTCTTGCCGGTTATCCTGCAAGTGGTATTTCAGCGTTAAATTCATGCCCGGATTTCACCACACCATAAGCCAGCTGCAGTAATTTCCTCATTCCTGCACACACTCGCTCTTTCCCTGTCTTACCCCGGGCTGCAAGCCTTTCCATCAGGTTTTTCACCACCTTATTGCATCTTCCTGCCACTACCGCTGGCATATACAGTGCGCTACGCAGCTCTGCATGGCCCACTTTCGACAGCCTGCTTTTCCCTTTCCACATCCCTGACTCACAACGACGAGGATTCAAACCAGCATACGCCACCAGTGCCTTGCTGTTGCTGAACCGTCGCAGATTTCCTGCGAACGCCAGCAGGCTCACACTCAGCATGTCTCCTATTCCGGGGATACTTTTCAGTAGCTCCCGGTCCCGCTTCAGGTCTGGGTTATCATCGATATGCCGGTTGATTTTATTGCGGGTTTCTTCAATCAGCTCATCCAGCATCGTAACGTGTTCATTCAGGGAAGGAACGATGACTTCATCTGCTGCCTCAAGGCGGTTCATCTCCATCTGACGCATCTCTTCCAGGTTACGCAGGTGGCGTACCAGAGCCGTCAGTTGTCGTTCGCTCAGCGGCGCAGGATGCCAGGGGGCCGGCTGATACAGAGCGCAGTAGCGCGCTATCAGCGCCGCGTCGCTTTTGTCCGTTTTATTGCGGGTCAGTTCAGTGTTTGCGAACGCATGGATACGTGCCGGGTTTTCAAGGCTGACGCAGCAGCCATTATCGGCCAGCAGGGTGGCCAGTTCAGTGCTGTAGCAACCTGTTGCCTCCATGCAGACATGACAGTGACCAAAACGCGCCAGCCAGTTCAGAAATTCGCGGCATCCGGCTGGGGTATTGGCGAATTTTTTGGTTTTGTACTTCTGGTTTGGCAGCAGGACAGCAACGTCGAATTTGAGTTTGGCGATATCAACGCCGACAGGGACAAGATTCATCATGGTACTCCGTAACCTTATGAATATTATCGCCGGACCATCCTTATATGTGGGTGCTCAGGGCACAGGATACCGTTCGGTCTTGAGGCGACAGGGAAACAGGTTACCGGGGCATAATCTCTCCCGCGGGCTCAGGGGCTCCAGGGCTGGGTGATGCTCACCGGTAACCTCCCGATGATCAGTCGGGGATCTTCTCCGCCGGAACGGAGAAGGTCAAGACATAAGGGTTAGGGTGAGGGGAACCAACTGCATCATCTGTTCTGGCCTGGTAAAACTCAACCCACCTTCTCTTCGCTCCCGACCGCGACCGGTGCGCCGTGGCGATAGCTGGCCCCCGGATGCGGCGCTGTCAGCCGTGGACCTGCGCCAAACAGCTTTTCACGCAGGGTTCCCTCGCGATACTCTTGCTTAAACACGCCACGCTTTTGCAGCTCAGGGATCAGCAGGTCGACCACGTCGCGGAAGGTTTCGTGCGTCACCGCATAGGCGAGGTTGAAGCCATCGACGTCGGTCTCCTCCACCCAGGACTGCAGTTCATCGGCAACCGTCTGCGGGCTACCCACCACTAGCGGGCCGAAGCCGCCGATCCCCGCCCAATCCGCCAGCTTCTGCACCGTCCACTGGCTATTCGGGTCAGCGGTTGAAAACGCCTCCACCATCGACTGAATCGCATTGGTATGCAGATACTCCAGCACCTGATCTGGCTGATACTGACCAAGGTCGATTCCGGTCCAGCCCGAGAGCAGCGCCAGCGCCCCTTCGTAGCTGACGTACGGTTTATACTCCTGCCATTTCGCCTGCGCTTCGCGATCGGTCTCACCGACGATGACCGTCTGCATATTGAAGATCAGAATGCTGCGCGGATCGCGGCCGGCCTCTTCGGCACGACGGCGAATATCCGCCACCGTCTTTTTCAGCAACACTTTTGACGGCGCGCCAACGAACACGCACTCCGCATGCCCGGCGGCAAACTGCTTACCGCGGCTGGAAGCTCCCGCCTGATAGAGCACCGGCGTGCGCTGCGGTGACGGTTCACATAGATGGATCCCCGGCACCGAAAAAAAGTTGCCCTGGTGGTTTATCGGGTGAATCTTTCGCGGATCGCTGAAGATCTTACGCTCCCTGTCGCGCAGCACCGCACCATCTTCCCAGCTCCCCTCCAGCAGCTTATAGACCACCTCCAGATACTCATCGGCATAGTCATAGCGGGCGTCGTGATCGGTCTGCGCTTTCTGGCCAATATTACGCGCGCCGCTCTCAAGGTATGAAGTCACAATATTCCAGCCGACCCGCCCTTTGGTCAGATGGTCGAGAGTCGACAGACGGCGGGCGAACGGGTACGGATGCTCAAAGGAGAGCGAAGCGGTCAGGCCGAATCCCAGATGCTCCGTCACTAGCGCCATCGGCGTAATCAGGGCCAGCGGATCGTTAACCGGCACCTGTGCCGCCTGGCGAAGCGCCGCATCGCCATTGCCGTTCAGCACATCGTAAACGCCGAGCACATCGGCAATAAACAGGCCATCAAACTTACCGCGCTCCAGCAACCGCGCCAGATCGACCCAATACTCAAGGTCTTTATACTGCCAGGAGCGGTCGCGCGGATGGGCCCATAGCCCCGGCGACTGATGGCCGACGCAGTTCATATCAAAAGCATTCAGGCGGATTTCACGTTGTGATGACATAGCACTTCTCCACGGCGCGCCCCGGCAGCGGGACGCACGCATAATCATTAAGGGAATCAGGGATAAAAGACGTTCAGAACGCCGGACATCGGGTGGATTGTTTGATGCCCAGGGTTAGCAGAGCTTCGGCGGCGACGTCGGCGGCATGGTCAGCCACCTGCGGCAGGCCCATCAGTTCACCAAAGAACCCCCGCGCGGCAGGACCGGAGATCAGCAAGTTGGGCACGGCACGGCCCTCCCGATCAACGGCGCGGGAGCGCTCATCAACATCCAGCCCCAGCCCAAGGGCATCGGCGCGAATCAGCCCGCGCTGGCTCAGTTGGCGCAGCAGCGGCTGGCTGTCGGTCAACGCGCCGTGCGCCGGGCCGGTGGTTAAAATTAAATGTTCAACAGTCACTCGTTGCGGTTCACCGCGCCGGGGTGACAGGGTTAGCGTCAGCTTTTGCGCGTCTCCTTCAAGTGCCATAAGCCTGGCGGCCTGTACGCTCAGGTTGCCGTCACGCTGGCGCTGTTCAAGCACCTCAGCAACCTGCGGGGCGATACGGTAGCGGTGAACATCCCAGTAGCTGCGCAAATGGCGCAGAAAACGCTGACGATCGGCAACCGTCAGTCCCTGCCAGATGCGTTGCCCCTGATTACGCACCGCGTCCAGTACCACCTGCCAGGCCTGTCCCTGCTCCGCTGCGCAGTCGATATCCTTGCGGATCTTCCGCAGCCGCTGGCGCAGCGAACCCTCGCCGTATTCAGCGGGCCAGCTCCCGCTGTTGCCGCTCAGGTTGCTGCGGGATAACAGCCCACGGCGTGAAAACGCGGTAATAGGCCCCCGATGGCCCAGGCGCGTTAGGGTGGCAACGGTGTCCGCCATCGTCAGGCCAGTCCCCATAACCGCCACGCTCACCTCTGGTGCGATATTTTCCAGAGCGCCCGCTCGCCAGGGGTTCGCGATTAACGCCGGATGTTTCTCAAACGGTTTAGCCAGCAGCGGTAAAGAAGGCGGCGGATGGCTTATCGCCAGTACCAACAGATCGGCTGATAATCGACGACCACCGTCGGTGACCACCTCGCCATCATTAAAGCTCAGCGCCTGTTCGCGCAGATGTACCAGCCGTCCTTCACTGGCGCGCGCTGCCCCGGCAAAACGCTCGGCAACGTAACGGCCAAACTGCCCGCGCTGCGGATAAACCACACCGTCCGCTAGCAGGGCCTGCGGGTCATCAGCAAAAGCAGGCTGGCGGCGGTACCAGCTATCGAACGCGCCCTCCTCTTCACCCGCAAGCTGCATCCGTGCGGCAGGAACGTTGATCCGATGGCTCGGTTCGGTAGTCGAATACGCGACGCCCGCGCCGGGAACCTCGCGCGGTTCCAGTAGAGTCACCCGCACGCCAACCGGGGCCAGGCGCAGGAGATGAATCGCCACCGCCGCGCCGCTGAATCCGCCGCCGACAATCACCACATGGGGTTCAGTTTGCATAGTCCAGCGCCTTCAACATTTGGCCTCCTCTCAGCTTGCGCTGACCTGTTTTACCGGGCGCTTATCGCCGCCGATGGTTTCGCCAAACGGGCCGGTATTCACACTACGTGCTTTCGGCTGATCATGGCCTGCCAGCGGCAGTAGCGGCATCACCAGGTCTGCGAAGCGATGCGCCTCTTCCAGATGCGGATAGCCGGAGAAGATAAAGTTGGTGATACCGAGCGCCTGATATTCACGAATGCGTTCCGCCACCTGCTGTGGGTTGCCAACCAGCGCCGTCCCTGCCCCACCTCGCACCAGCCCTACGCCCGCCCACAAGTTTGGCGCAATGCGCAGATTGTCGCGCGACCCTTTATGCAGCGCGCTCATCCGCGACTGTCCGGTGGAGTCCATGCGGGCAAAAACTTTCTGCGCCTGGGCGATAGTCTCGTCATCAAGATGAGAAATCAGGCGATCGGCAGCAGCCCACGCTTCCTCTTCGGTTTCACGAACAATCACGTGCAGACGAATACCGTATTGCAACGTGCGTCCACGAGCGGCGGCACGTTCGCGCACTACGGCCAGCTTTTCGGCCACCAGCGCGGGCGGCTCGCCCCAGGTCAGGTAAGTATCGATTTGGTCAGCAGCGACATCGATGGCATCTTCAGAAGAACCGCCAAAATAGAGCGGCGGTCCGTTTTCCTGCACCGGAGGAAACAGCACTTCCGCGCCCTCAACGTGGATATGCTCGCCGTGATAGTCCAGCTTTTCGCCTTTCAGCAGGCGCGAGTAGACATCGAGAAATTCGCGGGTGACCTGATAGCGTTCGCCGTGGCTGAGGAAAATACCGTCGCCTTTGTTCTCCACCGGATCGCCGCCGGTGACGACGTTAATCAGCAGCCGACCGCCGGACAGGCGATCGAGCGTCGCCGCCATTCTCGCCGCCAGCGTCGGCGGTTGCAGGCCTGGACGGACGGCGACCAGGTAGCGCAGACGGCGGGTCAGCGGCGCCAGCGCCGAGGCCACCAGCCAGGAATCTTCACAGCTTTTCCCGGTGGGGATCAGCACGCCGTAGTAGCCAAGGCTATCGGCCGCCAGCGCCACCTGCTGCAAGTAAGGCAAATCAACCGGGCGTCCCCCCTCTGCGGTACCCAGATAGCGGCCATCGCCGTGGGTGGGCAGGAACCAGAACACATTGATTTTATCGTCGGTTTTTTGCGTCATTATCTCTTTCCTATATAACCATATTCGATATTTATCGAAGTGTTGTTTTAATTTAGTTATATGAGTGTTAGCGATAATCATGCCAATGGTGAATAAAAAATTAACCAAACAAATTCAGTGCGTTGGCAGAGATTCAATTTCATCTTGCTGTTGCAAATGCGCCAGCCAATGCGGCCAGGCTGTCGTTTTTGCAACAGTCCGGCGGGTTTACCCTCTGGCTTCCGCCGTCGGCACAGGATAAGTTCAGGGCATCAACTACCGGAGATCCGCCATGCTGAACCCTGAATTCCCATCCGCTACGCCCGTGCTAATCGACCCGGCGTCAAAAGCGTTTCAGAGTCTGCTGGATAAACTGGCCCCTACCGAAGCGACGGTGCTTATTGTCGGCGAAACCGGCACCGGTAAAGAGGTTGTCGCCCGCTATCTGCATCACCACAGCCCGCGCCGTCACCGGCCGTTTCTGGCGGTCAACTGCGGCGCGCTCAGCGAAAGTCTGGCGGAAGCGGAGCTGTTTGGTCATGAAAAAGGGGCCTTTACCGGCGCGATACAAAGCCATCCCGGATGGTTCGAGGCAGCGCAAGGCGGCACGCTGCTGCTCGATGAAATTGGCGAGCTGAGCCTGCCGCTACAGGTCAAGCTGCTGCGCGTCCTTCAGGAGCGCGAAATCACCCGTGTAGGCTCGCGCAAAGCGATCAAGGTCGATGTGCGGGTGATCGCCGCCACCCACGTTGATCTAATGCAGGCCATCCGCGAACGTCGTTTCCGCGAAGACCTCTACTACCGGTTGAATATCGCCATCGTGCCGCTGCCGCCCCTGCGCCAGCGTCGCCAGGATATTCCCGTGCTGGCGGACCATTTCCTCTCGCTCTACGCCCATCGTCTGGGTAGCCCGGTTCGCCGTCTGGCTCCGGAAACTCTGGCAAGGCTGATGGATTACCCCTGGCCGGGCAATATCCGCGAGCTGGAGAACACCCTGCATAACGCGGTGTTGCTCAGTAAAGAAGAGGTCATTAGCCCCGCCCAGCTACGGTTGACGACCCTAAGCAGTGCGCTACCGGCAGCCAGCGATAATGAACTGGACGACTTTATTCACCACCAGCTCTCCTTACCGGGCGAGCCGCTGTGGGAGCGGGTCACCGGGGCGTTGATTCGCGGCGCAATGGCCCACTGCGACGATAACCAAAGCCAGGCCGCGGCGTTGCTGGGCATTAGTCGCCACACGCTGCGCACGCAACTGGCGAATTTTGGCATGATTAAAGGCCGCCGCAGGCTGGAGCCGACTTATCGTCCGGCGGTAAATAGTGATAGTCATGACCGGGAACTGCGCATCGGTTTTCAGCGCTTCGGCAACCTCGGTATCCTGAAAGCGCGGCAAAGTCTGGAGAAAGCCTTTGCCAGCCACGGCGTCAGCGTGCTGTGGAGCGAGTTCCCCGCCGGGCCACAGTTGCTGCACGCGCTGGCCTGCGATGAGATAGATTTCGGTACCACTGGCGAAGCGCCGCCAGTCTTCGCTCAGGCCAACAACAGCGATCTGGTCTACGTCGCCTGGGAGCCGCCCGCACCGCAAAGCGTGGCGATGGTCGTCCCGCAGCACAGCGATATCCACACCATTGCCGACCTGCGCGGCAAGCGCATCGCGCTGAATAAAGGCTCTAACGTTCACTGGCTGCTGCTGCATATTCTGGAAGAGGCCGGGCTAGAGTTGAATGACGTCAAAGTGGTCTACATTCCACCGAAATACCCGCTAACCGCCAGCGATTATCTAACAGTTGATGCGTGGATGATGTGGGATCCGCTACTCAGCGATGCGGAATATAGCGGTGAATTACGGGTCGTCACCAGCGGCGAGGGGCGCGTCAACAACCACCATTTCTACCTCTCGCGCCGCGACTACGCCATTCGCAATAACGATATTATGCAGCGCCTGGTAGCCGAATTAACGCAGACCGGGCAGTTTATCGACCTGCACCGTGATGAAGCTGCAAACCTGCTCTCTGCGGAGCTGGGGCTTAACGCCGCTTCGCTGACCCGAGCATTAGCCCGCCGCAGCCATCGAACACGCCCGATGGATCTCAATGTGATTCGCGCCCAGCAAAGTATCGCCGATCGTTTTTACGCCCTGGGGCTTATCAACAAACCGATTTCGGTGCGCGAAGCGGTCTGGTACGGCGACGCCACTAATAGCGAACCCAGCCTGCTGATGCACGTCGATTAGGTCGAAACTGCGAGTCATCTTCCTGATTCTCCAGGTGCTAATAGCCTCACCCGCGCGGCGATGTTACCCTAAAAGGCATTAAGAACAGGAGCCTATCTATGGGGACATCCGTGGCCGTTCATCTACTCATCGTCGACGCACTTAATCTCATTCGCCGCATCCACGCGGTGCAGGGGTCGCCCTGCGTTGATACCTGCCTGCACGCGCTTGAACAACTGGTGGTCCATAGCCAGCCGACTCACGTCGTGGCGGTGTTTGATGATGAAGACCGCGCTCACGGCTGGCGGCATCAGCGCCTGCCGGACTATAAAGCCGGGCGCGCACCGATGCCGGAAACCCTCGAAGCGGAGATGCCAGCACTGCGAGCGGCGTTCGAGCAGCGTGGGTTCCGCTGCTGGGCGATCTCCGGTAGCGAGGCCGACGACCTTGCCGCCACTCTGGCGGTGAAAGTGGCGCAAGCCGGGCATCAGGCCACCATTGTTTCCACCGATAAAGGCTACTGCCAGCTGCTGTCGCCAACTATCCGCATTCGCGATTACTTCCAGAAACGCTGGCTGGATGCGCCGTTTATCGCCAAAGAGTTCGGCGTCACGCCCGAGCAACTGCCTGATTACTGGGGGCTGGCGGGCATCAGCAGTTCAAAGGTTCCCGGCGTGGCGGGGATTGGGCCGAAAAGCGCCGCCCAGCTGTTAACCGATTTTCAGGATCTGGAAGGGATCTACGCGCGACTGGCGGAAGTGCCGGAGAAGTGGCGTAAGAAGCTGGAAGAACATAAAGAGATGGCGTTTACCTGCCGTGAGATAGCACGCCTGCAAACCGATTTGCATCTGGATGGCAACCTGCAACAGCTGCGGCTGACACAGTAGCGCATCCTGCCCGCAGACGACGGCTACCATCCCGCAAACGGCAGTAAGCCCGTTACCCAATGGCGCATCCTGCCCGCAGACGACGGCTAACCCGTAGCCCGATGTGATGGACACCTCCCACCTTACGGCATCATAACGTGCCAGACTGGAAGTGTTACCTGCAGTCCACAGGAGGAGGTGTCCACCATGAATATTAAACGTATCGGTCTTGACCTGGCAAAAAATGTCTTTCAGATCCATGCTGTGGATCACCATGAACATGTCGTCGTACGGAAATCTCTCCGCCGCGCCCACATGCACGCTTATTTCTCTCAGCTGGCTCCCTGCACCATCGGGATTGAAGCCTGCGCATCATCCCACTACTGGTCCCGCGAACTCACCCGCATGGGGCATACCGTGCGCATTATTCCCCCGAAATTCGTCAAGCCTTACCTCAAAGGCAACAAGAATGATGCCAACGATGCCGAAGCCATCTGTGAAGCCATCAGCCGCCCCGCCATGCGCTTCGTCGCGGTTAAGACAGAGCGCCAGCAGACTCTTCAGGCTGAGCATCGCGTGCGGGCCAGAGTGATAAAAAGCCGCACGGCGCTGTGCAACGAGATACGGGGCTTTCTGGGCGAATTCGGCGTGGTGCTGCCGGTCGGCATCAGCCAGTTGCGTAAGGCGCTGCCGGAGATACTGTCACAGCAGGAGCAGTGGGATGACCGGTTTATGCGCCTGCTGTGCGAGCTGGCCGAAGAGCTGCGGATGCTGGATGACCGGGTGGCGGGGCATGACCGGCGGCTCGCAGAGGCGGCGCGGGAAGATATCTGCATCCAGCGGCTGATGAAAATAGAAGGTATCGGCGTGATAACCGCCAGCGCGATGGTGGCGTTGTTGGGTGACGCGACGCAGTTTAAGAACGGTCGGGAGATGGCGGCTTATGTGGGGCTGGTTCCCCGGCAGCACTCAAGCGGCGGTAAGCAGCAGCTGGGGCATATCAGCAAGCGGGGTGACAGCTACCTGCGTACGCTGGTCATCCACGGGGCACGGTCAGTTCTGAAGACATGTGCAGGCAAAGAAGACCGGCGGAGCCAGTGGCTGCAGTCGGTGGCGGAAAGACGGAACCGGAATATCGCGACGGTGGCGCTGGCGAACAAGAATGTGCGGATAGCGTGGGCGGTGATGAGTCGCGGAGAAGATTACCATGGTTCACGGGTCGCCGGTTAACCGACGCCCCGTGAACCATGCAGTAAAAAGAGCAGTAACCCTGTCGTGAGATTGCGAAGCGATTTAGCGTGATGAGTAACCGGTAAGACCAGCACCTGAGAAATCCGGCCTGTCCGAAGGCTCCCTGCGAAGCAAAGCCGATAGCCCGAAAGGAAGCAGGTGCGCAGAACACATCATGGCCCGGGTACGACGGTACCGAAAGAGAGGCCGGATATACGAACGCAACTTACCCTGGTGACTCACACAAAAAATAGCTTGCATCACGGGAGGTATCCATATACGGGCAGGCGCTTTGCGCCGCCCCCGGGAGCAAAGTGCAGAGGGGCAGAATTTCCCGGAGGCGATGCTTCGCATCTGTCCGGGCTACCATCCCGCAAACGGCAGTAAGCCCGTTGGCCAATGGCGCATCCTGCCCGCAGACGACGGCTAACCCGTAGCCCGGGCAGGCGCTTTGCGCCGCCCCCGGGAGCAAAGTGCAGAGGGGCAGAATTTCCCGGAGGCGATGCTGCGCATCTGTCCGGGCTACCATCCCGCAAACGGCAGTAAGCCCGTTGCCCAATGGCGCATCCTGCCCACAAAGCGGCATCAAACACAGGCCGGATAAGGCGACACGCCGCCATCCGACAGCCGGGAGAAAACGTTCTCTTAGGCTTTATTCTTCGATACGTAATCCGTAGGTTTTGAACTTTTCCAGCACGATAGCAATCGCCTCGTCATCAAGCACCGGAACCGGATCGACAATAGCCAGTGTGCTGAGGTAGAGCTGCGCCAGCACTTCCACCTCATGCGCCAGCCACAGGGCCTTTTCCAGATTCTCTTCGCAAGCAATCAGGCCATGGTGCTGCAACAGCGTCGCTTTACGGTTTTTAAGGGCCACTGCCACATATTCGGACAGCTCGCGGGTACCGAAAGTGGCATACGGCGCGCAGGGGATAGAATTACCGCCCGCCGCCGCAATCATGTAGTGAATAGCCGGAATAGGACGGTTGAGGATCGAAACCGCCGTGCAGTGAACCGCATGGTTATGCACCACCGCGTTAGCGTCAGAACGCGTCTGATAAGCCGCCATATGAAAACGCCACTCGCTGGATGGCAGTTTGCCCTGCTCATGCTGGCCATCGGCATCAATATAAACAATGTGCGCTTCGGTCAGTTTTTCATAAGCAATGCCCGTAGGCGTTATGAGCATTCCCCCTTGATAACGCACGCTCACATTACCTGCTGTTCCCTGGTTTAATCCCAGGCGGGTCATTTCCAGGCAGGTATCAATAATCTGCCGGGCCAGTCTATTTCGTTCCATTTCTTACCTCTCTTTATGATGCTCAATACGACAACAGACGACTCACCTGGCATGACGCCCTGGCGCTGTTGAATAATGCGAATAATTGTTCACCATCATCATCCTGAATAATGAGAAAGGAATTTACATCACCACGTTCTGTGATACCCCTCACTTATTTAAAGCTAAAAAAAACAGATAACTCACTTTTAATTTCTCAAAAATGCCCGTTATTACTGATACATTAAAAAACGGGCATTTTAGCGATAATTGTAACAACTGCCCGTATTCCACATTATAAATTCAATCGGTCATTCTCTTTGTGGGTTTTAGAATTAACATTCTCAAACGGTCATGTTTTCCTGATTATTAAAGTGATGATAATCACATAAAATCACTCAATAGATGCTAAGTGTGACCACCATCATATTAAAAGACGTTTTTTATTTGAAAATGCATTCATGAGTTCATTCCGTGATGTTTATTTCACTGTTTACACCGTCACCGGAACTCCCCTGATTTTTGCGGTCTGGTGGGTATAACCAACCACACTCTAATGCTGCTGAACACGCTTCTGAACCAATGAGGATGCTATGGGAAACACAACAATACAAACGCAGAGTTTTCGTGCGGTAGATACAGGGAAAAGCAAGCGCTACATTATTCCCTTCGCCTTACTGTGCTCGTTATTTTTCCTTTGGGCGGTCGCCAACAACCTGAATGACATCTTATTACCCCAATTTCAACAAGCTTTTACGCTAACTAATTTTCAGGCCGGACTAATCCAATCCGCTTTTTATTTTGGTTACTTCGTCATTCCTATCCCTGCCGGGATATTGATGAAAAAATTAAGTTACAAAGCAGGAATTATTACCGGATTATTCTTATATGCTTTAGGTGCAGCATTATTCTGGCCAGCCGCCGAAGTGATGAACTACACCTTATTCCTGATTGGATTATTTATTATCGCCGCAGGTTTAGGTTGTCTGGAAACGGCGGCGAATCCTTTTGTTACCGTTTTAGGGCCAGAAAGTGGTGGACACTTCCGACTTAATCTGGCGCAAACTTTTAACTCTTTTGGTGCCATTATCGCCGTCGTCTTTGGGCAAAGTCTTATTTTGTCTAACGTGCCGCATCAATCTCAGGAAGTGCTCGATAAAATGGCGCCCGAACAGCTCAGCGCCTATAAGCACAGCCTGGTGTTATCGGTACAAACCCCTTATATGATCATCGTCGCGGTCGTCTTACTGGTCGCTCTGCTGATTATGTTTACCAAATTCCCAGCCCTGCAAAGTGATGATCATAGTGATGTCGGACAGAGTTCATTTTCAGCCTCCTTTTCCCGCCTGGTGCGCATTCGCCACTGGCGCTGGGCGGTGCTGGCGCAGTTCTGCTACGTCGGCGCGCAAACCGCCTGCTGGAGCTATCTGATTCGCTACGCTATCGAAGAGATCCCCGGCATGACCCCAGGCTTTGCCGCCAACTATCTGACCGGCACCATGGTGTGCTTCTTTATCGGTCGCTTCACCGGCACCTGGCTTGTCAGCCGCTTCGCGCCGCATAAAGTCCTGGCAGCCTACGCCCTGCTTGCCATGATCCTGTGCCTGATTTCAGCCTTCACGGGCGGCCAAATCGGCCTGTTGGCCCTGACGCTGTGCAGCGCATTTATGTCGATTCAGTATCCGACCATCTTCTCGCTGGGTATTAAAAATCTGGGACAGGACACCAAATACGGCTCCTCTTTCATCGTCATGACCATCATTGGCGGCGGCATCGTTACCCCGGTCATGGGTTTTGTCAGCGACGCCGCAGGCAGTATTACGACCGCAGAGCTCATTCCGGCACTTTGCTTTGCCATCATCTTCATCTTTGCCCGTTTCCGTTCACAAACGGCAGCTAACTATACCCAAAATAATTCGAGTTGCTTAAAGGCGGCAAGGGAGTGAATCCCCTGGAGCATAGATAACTATGTGACAGGGGTGAGCGAGTGTAGCCAACACATAAGCAAATTGAAGTATGACGGGTATAAACATTTATCCGAATAACGTGAGGAATCTATAATGAAAAAAATCAGCTTACCGAAAATTGGTATTCGCCCGGTGATTGATGGACGTCGCATGGGAGTGCGCGAGTCGCTGGAAGAGCAAACCATGAATATGGCGAAAGCCACCGCCGCGCTTATCACCGAGAAACTCCGCCACGCCTGCGGCGCACAAATTGAATGCGTGATCGCCGATAGCTGTATCGCGGGAATGGCCGAATCCGCCGCCTGTGAAGAGAAATTCAGCAGCCACAACGTTGGCGTCACCATTACCGTCACTCCGTGCTGGTGCTACGGCAGCGAGACGATCGACATGGACCCTCTGCGCCCGAAAGCCATCTGGGGCTTTAACGGCACCGAGCGCCCAGGCGCGGTGTATCTTGCCGCCGCACTAGCAGCGCACAGCCAGAAAGGCATTCCGGCATTCTCCATTTACGGCCATGACGTGCAGGATGCCGATGACACCTCCATTCCGGCAGATGTCGAAGAAAAACTGCTGCGCTTTGCCCGCGCCGGTTTAGCGGTCGCCAGCATGAAAGGCAAAAGCTATCTTTCCGTCGGCGGCGTGTCGATGGGGATAGCCGGTTCCATTGTCGATCACAACTTCTTCGAATCCTGGCTGGGCATGAAGGTGCAGGCGGTGGATATGACCGAACTGCGCCGCCGTATCGATCAGAAAATCTATGACGAAGCCGAGCTGGAGATGGCGCTGGCGTGGGCGGACAAAAACTTCCGCTATGGCGAAGACCAGAACGCGCAGCAGTATAAGCGTAATGAAGAGCAGAGCCGCGCGGTGCTCAAAGAGAGCCTGCTGATGGCGATGTGCATCCGCGACATGATGCAGGGCAACAAGAAGCTGGCGGAAAAAGGGCTGGTGGAAGAGTCGCTGGGCTATAACGCCATTGCCGCCGGCTTCCAGGGCCAGCGTCACTGGACCGATCAATACCCTAACGGCGATACCGCCGAAGCCCTGCTGAACAGCTCTTTTGACTGGAATGGAGTGCGTGAACCCTTTGTCGTCGCCACCGAAAACGACAGCCTGAACGGCGTTGCCATGCTGATGGGGCATCAGTTAACCGGCACCGCCCAGGTGTTCGCTGACGTCCGTACCTACTGGTCGCCAGACGCCGTTGAACGCGTCACCGGTAAACCGCTCACCGGCCTCGCCGAGCACGGCATCATCCACCTGATTAACTCCGGCTCTGCGGCGCTGGATGGCTCCTGCAAACAGCGTGATGGCAACGGCAAACCAACGATGAAACCGCACTGGGAGATCAGCCAGAAAGAAGCCGACGACTGCCTGGCTGCCACCGAGTGGTGCCCGGCGATTCATGAATATTTCCGCGGCGGCGGCTTCTCTTCCCGCTTCCTGACCGAAGGCGGCGTGCCGTTCACTATGACCCGCGTGAATATCATCAAAGGCATTGGTCCGGTACTGCAAATCGCCGAAGGCTGGAGCGTTGAGCTGCCGAAAGAGATGCACGACCAGCTTGATGCCCGCACCAACTCCACCTGGCCTACCACGTGGTTTGCACCGCGCCTGACCGGTAAAGGCCCGTTCTCCGACGTCTATTCAGTGATGGCAAACTGGGGCGCTAACCACGGCGTGCTGACCATCGGCCACGTCGGCGCCGACTTTATCACCCTGGCTTCTATGCTGCGCATTCCGGTGTGCATGCATAACGTCGAAGAGGCGAAAATTTATCGCCCTTCCACCTGGTCTGCGCACGGCATGGACACAGAAGGTCAGGATTACCGCGCCTGCCAGAACTATGGCCCGCTGTATAAACGTTAATGCGGCTTTGCCCGGTGGCGCAAGCTTACCGGGCCTACGGGCGCGTGAACCGTAGGCCGGATAAGCGCAGCGCCATCCGGCGACGTTTATGGAGTTATATATGAAACAAGACGTCATCCTGGTCCTCGACTGCGGCGCCACCAACGTACGGGCGATTGCCGTTGACCGACAAGGGAAAATTATTGCCCGTGCCGCCACCGCAAACGCCAGCGATATTGCCGTGGAGAACAGCGCCTGGCACCAGTGGTCGCTGGAGGCCATTGTGCAACGCTTCGCACAGTGCTGTCGGCTGATTCGCAGCGAGCTGTCCTCCTGTCGGGTTCGCGGCATCACGGTCACCACCTTCGGCGTCGATGGCGCGCTGGTTGATGAACACGGCGAGCTGCTCTATCCGGTGATCAGTTGGAAATGCCCGCGCACCGCAGCGGTAATGGAAAGCATCAGCCGTTTTATGCCCCCGCAACAGCTCCAGCAAATCTCCGGCGTCGGCGCGTTTAGCTTCAACACCTTGTACAAGCTGATATGGCTGAAAGAGAACCACCCGCAGTTGCTGGAGCAGGCCCACGCCTGGCTGTTTATTTCCTCGCTCATCAACCACCGACTGACCGGGGAATTCACCACCGATATCACTATGGCGGGCACCAGCCAGATGCTGGACATCCACCAGCGGGATTTCAGCCCGGAAATCTTACAAGCCACCGGCCTGCCGCGCCGCCTCTTTCCCCGCCTGGTCGAAGCGGGCGAGAAAATAGGCACGTTGCAATCTGATGCCGCGAACTTACTGGGCTTACCCGCAGGTATTCCAGTTATCTCCGCCGGACACGACACGCAGTTTGCGCTGTTTGGCGCGGGCGCAGAGCAGGATGAACCGGTACTCTCATCCGGCACCTGGGAAATACTGATGGTGCGCAGCGCCCAGGTCAACACGCCGCTGCTTAGCCACTATGCAGGTTCCACCTGCGAGCTGGATAGCCAGGTAGATCTCTATAATCCCGGCATGCAATGGCTGGCTTCCGGCGTGCTCGAATGGGTGCGCAAGCTGCTGTGGACGTCGGAAACGCCGTGGCAGACGCTGATTGATGAGGCACGGGTTATTCCTGAGGGTGCTGAAGGTGTGAAGATGCAGTGCGACCTGCTCGCCTGCCAAAACGCGGGCTGGCAGGGCGTCACGCTCAACACCACTCGCGGTCATTTCTATCGCGCTGCGCTGGAAGGGTTAACGGAACAGCTTGCGCGCAACCTGCAAACGCTACAAAAAATTGGCCACTTTAAAGCGACCGAACTGCTGCTGGTTGGCGGCGGCAGCCGTAACGCACTGTGGAATCAGATCAAAGCCAATATGCTCGATATTCCGATTAAGGTGCTGGATGATGCCGAAACCACCGTGGCCGGAGCTGCAATGTTCGGCTGGTACGGCGTCGGTGAATTTACCAGCCCGGAACAGGCCAGAGCACAGGTGAGCTACGAATACCGTTATTTTTATCCGCAAACCGAACCCGAACTGATTGAGGGAATTTGAGATGCTAAAGACTATTTCACCGTTAATCTCTCCAGAACTGCTGAAAGTGCTGGCGGAAATGGGACATGGGGATGAGATCATTTTTTCCGATGCCCACTTCCCGGCACACAGCATGGGGCCGCAGGTGATTCGCGCCGACGGGCTGTTAGTTAGCGATCTGTTGCAAGCCATTATTCCGTTATTTGAACTCGACAGCTACGCCCCGCCGCTGGTGATGATGGCTGCGGTAGAAGGCGATACGCTCGACCCGCAGGTTGAAACGCGCTATCGCGATGCGCTTTCAGGCCCCGCATCCTGCCCGGATATCACCCGCATCGACCGCTTTGCCTTCTACGAGCGGGCGCAAAAAGCCTTTGCGATCGTTATCACAGGTGAGCGTGCCAAGTACGGGAATATTCTTTTAAAAAAAGGGGTAACGCCGTAATCTCATGCCGCAGCGCCCGTCCAATGCGGGCGCTCATCGAACGCCAGGGTGAGAAAAATGAAAGCGGCACGACAGCAAGCGATTCTAGACCTGCTCATGAACCATACCAGCCTGACCACCGAAGCCTTATCGCTACAGCTTAACGTCAGCCGGGAAACCATTCGTCGCGACCTCAGCGAACTCCAGTCCCAGGGGAAAGTGCTGCGCAACCACGGTCGGGCAAAAGTGATTCATCGGGAAAACCAGGACAGCGGCGACCCTTTTCACATCCGTCTTAAAAGCCATTACGCCCACAAGGCAGATATCGCGCGTGAAGCCCTTGCGTGGATAGAAGAAGGGATGGTTATCGCCCTTGATGCCAGCTCAACCTGCTGGTATCTGGCCCGCCAGCTGCCGGATATCGACCTTCATGTGTTTACCAATAGCCAGCCGATTTGCCAGGAATTGAGCAAGCGCGAAAATATTCAGCTCACCTGCTCCGGCGGTACGCTCCAGCGCAAATATGGCTGTTACGTCAGCTCGTCGCTTATCTCGCAGCTCAAATCGCTGGAAATCGACCTGTTTATTTTTTCGTGTGAAGGCATCGACAGCGACGGTGCGCTTTGGGACTCGAATACGGTCAATGCCGATTTTAAATCGCTGCTGCTGAAGCGGGCTTCGCAATCGTTACTGCTGATTGATAAGAGCAAATTTAATCGTTCGGGGGAGGCGCGGATCGGCCATCTGAATGATGTAACGCATATTGTTTCTGATGTGTCGCAGTCATAACGGTTATTTGCAGTGCCGGATAATAGCTTAACGCCTTATCCGGCCTGCAAAATCGACAAAACTAGCGTTCGTCGCGACGACCACCGACGGCAGCCCACAGGCGGCGCACGTGAACGGTCACTTCTTCGCGATCGTGATACAGCTGGCGCGCCTGGATTTGCGCGTTAATACCGTGCTCGTCCAGTTGCTCCTGAATATAAGCCAGGTTGCGCGATAGCTCTTCATAGCGTTTTTTCATCGGCAGCTTAAGGTTAAAGATAGTTTCACGACACCAGCCGTTTACCAGCCACTGCGCCATTAGCGCCGACACTTTCGCCGGTTTTTCCACCATATCGCACACCATCCATGAGATGTTGTTGCGCGTCGGACGATATTTAAAGCCATCTTCACGCAGCCAGGTCACCTGCCCGGTATCCATCAGGCTTTGCGCCATCGGGCCGTTATCCACCGAGGAGACCCACATGTTGCGCTGCACCAGCTGATAGGTCCAGCCGCCGGGACAAGCCCCGAGATCTACCGCGTACATGCCGTTCGCCAGACGCTCATCCCACTCATCTGCCGGAATAAAGGTATGAAACGCCTCTTCCAGCTTGAGGGTTGAACGGCTCGGCGCGTCAGACGGGAATTTAAGGCGCGGAATACCCATATAGAACGGCGAGTTGTTATTGGACAACGAATAGCCGGTATAGCAGCAACCGGGGGCGATAAAGAACACATGCACCACCGGACGTTTTGGCGTTTCATAGTTGGTCAACACCCCCGCCTCGCGCAGCGCCGCACGCAGCGGTACCGTAAACTTACGGCAGAACTTCATCAGCTCTTTGCTTTCGTTGGTATCAGCGACCTCAACGCGCAGATCGCCGCCTTTTTCGACCACGCCCTGCAGCATGCCGACAATCGGGGTGATCCTGTCTTCCGGCGGCAGGTCGCGCAGCAGCTCGCTGACAACAAACATCTGACGAGCAAACACCAGCGAACTGAACGGCAGTTCACGCACCAGCTTTTCGCCGTCTTCGGCCTGATAGCACTCAAAAATCACATAGCCGGAGTCATCTTTGACTCGGGCAAAACCAAATACCTCAAGGCGGCCAGCCTTATCGGTAATTTCTGCTGCGCACTCTTTCTCAAACCCAGGGCGACAATAGAGGACAACTTTATTCATGAACAACGCCCTTACGTTTCAGACGAATTGCACCAATTAACATTAATACCCAACCGGCAAGGAAGCAGATGCCTCCCACCGGCGTAACGAACGCCCACAGGCGTAAATGCGATAGCGCCAGACAGTACAGGCTGCCGCTAAAAAGAACGGTACCGAGCGCCATAAACACGCTGCTCCAGTAAAACCAGATGCTGATACGGCGCTGCATCGCCACCGCCAGACCAAAAATTGCCAGCGTGTGGAAAGCCTGATATTGCAGGCCGGTATGGATCCAGCCCATTTCCACAACGCCCATCGTTTTACTTAAAACATGCGCACCAAAAGCGCCCAGAGCCACAAAGATAAAACCGCTTATCGCGGTGAATATCAGCATAAAACGGCTGGTCATGTGATTACCCTACAATGATTTATTGTTCGTAACGAAAGCGAAATTTTTCTTGTTCATTAGCCGCTTTTGCCAGAATCCACTGGCGGAAGGCAGCTATTTTACCCAGTTCAGCCTGACTGTCATGACAAACGAGATAAAACGCATTCTTGCTGACCAGAACATCATTAAACGGGCAGACCAAACGGCCTGCCTCAATCTCGGACTGCGCCATCACGTTGTTGGCCAGAGCGACACCTTGTCCATGGATTGCGGCCTGCAGCACCATTGCGCTGTGGCTAAAAATCGGTCCCTGTTGCACATTAATATGGTTTAGACCCAACTGGCGGGTATAAGTTTGCCAGTCGCGACGGGAAGCATCGTGTAACAGCGTATGTTGCGCCAGATCAGCAGGTGTTTTCAATGCTTTGTCGCCGGTAAGCAACAATGGCGAGCAAACCGGGAGCAGATATTCGGCGTATAATTTTTCAACGCGCAGCCCCGGCCAGTTGCCGCGGCCATAAAAAATCGCTACGTCAACATCATCCGCCAGCTTGTCTTCCTGACGGTCTACCGCCTGGATTCTGACATCGATTCCCGGATAAGCTGAGTTAAAGCTTGTGAGTCTCGGCACCAGCCACTGTATGGCAAAACTGGGCAGCATACTGACGGTCAACGCCCCTTTTGCACTTCGTGCCTGAAGCTTGCGGGTCGCCTCGGTGAGCTGGGAAAAAATATCTTTAATATCCTGAAAATAGCTCTGTCCCTCTTCCGTCAAAAGAAGAGAACGATTGCGTCGACGGAACAGCTTGAGGCCGAGGAAATCCTCCAGTGACTTGATTTGGTGGCTGACTGCGGCCTGGGTCACAAAAAGCTCATCGGCAGCGCGAGTGAAGCTGAGATGACGTGCGGCTGCATCAAAAACACGTAATGCATTCAGAGGTGGCAAACGCTTTGACATAGTTATTCTGGCTTAGATGTTAAGGCAATTTAACAAACAGGAAACAACAGTTAACCTATTAGTTTTTTTTATCTGAGCCATTATAATTTGTCCGTTGAGGTTCTACCAGCAAATACCTATAGTGGCGGCACTTCCTGAGCCGGAACGAAGAGCTTTTTTTGGAATGCGTGTTCCAACAAGCTTTTGGCTTACGGTTGTGATGTTGTGTTGTTGTGTTTGCAATTGGTCTGTGTGTGTGCGGACCATGGTAGCTAAGCTACCCCTTTTTCACTTCCTGTACATTTACCCTGTCTGTCCATAGTGATTTAATGTAGCACCGCAATGCGCGGTGCTTTTTTTTGCCTGCTATACCCGTCATGCTTCAAGTTGCCTGTGCGTTGGCTACGTTACTCGGCTCATCCATGAGCCTCGCCCTTACGGGCCGCCGCTACACAGCGTTCAAATCTGTTCCAGACAGATTTGTCGTTCACCCCCAGTCACATACTCGAGTAAGCTCCAGGGGATTAATGAGAGGCTCCTGCCTCTCACCGGAGGCCAGCCTTCGGCTGGTCAAATTCGTTCCCGACGAATTTGTCGCTCACTAGCCATCTTCCTGCAACTCGAATTATTTAGGGTATATACGCCAATCACTTATCCAGTTCGCCCAACTGTTTTACGTCAGAACGATTGATCTGCTGCTTATTGCCCCAGGCATCTTTGTAGGAAATCATCCCAGTGTCATTGTCCGTTTGCGGTTTCCCGTCCGTCACAATGGTGCGCCCGTCATTAGTGTGCATCACGTAGTTGGAAGAACAGGCGCTCAGACCGAAGGTCAGCACACAGGCAGAAATAATGGCGGCAGTCTTATTCATTTTCATCTTTCTCTCCTTACGACTATTTATACTGTTTATGATTCATTCATCACCAGGTTAAAACGCAAACCCAACACTATTTAGCATAACCATCTTTTACACCGCCGAAGTCACATTCAGAAAATTCCACTCGCTAGCAGAAACCTTGTATCGCCAGCCGATTTGCGCGACGATCGCCGAATCAATATGAGGAGCTCATGAACGCATTCAACCCCGTCCAATTTCGCGCCCAGTTTCCGGCGCTGTCCGATGCTGGCGTCTATCTTGATAGCGCAGCGACGGCGCTTAAGCCGCTGGCGGTGATCGAGGCCAGCGACCAGTTTTATCGCCTCAGCGCGGGTAACGTCCATCGCAGCCAGTTCGCCGCAGCCCAGCGGTTAACTGAACGCTATGAAGACGCGCGCGCGCGCGTGGCGGCGCTGCTTAACGCCCCTTCCGGCAAGGATATTGTCTGGACGCGCGGCACCACCGAGGCCATAAATATGGTGGCGCAGAGCTACGTCCGTCCGCGCCTGAAGCCGGGCGATGAAATTATCGTCAGTGAGGCGGAGCATCACGCCAATCTGGTTCCGTGGCTAATGGTCGCAGAGCAGACCGGAGCCCGGGTGGTGAAGCTTCCGCTTGCGGCCAATCGCCTGCCGGATGTGGCTCAACTGAGCTCGCTGATTACGCCGCGCAGCCGGGTGCTGGCGATCGGTCAGATGTCCAACGTCACCGGCGGCTGTCCGGATCTGGCGTTGGCGATTGGTCTGGCCCACGCTGCCGATATGGTCGTGATGGTGGATGGCGCACAGGGTGCGGTGCATTTCCCGGCGGACGTGCAGGCGCTGGATATCGACTTTTATGCCTTCTCGGGCCATAAGCTCTATGGGCCAACGGGCATTGGCGCGCTGTATGGCAAAAGCGAACTGCTGGCCGAGATGCCGCCCTGGCTCGGCGGCGGGAAAATGATTACTGAAGTCACCTTCGACGGCTTTAAAACCCAGCCTGCGCCTTACCGCTTCGAAGCAGGAACGCCAAATATCGCCGGAGTAATTGGCCTGAGCGCGGCGCTGGAGTGGCTGGAAGAAACCGATATTGCCCAAGCGGAAAACTGGAGCCGCAGCCTGGCAACGCTGGCGGAAGAGGAGCTGGCAAAGCGTCCGGGCTTCCGTTCCTTCCGCTGCCAGGACTCCAGCCTGCTGGCGTTTGATTTTGACGGCGTGCACCATAGCGACATGGTCACGCTACTGGCGGAGTCCGGCATCGCCCTGCGGGCCGGTCAACACTGTGCTCAGCCGCTGCTGGCGGCGCTTGGCGTCAGCGGTACCCTGCGAGCCTCGTTCGCGCCTTATAATACGCAAGACGATGTTTATGCGCTGGTGCACGCCGTTGACCGCGCCCTGCAAATACTGGTGGATTGATGACGACTTCTCACCCTTTTGGTACCCGCATTACTGAAGAGGCCTTGCGCCAGACCTTCACTCCACTCACCCAGTGGGAGGATAAATACCGCCAGCTGATTTTACTCGGTAAGCAGCTTCCGGCGCTGCCGGACGACCTGAAAGCCCGTGCCAAAGAGATTGCCGGGTGTGAAAACCGCGTCTGGCTAGGCTATTTCATTGATGCCGAGGGCAAACTGCATTTCTACGGCGATAGTGAAGGCCGCATTGTGCGCGGCATGCTGGCGGTGTTATTAACCGCCATTGAGGGGAAAAACGCCGGAGAACTACTGGCACGGGACCCGCTGACGCTATTTGATGAGCTGGGACTGCGCGGCCAACTCAGCGCCTCGCGCAGCCAGGGGCTGAATGCGCTGAGCGAAGCGGTTCTCACCGCCGCCCGCGAGGTTTAACCTCATCCCGGGGGCGGCGCTTAACGCGCCTTGCCCGGGCTACGAGTTCGTGCGGTTTTGTAGCCCGGACAGGTGCGCAGCACCGCCTCCGGGGAATTACCCGGCAGAAGCCGCCGCTTCACGTGCCGCCTTCGCCAGCATTTTCTTCAATGCATGGGACACGGCGACAAAACCAAAGGTCGCGGTCACCATCGTTGCCGCGCCAAATCCGGATGCGCAATCCATCCGTTTTGGACCCTCGGCGGTGCTTTTCATCGCGCACACGCTGCCGTCTGCCTGCGGATACACCAGCGCTTCGGTGGAAAAGACGCAATCAATGCCCAGTTTACCTTTACTGTTCTTCACCACCCCAAACTGGCTTTTTAGCCGCTCGCGCAGCTTGGCTGCAAGCGGGTCCTGGATGGTTTTCGCCAGATCGGCGACCTGAATTTGCGTCGGGTCGATTTGCCCGCCCGCACCGCCAGTGGTAACCAGCGGCACCTTATAGCGACGGCAGTATGCGATTAATGCCGCCTTCGGGCGCACGCTATCAATGGCATCAATCACGTAGCTGAAACCCACGCCCAGATACTCAGCGACGTTTTCCGGGGTGACAAAATCGTCCACCACCGTCACCCGACACTCGGGGTTGATCAGGCGAATGCGTTCCGCCATCACTTCCGCTTTCGCCAGACCGACGTTACCGTCGAGCGCGTGAACCTGGCGGTTAGTGTTGGTAACGCAGACATCATCCATATCGATAAGGGTAATCGCGCCAATCCCGGTTCTCGCCAGCGCTTCCGCCGCCCATGAGCCCACACCGCCGATGCCGACCACACAGACATGCGCATCGGCAAAACACTGCAGCGCTTTTTCACCATATAAACGCGCCGTACCGCCAAAACGCTGACGCCAGGCATCGCTGATTACAACAGACATAGAACCTCAGAATTAGTGGGAATTCCCGGGTCGCGGCGCAAGCGCCTTACCCGGGCTACAAAATATCGGTCAGGTGCGCGTTAACCGCTAAAGACGTTGCCAGCGCCCGGCGCGTTTTTCAGCACCCATACGCGACCATAGTGGTTATACCAACCGGCACGATGCCCGGCATCAGCCCCAATGCCCTGGTAAATATCAAAGTGCTGGCCCTTAATCGCACCGCCAACGTCCAGGGCAACCATTAAGCGCAGCTCGTACTGGCCGTTAAACTTACCGTTATTATCCAGCAGCGGCACTTCCGCCAGCAGCGTGGTGCCCGGTGGAATAATCGAACGATCGGAGGCGACCGATGCACGGCCAATCAGCGGCACCGCGCTGGCGCCTTTCACCGGTGCGAAAGACTGCGGCTTAAAGAAGACGAACGACGGGTTCTGCTCCAGCAGTTCACGAACTTCCGCCTCGCTGTGCTTTTCACCCCATTCGCGGATCGCCTGCATCGACATATCTTCACGCTTCACTTCGCCGCGATCGATAAGCACCTTACCGATGCTGTAATAGGACCAGCCGTTTTTCCCGGCATAGCTAAAGAAGTTCAGCGGCGAACCGTCGCCAAAATCAATATAGCCGCTGCCCTGCACGTCCATTATAAAGTTGTCCATCAGCGAGTTGCTGTAGGCGAGGATGTAGTTGTCGCTCAGAGCGCCCGCGTAAATGCTGGCGCGGGACGGCAGCTTACCGCGCTTGGGCGGCATACGGTAAATCGGATACTGGAACTCGCCCTGGCGAGTATGGCGCGCCTGCACCACCGGCGTGTAGTAGCCAGTAAACTGGACGTTACCGTAGTTGTCCGTCCCCTGCATCTGCCAGGCGTCGATACCAAACTGGCTCAGCGTGCGGGTATCACCGCCGGAGCGCAGCCAATCCTGCAACGCGTTGTAGACGTTGCTCTGACTGTTATAGAGACGCGGCGAGGCGCTACGGATTTTGCTCACCTGCTCGGAGAAGTCACCAGCGTTAATCGGTGAGCCGACCGCATCAGGTTGGTTAACCAATGAAAACGGCTGGGTGAGTTTGCCTTCATTATACTGCTGACCGCGATCGGTCGGTTTTGAGGAACAGGCGGCCAGCATTGCCAGCATTGCCCCTGTTACTGCGTATTTTGCCCAACGTCCTTTCATGGTATCTCTTCTTTATGCAACTAAGCCCGGGTGCGTGATGAAGATAACAAACCCCCAGGGCTAATGAAATGCGCTTAGGCACGGCAAAGACAGTTTTGCGCAAAAAACAGACTAACAATGCTTCCATATGCATCAATTCTTACAAAATTGACGATTTCTATGAAAAAGGGTTGCATCAAAACGTTAGCAGAGTATAGTGCGCTTCCACGGACGCGGGGTGGAGCAGCCTGGTAGCTCGTCGGGCTCATAACCCGAAGGTCGTCAGTTCAAATCTGGCCCCCGCAACCAATTAAAATCAGAGAAGTAACGTTACTCGATGGAAGAGTAATGACGGACGCGGGGTGGAGCAGCCTGGTAGCTCGTCGGGCTCATAACCCGAAGGTCGTCGGTTCAAATCCGGCCCCCGCAACCAATTAAAATCTGATTATTTATACGAGTAGTTCGAATCACAGGAAGGCGGCGACGCAGTGAATCCTTAGGAGCTTACATAAGTAAGTGACTGAGGTGAACGAGGAAAGCCAACGTACATGTGGTTTGAAATACGACGTAGAAAGACGGACGCGGGGTGGAGCAGCCTGGTAGCTCGTCGGGCTCATAACCCGAAGGTCGTCGGTTCAAATCCGGCCCCCGCAACCAACATCATAAACACCCTCAAGGGTGTTTTTTTGTTTCTGCGTTCCGCAAACCCCAGACCTTTCACGGGAACGGCTTAGCACCGTCCCCGCAAATCTCCTCAGCCTTTTGGCAAAACAATATTGCTCGCCGCCAGCATGCCCATATCGTGGTACATCGCACAGGCCGCTTCGACGATTGGCATAGCCAGCGCCGCGCCGCTGCCTTCCCCCAGACGCATGCCCATATTGAGATACGGATCCAGCTCCAGGTGCATCAGTGCCGTGCGTGCGCCCTTCTCTGCCGAATAGTGCGACGGTATCAGGTAGGGTTTCACTTCCGGCGCAATTCGGCACGCCGCCAGCGCCGCCGCGTAAGACAGGAAGCCATCGAGTAGTACCGGCAATCCACAGGAAGCCGCGCCCAGCATCACGCCCGCCATCCCCAATAAATCAAAACCGCCCACTTTCGCCAGCACGTCCAGACCATCATTCGCGTCAGGCTGGTTAACGGCGATAGCTCGACGTACCACTTCCACTTTGTTACCGACTTTGGTCAGCGGTAAATTCGCGCCAATCCCCACCACCTCTTGCGCATCGCTACCGGTCAGAACGCTGACGATCGCCGCCGCCGGGGTAGTATTCGCCATCCCCAACTCACCAACGCCAAACAGCGTGACGCCATCTTCCGCCAGCCCACGGGTATAGCGAATCACCTCCAGCAGCAGCTCTTCGGCCTGACCACGGCTCATTGCCGGGCCGACGGCGATATTTCCGCAACCACGCGCCACGCGCATATTGATAACGCCAGGAATCAGCTCGGCATCAATCCCGACGTCAATCACATGCATTTCCGCCCCTGCCTGCGCCGCCAGCACGCAAACGCCGGTCTTGCCCAGCGTCATATTGGCCGCCTGAATTGCGGTCACCACTTTGGGCGAAATCGCCACCCCTTCATCCCAAACGCCGTGGTCGGCGCACATCACCAGCAGCGCCTTCTTTTTCACCTGCGGCACGCCTTCAAGACCGGGCATTCCCGCGAGCTGTACGGCCAGGTCTTCAAGGCGTCCAAGGCTTCCCGGCGGCTTAAGCAGGCCATCAATATGGAGTTGCGCGCGCGCCATTGCATTTTCATCAAGCGCAGGGATCGCGCCCAGTAGAGAGGTTAAGCTGTGCATAGAGATTCTCGTCATGTTGGCTGGCTCATGGCAGAGCCAGCAGGAAGAATAACTCCCGGTACGGAGCGCCTGGTTTATTTGATTTTTACGCCGATGCCCGACACCACCAGCCAGACCTCATCCGCCGCCGCCGCAAGGCGCTGGTTGACTCGCCCGGCAATATCGCGGAAATGGCGGGCCAGACGGTTTTCCGGCACGATCCCCATCCCCACCTCGTTGGTTACCAGCACCACGTGAGCCGGGCAGCGCTGACAGGCGGCAATCAGCACGGCGATTTCGGCGTCAATAGCCCGCTCCATCGCCGCGTAATCCCAGCCGTCCGGCGAACTGTCGCCGCCCAGCGCAAACAGCAAATTGGTGACCATGGTGGTAATACACTCCAACAAGATCGCTTCTTCGGGATGGTTATCCGGCGTTATCAGCTCATCAAGCTGCTGCCAGCGCTCGGCCGTGCGCCAGTGCGCGGGCCTGCCGTCGCGGTGGTGTTGGATCCGCGCCGCCATCTCATCATCAAAAATCTGTGAAGTGGCGATGTACAGCACCTGCGGCGAGTGGGCGATCAGCGCTTCGGCGTGACGGCTTTTGCCGCTGCGCGCGCCACCAGTAACTAAAGTCAGCATACAGGCTCCTGATGCTGGCGCATGATGGCGTAGATTTTTTCGATATCAATATTCTGGCGCATCGCGTCGGCCAGTAGATCGAACTGCTGGGATTTGTACTGCGCATACTGGAAGTCACTATCGAGCGCCGCCAGACCTTTACGCTGGCGCAGGCCGTTAACCAGCGCGCGAGTGAATTCATCGCTATCAAACAAGCCGTGAAGATAGGTACCAAACGCCAGACCATCGTCGCTCACCGCGCCGTCCGCCACGCTCAGCCCGTTCTTATGTAATTGCATCAGCGAACGGCAGCCGTCGTGCAGCTCGGTCTCGCCCATATGAATTTCATAGCCGCGTACGGCAAGCCCTGCCGTTGCCGCCAGCCACTCTGGCAGCACCGGAGCCAGTGTCGCCGTGACCTGAGTGGTGGTTTTGTGCTGTGCGAAGTGGGTCACGGTATTGAGTAACCCTAGCCCGGGCTGGGTGCCAAGTCCCGATTCCACCTCATCAATAATGGTTTCGCCGAGCATCTGGTAGCCGCCGCAAATCCCCAGCACCGGCACGCCCTGACGCCGGGCCTGCAGCACCGCATGCGCCATCCCGCTTTCGCGCAGCCAGAGCAGATCGCCGAGCGTATTTTTGCTACCCGGCAGGATCACCATATCCGCGCCCGCCAGCTCCTGCGGGTAACGAACATAGCGCACGCGAACGTCCGGCTGCGCCGCCAGCGCGTTGAAGTCGGTAAAGTTGGAAATATGCGGTACC
The DNA here is from genome assembly GCF_013705725.1 of Klebsiella sp. RHBSTW-00484. Lineage (NCBI taxonomy): Bacteria > Pseudomonadati > Pseudomonadota > Gammaproteobacteria > Enterobacterales > Enterobacteriaceae > Klebsiella > Klebsiella sp. RHBSTW-00484. The sequence goes on along the minus strand of NZ_CP055481.1, from coordinate 1,289,009 downwards.
TGGACCACAGCAATCTCAATATCGCGCTTGTCGGTACGCAGGTATTTTCCCTTTTGCAGCGCCACGCCGTCTTCGTCTTCGAGATCGACATCCAGCCACGGCATCACGCCGAGCACCGGGACGTTGGTCAGTGCTTCTATCTGCTCGATACCCGAGTAAAGCAGCGTCACGTCGCCGCGAAATTTATTAATAATGACGCCTTTAACCCGCGCACGTTCGTGGTCGTGCAGCAGCGCGAGGGTGCCGTAAATGGAGGCAAAGACGCCGCCGCGATCGATATCCGCCACGAGGATCACCGGACACTGCGCCATCTCGGCCATACCCATATTGACGATGTCGCGGTCGCGCAGGTTGATCTCCGCCGGGCTGCCCGCCCCTTCCAGCACCAGCACATCATGCTCCGCGGCCAGGCTGTTATAGACCGAAAGGATCTGCTCGCGCAGGCGCGGCTTGTATTCGTGATAGCTCACCGCGTCCATATCGGTCGCCACCTTGCCCATCAGCACCACCTGGGCTTTGCGGTCGCTGGTCGGCTTGAGCAGCACCGGGTTCATACGCACATCCGGGGCAATGCCCGCAGCTTCAGCCTGGAAAATCTGCGCACGACCCATCTCTTTGCCATCCGGTGTGATACCGGAATTGAGCGCCATATTCTGCGATTTAAACGGCGCGGTACGCTGCCCGTCCTGATAAAAAATACGGCACAGCCCCGCCACCAGCACGCTTTTACCGACGTCAGAAGCAGTGCCCAGTAACATAATTGCCAGCGTCATGACGCCTCCTTCATTGCATGATTTCGCATCCGCTCAAAAAACTCGCCTTCGGTTTTGCACAACGGCAGTCCCAGCTGCGCATGCAGTTTCACCAGCCACGGCTGGGTCAATCCGGCCTGCGTCATTAACTCGCTGCGGGCAAACACCTCTCCGGGTTCGCCGTGTGCAAGCACTTCGCCACGGCGCAAAACGTAAACCGCATCGCTGACTTCATAAATCAGATCGATATCGTGGCTGGAGATCACCACGTGGTTGCCTTGATCGACAATGCGCTTAATGATGTCGATCATCTGCGCGCGCCCGGAGGGATCGAGGCCCGCCGTGGGTTCATCAAGCAGCAAATAGCGTGCCTGCAGCACCAGCGCTCCGGCGATCGCCACGCGTTTTTTCTGCCCGTGGCTCAGACACTGAATCGGCTGCTGGCGAAAAGACTGCGCATCAACCAGGGTCAGCGCATCGTCCACCCGACGGGCGATTTCATCTTCCGCGACGCCCAGGTTACGCAGGCTAAAGGCGATATCGCTATCGATATCGGTATAAAAGATCTGCTGATCCGGATCCTGAAATACGGTCGCCACCTGTTGACGCAGCGCCAGCAGGCCGCGCTTGCCATAATCCAGCGGCTTCCCTTGCCACAACACCGCCCCTTTTTGCGGGCGCAGCAGGCCGCTCAGGTTCATAAAAAGCGTGGATTTTCCGCAGCCGTTTGCCCCCACCAGCCCGGTCACGGAGTGGTGAGAAAAATCCAGAGTCAGCCCCTTCAGCACCGGCTCATCCTGATAGCGAAACCAGAGATCGGTCGTGGCAAGCATACTTATCCTTAGAGGTGAAAATCACCCTGGTACAGTTTGATATCCAGCGTGGTGCTCATTTGTTGGTAGCGGATCATCACGCGGGTAAACAGCAACCCCACCAGCATCGCCAGCGAGCGATAGCCTTTCGGCACGCTACGGTAGCCAAAACGCAAAGTTTGCGCACGGTGAATCGCCAGCGCTTCGTCTAAGAGAATAAAAATAAAGCGCCAGGTCAGCAGGATTTGCTCGGTCAACAGTCGTGGTACCCGACCGCGCTTAAGCAGCAAAATCAGCTGCGGGAACGGCAGGTTCAGCACCAGCCAGAAGGTTGACGCCAGCGCCGCCAGGCTGCGCCAGAAGGTCTCATTAGCGGTGTTCAGCCCCGCTGAGGTGATGCCCAGCCAGTAGCTTCCCAGCGGAACGCTCACCAGCAGAGCATGCGGATCGCGGCTGATGCTAAACAGAATAGTCACCACGCCGATCAACAGGAAGCCGAACGGCAGCGCCATCCAGCGGCACCAGCGCCACGGCGAAACCCGCAGCAGCCAGCAGGTCAAGGCGGCAATCAGCACCATTTCAATACCCTGCCCCAGCGGGGGCAGGGTAAAGGCCAGCACCATCAGCAGCAGCCAGAACAGAAACTTGCGCTCTGGCGCGACGTGAAACCAGCGGCTTTGATAGCTTAGTCTGTCAAACCCGGTCATCACGGCGTTGTCTGCCTTTGCTGTAGCCCAAAATATAGAAAATCACCGCCGCGCCAAGGGAGCCCTGTAACGTGAACAGCAGACTCTCAATTTCTCCGCTCGCCGGTTCGTACAGCGGCTGGAACCATGGCTCATAGTGCGGTGCAACCACCTGAATCTGGCTCTCCGCCTCGCCGTCCGAACCGCCAAATTCACCCCCGTGATCGATAAAGAACGGTAGGATCACCAGCGCCACCACCATCGATAACAATATCAGCGTCTTTTTCATGTTAATGCCCCTGTGCGGTCTGTGCGGTGATCAGCTGGCGTTTGGTCAACTGGTCGTAGATCATGACGGTTAACAACCCTTCAGCGATGGCGATCGGGATCTGCGTCAGGCAGAAGATCCCCATAAATTTGACGATCGAGCCGGTTGCGCCCGCCGTCGGATCCGGGAAGGCCACGCCAAGCTGCACGGAGGTGACAAAGTAGGTCACCAGATCCGCCAGCATCGCGCAGAGAAAGACCCCGACGTCGCGGCGAATCCCCGCCCGGCAGGCCATTTTCCATACCATATAGCCGACCACCGGCCCAATCACCGCCATCGACATGCCGTTAGCGCCGAGCGTTGTCAGCCCGCCATGCGCCAGCAACAGCGCCTGGAACAGCAGCACGATAGCGCCGAGGATCGCCACCACGCCCGGCCCGAACAGAATGACCGCCAGGCCGACGCCGGTCGGGTGCGAACAGCTGCCGGTTACCGATGGTATCTTCAGCGCCGAGAGGACAAAAATAAACGCTCCGCACAGCGCCAGCAGTACCTTCTGATTGTTATCTTCCTGCACGATACGGCGCAGGCGCACCAGCCCGTACCACAGGCAAGGCAGAAACAGCAGCCACCATGCCAGGGCCCACATCGGTGGTAAAAATCCCTCCATGATGTGCATCGCGAAGGCCTTTTCGGGAACCACTATCAGCAATAGCGCCGCAGCTAACCCGCTGAAAGACAGCTGTTTTAGCTGTTGTTCAAGTTTCATTCTGCATACTCCCACTGTTTATTCACCAGGATGGTCGAAAAATAGGGCAGCGGCTGTTCGTCGCTCACGTCATTCAGATGACGCCAGCACTGTTCGCCGGGCAGCGTGGCCTCGGACATCATCAGCGCGGCATCGAGCAGGCCGTTTTTCTCCAGCAGCGCTTTAATGCGGGGGAAACGGCCATACACTTTCATCAGTACCAGGCTTTCATGCTGGCGCAGCGCCTGTTCAATTTCCGCTTCCGGCGCGGTGCAGGAGACCACCGCCAGCGACTGTTGCTCCATAGCCAGCGGCGTTTTTGAACGCGCGGCAATGGCGGCGAAAGAGGTGACGCCAGGAACAATCTCCAGCCAGTCCGCACAGCCGATACGCTGGAGTAAGAACACCCAGGTGCTGAACAGCATGGCGTCACCTAGGGTAATAAACCCGACCTGTTTACCCGCCTCCACTTCGTGCACCAGCGCGGCGGCAACTTCGTCCCAGACCGCCTCTTTTTCCGCACTGTCAGCGCTCATCGGAAAATGGCAGCAGCGTACTTCGGTCTGTTCGCCGATATATTCACGCACGATGGAGAGCGCCAGGCTGTCGCCGCCTTTACGTCCGGCTGGGGCGTAGAGAATGTCCAGCTTGCCAAGAATGCGCGCCGCGCGAACGGTAATCAGGTCGGACGCGCCCGGTCCGGTGCTCAGGGCATACAGTTTGCCGCTCATGCTGCTTCCTCCATTGCCAGATTCAGCGCCTGCTGTAGATGGGCGACAAACATCGCGCGCACCGCCGGGTTTTCCCCCAGCCCGCTAAGCCACGGCGTCGCCGGAATACCGGCGGCGTTGAACAACGTTTTCCAGGAGTCCTCTTCATCGGAGGCCATATCGTTGATGGCATGATCGCCCGCCACCAGCATCAACGGCATCAGGTGAACGCCGGTAACCTCCTGCTGGCGCAGGCTGTCGATAAGAATATCGACTTCCGGATAACTTTCGACTGCCCCCACCCGCGCCGGAAAGCGCTGGGCGGTCATCATATGGTCCAGACAGGCGTAGGCGGCGAAGGCGTGATGACTGGCACCGTGCCCCATAAAGACCACCGTTTCTTTCTCAGCAAGCGGCGGCATTTGCTGACGCAGTGCGTGCATCAGTTGAACATAATCGTCATGGCTGCTCAGCAGCGGCGCGCCCAGCGTTAAGCGGGCGAATAGCGGGCGCATGCTTTGCACTTCGCGAACGATCTTTTCGTATTCATCGCCGTTAATGATGTGCAGCGATTGAATCACCACATCCTGATAGCCCTGTTCGGCGAGCTTCTGCAAAGCCTGCAACGGCGTATCAATCTCGATACCATCACGCTGCTTGAGCTTGCGAATAATCATCCCCGAGGTAAAGGCGCGAAACGTGTCGCGGTCAGGACAGCTGGCCGCCAGCTCACGCTCGCAGGCGACAATGTTCTTTTCACAGGTGTCGGGATAGCTGGTGCCAAAACTGATCACCAGAAGCGCTTTTTTCATTTCTGACTCCTTAAGCAGCGGCCAGCCAGCGCGCTAAGCGTTGGGCAAAGGCAGCCTGACTTTCCAGTAACTCTTCACCCGTCACCAGCGGTGCCGGACGCGTAATCACGATGCAGGGGATACCGGCATCGAGACAGGGTTGTACTTTTTCCTGATAACCGCCTTCCGCGCCGGAGGCCTTGGTGATCACCACATCGGCGCGGCACTGGCGGTAAAAAGCAGCGTTAAACTCGGCGCTGAACGGCCCGCATAGCGCGAAGATCTCGCCGACGCCAAAGCCAAGCTCAGCGCACTGCGCGATAACATCGGGAACGGGCAGTACGCGAGCCAGCAGCGTTTTTTCACCTAATCCTGCCCGCCAGCGCGCCAGATCTTTGCTTCCCGTGGTGAGCAGCACGCGCTGACCAAAGCCCCGCGCCACATCGCAGGCTTCTTCGATGCTCTGCACGGTATAAAGCTGTGGATGCGTCAGGTCGCTAAGCTGTTCCGGGCGCTGATAGCGGCTGAGCAACACGCTAGCGGTTTCACAGGCGCGGATGATGTTACGACTCACCACTTCGGCGTAGGGGTGCGAAGCGTCAATAACCCAGCGGGTACGATTGTCCTTTAGCCAGGCAACCATCTCTTCCGGCTCAAGCCGCCCGCAGCGCACCTGCCCCTGAATATCGCCTGCCAACTGCTGGCCAGTCGGCGTCGCCACCGACAGGGTGTATTTGACCTGCGCCGCGTCCAGCTGTTGGCATAGCGCCCGCGCGTCGCTGGTTCCGCCCATGACCAGCACCTCGCCGTAGCTCACAGCACATAGCCTCGCGGAGTGATCATCAGGCCATCCTGTATATAGGTCGCTTTATTGCCTACGATCACCAGGCTGGTCATATCGACGGGTTCAAAATCCATCTCCCCCAGGGTGGTCAGCCATTTTTCCTGTTTCTTGCGTCCGGCGGACTTCACGATGCCCACCGGCGTTTGTGCGCTTTTGCTGGCAGACAGCAGTTCAAAGGCACGTGCCAGATGCCCTTCGCGGCCGCGGCTGCGTGGGTTGTAAAAACAAATAACAAAATCGGCTTCTCCGGCAGCGATAATGCGTTTTTCAATCACCGGCCACGGGGTCAGCAGGTCGCTGAGGCTGATATGACAGAAGTCGTGCATCAGCGGCGCGCCCAGCAGCGAGGCGGCGGCGATACTGGCGGTCATCCCGGGAATAAGGCGAACTTCTACGTCGAGTTTCTGCTTGCTCACCAACTCCAGCACCAGCCCCGCCATGCCGTAAATACCGGCGTCGCCGCTGCTAATCAGCGCCACATTATGCCCGGCCTGCGCCAGCTCAATCGCCGCCTGGCAGCGTTCAATCTCTTTGCACATCCCGGTTTTGATCACCTGCTTATCACCGGTAAAGGCTTTCACCAGGTGGGTGTAGGTTTTATAACCCACGACGATTTCCGCCGCCTGTAACGCCTCAATCGCTTCCATAGTCATCATTGACTGTGAGCCAGGGCCAATCCCGATTACGCTTAACATCAGTGTGAAACTCCCAAAGTAATTGTGACGCCCTGCTCGCGCAGGGTTTCGCCTAAAAGTTGCCCATGGCTCAGCAGCCACGCCGCCGGACCCGATACGCTTCCAACCCCCACCGTTTGGCGAACAAACGAGGACGAAGGGAAGTGGTGTTCATGCTCACGCAGCGCGTCAGCGGTAAAGGTTTCAAACGGCACGCGGCAGCAGGAGGCCAGTTGGATAAGCCCCTGCTCGTGTTTTTTCAACGTAACGCTACCGATAGCTTTCAGCGCCAGAGGATCGAGCCGCTGCGCCTCAAGTTGACGCGCCAGCAGCGCCGCTAACAGCGGGAACGGCGTATCGCGACGACAGCCGATGCCCGCAACGACGCGCTGCGGCACTAGCTTCCAGTGCGGCACGGCGATCTCCGGCAGCTCGTTGCGCAAGGTGATACAGATAAGCGCATCCAGTTCGGGAAGCTGATTCAGGTCAGAGACGGTAATAAACCCACGCCGGTCGCAGTGATTGACGTCTTCATCCAGCTCTTCATCCCACCACAGGCCGACGCGCTGATGGCTAACCAGCATCTGGTTGATGGTTTTCACCGCCGCGCGGAAGTCGGTCATCCGCGCGTTAAGCTGGAATGCCAGGGTATCGAGGGCCGCCATATCGTTAACGTCGGTGGCGGTGGTGATCACCGGGTCTGCACCGAGCATTCCCGCCAGATAGCGGCTTAGGGCATTAGCCCCACCCGCGTGACCGGAGAGCAGGCTGATGACGTGCTGCCCGCGTTCATCGATCACCACCACCGCCGGATCGCTGAACTTGTCATTAACCAGCGGCGCCAGCACGCGCACCGCGATACCGGTCGCGCCGATGAAAATCAGCGCCGAGTAGCTGCTGAAGGCCTCGCGCGCAGCGTTGGCGAAGCCGTTTTCAAAGGGCAGAAACCCCTCCTCCAACAGCTTCTCGCTGGTAAAGCAGGTTAACGGCAGCATTGCCGCCAACCTTTTCGCCAGCAAGACACCGCCTGGGGTCAGGCAGAAAAGAGCGATAGATTCAGGCTTTACGGTATTCATGGCTAAAGTCCGCCGCGTAGAGTTTTGAGTAGTGATACTCGTCCCCAAGGAAATTCCCGACCAGAATGAGCGCCGTTTTACGGATCCCTGCATCGCGGACCTTGTCGCCGATATCGGCCAACGTGCCGCGCACGGTCTGGCTTTCCGGCCAGGTCGCTTTATAGATAACCGCTACCGGCGTGGTTGCCGGGTAGCCGCCTTCAATCAGGCGTTCCGCCACCCGGTGAATGCGCTGTACCGAGAGATAAATCGCCATCGAGGTCTGGTGGCTGGCAAACGACTCAAGCTGTTCGCGCTCTGGCACCGGCGTGCGCCCTTCAAGACGGGTAATAATCAGGCTCTGAGAGACTTCCGGCACGGTGTACTCAACGCCCAGCTCCGCCGCCGCGCCCAAAAACGCGCTGACTCCCGGTACCACCTGCCAGTCGATACCGCGTTTAGTCAGCTCTTCACCCTGCTCGCGTACCGAACCGTACAGCGAGACGTCTCCGGTCTGTAGACGCACCACCGTTTTCCCGGCTTTTACGCCCGCTTCCATCAGGTCGAGAATTTGCTCCAGATGCAGTTCGGCGCTGTCGTGGCACTCAGCTCCTGCCGGGCAATACTCCAGTAATTCGGTGTTTATCAGCGAACCGGCGTAGATCACCACCTGGGCCTGCTGCAACAAGCGGTAACCCTTGAGGGTAATCAGCTCACGGTCGCCCGGCCCTGCGCCAACGAACCACACACTACGGGGGTCAAATGTCTCAGCCATGGTTTTCTTCCTTCTGACAGGCGATAACAAAAACGGGATTATTCGGTTTGAAATAGTGGCCGCTGCCAAGCGTAGTCAGCGACGAAACGTTAAGCTGGAGGCAATCGACCTGCTCGATCCCCCGTTGTTGCAGGTAGTCGAGGGCGGCGTTCAGGTTCTCTTGCAGAATAAAGGTCATCACCAGACGGCCGCCGGGATAGAGCTGCTGCCAGGACCAGTCAATCAGTTCCCCAAGATGGCCGCCGCTGCCGCCCATAAAAATGGCATCGGCCCGTTCGGTAATCACCATCGGCGCTTCGCCAGGCAGGATCTCAATGTTGCCGCAGGCGAAGTGCTGGCGATTTTCATCAAGCAGCCGCAGGGCTGCGGGATTACGTTCGACCGCCGTCACCTGTAGCGAGGGATATTGCAACGCCGCCTCAATCGACACGCTGCCGGTACCGGCGCCGATATCAATCAGGTGGCTTGCCCGGTGCAGTTCAAGTTTGGCCAGCGCCAGCGCGCGAACCGCTTCTTTGGTCATCGGCACTTTCTCGCCGCGCAGAAAAAGCTCATCTTTCATCGAGGATCACCACCGCGTTCATTTCATATTCAGCGTCGACCTCACTAACCGGCAGCCAGTGAATGCGCTCATTTTCCATCGCCAGATTTTCGCCAATCACCATCCAGCGATACCCTTTCCCTCGCGCTGCTAGCTGGGCGGCGATTTCACGCGGCCCGCAGCGTCCGTCGGTCACCATCGCCACTTTGCTGTGGCGAGCCAGCTCATCGAAAGAGACCTCTCGCCCGTGGCTGCTGGTCAACCAGATATCGTTCATGTCGATTCCGGCACGGGCGCACAGGTATTGCACCGCGCTGATACCGGGGATAATGCGCACGCGTTCGATGCCAAAGTGGGCAATCAGCCGCGTGCCGATGCCGTAAAACAGCGGGTCGCCGGAGGCCAGCACCACCACTTGCTGCGCTTCACGCTCTTCGAGCCATTCCAGCAGCTCGGCAATATTGGCGCCCAGCGCAAACTGCTCGCCGTGAAATTCAGGGAACTGCAATAGATGCCGCTTGCCGCCGACCAAAGCATCTGCCGTCGCCACCGCCTCACGCGCCGCGGGCGTCATCAGATGCAGGCCCGACGGCCCCATGCCGACAACCGTTAACATGACATCTCCCGAGCGATCTCTTTGACCGGGCGATTGCTGCCGAGGACCTTGTTATCAAAGGAGAACATGATGGCGTCGCAGGTGGGCGGCGTTTTGGTAAAGCGCAGCATCTGCATCACCCGCAGGCAGATGCGCTCGGCAAGATGGTCGTAGATATGCTGAAAACCGTACGCGTCGATATGTTCCATCGCCGCTTCAGTGGTATCGCATTCGCTGACCAGCCGCAGCAGCGCCAGCGGCGCGCCGAGCAGCGCCAGGTGCGCGACGAGCGTTTCCATCCGCGCATCGGCAATATGGCTGTGGGTGTGAAAAATACCGGCGGCAATTTTAATCAGCTTGCCGGGATGGCCGATCAGAACAATCTGGCGGAACCCGAGGCGCACGGCCTCTTCAATCATGTAGCCGACAAAGTTGCTCATGGTGACCACCACCTGAGAATCGATCCCCATCTGCTCGCGAACAAAGCGCTCGCCGTGGTTACCCGGCACCAACACCACGCGATCCAGCCCCGCCGCGCGTTTGATCTCCAGCTCCAGCGAAAGCGAACGCTTCCAGCTCTCCTCCGACATCGGCGTGACGATCCCGGTGGTGCCGATAATTGAGATGCCGCCTAAAATACCGAGCCGCGAGTTGTAGGTTTTCTGCGCCCGCTCCTCGCCTTCCGGTGCGAAAATTTCTACCGCCGCCCCCCGCGATGGACCAATCGCTTCACGCACCGCTGACTCAATCGTGTGGCGCGGAGTACGGTTAATTGCCGGACTGCCGATGGGCAGGCCAATCCCTTTGCGCGTCACGGTGCCGACGCCTTCACCGCCGCGCAGGGTGATGTCGCCGGAGTCATCAAGGGTCACACGAGCAAAAATCATCATCCCGTGGGTGGCATCAACATCGTCGCCGCCATCTTTTCGAATCGCGGCAATCGCCTGTTGTCCTTCGACGTGCGGCGACTCGACGTTAAGACATAGCGTTACACCGGACGGGGTAATAATCGAGACCTGATGAATCAGATGCTGACGCATCACCATCAGCGCCGCGACTTTTGCCGCCGCCGTCGCGCAGGAGCCGGTGGTATAGCCTTTACGCAATGCCTTGCCGTTGTGCCACACCGGGTCATCAAAGGATTGCTCGCTCATCGCGCCCCCTGCTGGTGATACAAAATGGCGTTGACGATAGCCGCGGCGACGTTGCTACCGCCTTTGCGACCCAGAGCGGCAATGGCTGGCAGGTTGCTTTGCGTCAGGGCCTCTTTCGATTCCGCCGCGCCGACGAAACCAACCGGCACGCCAATCACGCCGTTCACCGCGACATCATGCTCAAGCAGACGAAACAGCGCGGTGGGGGCATTGCCGAAAACAAACACCTTCTCGCCCTCTTCGGCAACCGCGATGTCAACCGCCGCCATCGAGCGGGTCATCCCCTGCGCTTTCGCCTCAGCCACTACGCGCGGATCGCTGATATAGCAGCGGCACTCGCCACCGGATTTAGCCAGCAGGGTTTTATTAATCCCGGAGAGCGCCATGGTGGTATCGGTATACAGGGTGCAGGGCTGGCTCAGGGCAGCGCTGAGGCGCTCAAGAACATCGGCTGAAAACCACAGAATATCCAGCCAGTCAAAATCGGCGGTGGTGTGGATCACCCGTTTGATAATGGCTTCATGCAGCGGGCTGGCAAAGCGGTAGTCCGGGCGAGTTTCTGCAATAATGTCGCCAATAATGTCGAAGCTTTTCGCCTCAATCGCCTGTGGTTGCTGGATATAGTGCATTTATTTGTCCTCAGGCCACGCCAACCAGCCAGTACCGCGTCGCCATAAACAGCGCCAGTGCCAGGGTCGAGGCTACCCACATCAGTCGAATAGTTCGGGAAATATCGTCTACGGCAATGTCGCGCGTCGCGTCGCCAATCCACGGCTTCTCCACGCGCTGACCAAAGTAATCATTGGGGCCGCCGAGCTGAATGCCGAGCGCCCCGGCAACCGCCGCCTCTGACCAGGCGCAGTTCGGGCTGCTGTGGTTGTAGCGATCGCGCCAGCCAATACGCAGCGCGCGGTCGCCCGCTTCACGGCAGAGGAAAGCGGCCAGGCTGATAAGCAGCCAGCTCAGACGAGCAGGAATAAAGTTGGCAACATCATCAAGGCGGGCGCTAACCATGCCGATGGCGCGGTATTTTTCATGTTTGTAACCGACCATCGAGTCGAGGGTATTGACCGCTTTGTAAGCCATCGCCAGCGGCGCACCGCCCAGCAGCAGAAAGAAGAGCGGCGCGATAATGCCGTCAACGGCGTTTTCCGCCACCGTTTCCACCACCGCACGGTTAATCTGCTGCGGCTCAAGTTGCGAGGTGTCGCGCCCGACAATCCACGACAGCTTGACGCGGCTTTCAGCCAGATCGCCCGCGCGCAGCGGTTGCTCAACATCCCGCGCCGACTGCTCCAGACAGCGTCCGGCCAGCACGGTGAAGATCATCCACACCTCAAGCACCCAGCCAAGCCACGGATGAATCATCTGCGCCAGCGTCAGCACACCCCAGGAGATACCCCACGTGAGGCCGACCACGATGACCCACATCACCCCGCCACCGATGCGTAAAGCAAAGTCGCTGTGACAATAGCGGCGCACGCTGCGCTGAACGGCGGAGATCAGGTTGCCTATCCAGCGCACCGGATGCGGCCAGCTCTGCGGGTCGCCAATGATAAAATCGAGGATCCAGGCCACGCCCCAGGCCAGCAGCGTCATTGGGCGCTCCTTGCCGCAGCCAGCCAGTGGTTGAGCATTGCCGGACGCTGGGCGAAATGCAGATGCAGGTAGCTGGCGAAAGTGTTGCCCACCTGCCAGCCCCCCGACCACTGCTGAAGCGTCAGGCCGTCGCGCACTTTACGGCAGGCCAGCACCGCCGGGTTTTCCGGGATGAAATCTGAGTAGTGAAACTCGTGCCCGCGTAGGGTTTCGCCGGGTGCTGCCAGCAGCGTTTGCCGCATCGCCCTCGCTTCGCAGTAGCCAAAGCGGGTGAGCCGTTTGCCCATCTTGCTGTGGCCGGGAATAAGATTGGCCATCGGGTAAATTTCGCCGCCGGCGTCTTCAAGGGTGCTGCCGAGATACATCAGCCCACCGCATTCGGCGTAGATAGCCACCCCACGCCGATGCGCATCCCGCAACTGCGCCAGCATAGCGGTATTTGCCGCCAGTCCGGCGGCATGAATTTCCGGATACCCGCCGCCAAGCCAGATCATCTGGCACGGTGGGAGTTCGCTATCATGCAGCGGGCTAAAACGCACAATATTCACCCCGCAGCGTTCAAGCAGGTTGAGGTTATCCGGGTAGTAAAAGTTGAAGGCTTCGTCGTCAGCCAGCGCCAGAGTCAAACCTGCTCCGGCATCAGGCGACGGTAGCGCAGGCCACTCCCCGGTGGGTAAAGCAGTAAGCTGGCTGAGGGTAAGAAGTTGTTCAATATCCAGAGTTTGCGCCAGCGTTTGGGCAAAATCGCGCCACGGCTGCTGGTTCACCAGCGATTCACGGGCGGTCACCAGCCCCAGATGGCGTTCGGGCAAGGCCACGCCTTCCACTCGCGGCACGTAGCCGAGAACTGGCAGCGCGCAGTAGCGTTCAATAGCGCTTTTCAGTAGCTGATAGTGGGATTCGCTGTTAACGCGATTGACGATAACGCCTGCGATATTCAGACTGGGATCGAAGTGCTGAAATCCCATCACCGTAGCGGCAATGGAGGTGGATACCGCTTTGCCATCGACCAGTAAAATCACCGGGCAGCCGAGCTGTTTGGCCATCGCGGCGGTGCTGCAATAATTCGGGTCGGTGCCGTAGCCGTCATAAAGCCCCATGACGCCTTCAATCACCGCGATGTCCGCCTGCTGCATCTGTTCACAAAACAGTGCATTGAGAACCGGTTCCGGGAGCATGAAACTGTCGAGGTTGCGGGAGGCGACGCCGCTGACGGCGGTATGCCAGCCGGTATCGAGATAATCAGGGCCGACTTTACAGGGCTGAACCCGCATGCCGCGCTGTTTCAGCAGGCTGAGCAGACCGAGCGTAACGGTGGTTTTGCCACAACCGCTGCCGGTCCCTGCGAGAATAAATGCGTGCTGCCTGGCTGCCATACCCTGATCCTGTTCAGGGTGGTAGGGCTGTAGAGGTGCGCGCAAACCCAGTCCTTCGACTGTACGCATCTGAGCAACCCACTTCCCACCGAAGTTGTTGGTAGTCACCGACAGGCAGGTCTTCTGGCTTAGCGTCGTCCTTCCCCATCCTTCCCAATCCAGTAATCGGATCAGTGGTCATACCCGTCATACTTCACGTTGTATGTGCGTTGGCTTCACTTGTTCACCCCAGTCACTTACCAGTGTAAGCTCCTGGGGATTTACTCGTTTGCCGCCTTCCTACAACGCGAATTATTTAGCGTATATATGGGTTCGTCAGCATCACAGCAGCGGGGGCTGCGGGGGATTTACACCCCCTTCCCTGGCACCTGTCGGTTTTCTCGAGCTGGATTAATCCTCGCTCGAATTATTCCTGGAACATTTTGTGGAAGCTGGATGGCTTCCATCGTCTTTGGTTTTTAATTGCAAAGGTAGTTTCATTACGCCTGCGGCGATCTGAAAGCAATTTCTGGTAACACTCTATCCCATCAAATAAATAAAAACTGGTGCAGCTTAGCGCTCTCTCATTATTAATTTGTTGCGCTATGACAATTTATTGCTCTGGATGAGAGTTTTTCATTTTATAATGAGGTAGATACGGGGGCATATCAAAAATCGGCAATAACAAAATATTGTCATTTAAAATGGTTCAGTTTGTGATCTGGCATTAATTTGCTGGCGATAAGCCTGCGGAGTCACCTGATAGGCCTGGCGAAAAACTTTGCAAAAATAGCTGGTTTGAGAAAATCCTAAATTCCGGGCAATGCTGGCAATACTCCAGTCGCTGTGGCACAGCAGCTCTTTGGCGCTCACCATCCGCTGATGGTTAACCCACGCGTTAAAGCCAATCCCCTGATATTTCTTGAACAGCTTACTGAAGTAGTACGGGCTGAGATAAACATGGGCCGCAACGTCTTCCAGACGAAGCTCATCAGACAAATGGGCATCGATATAGCGCAGCGCCTTCTTCATTTTACTGTCATGGGGGCTGACGGCCCGGCTGGCGCGCGCGGGTTCAGGCTGCTGCGGATTGTCTTTAATCACCACAAAATTGAGCTGTTTTTTAAGACAGTTTTCTACTATTAGCTTCAATAAATCGGCGGAAGCAATAACGCGTGAGTAGTCCATCTCCGGTACGTCGCGGAACGCTTTGACCAAATCAGGATCGGTCTGCCAGCGGTCGTCGACGTTCAAAATGTCAACCAGTTCAACATCGTTACTTAAGCGCACCTGCCCGCATAGCACAAAGCCCACAAGGTGCCCGGCAATAACCAGAGGGATGGAAAAGTCGGTTAACCCGGCATGACAGCGGTAGATACAGAGCTGATCGGTTTTTGAGGCTTCCAGGCCTCCGCAGCGGTCGCTCATTCGACAGCGGGTGCTATGCTGGGGGTGTTGCCGCATAAGCTGGCAGAAAGGAGTGAAATTAAACAGTTCAGAAATTTCATCACCGTGAATATTGACAACCACAACCGCCAGACTGGTGGCTTGTGCAAAATCCTGTGCGATTTTATTGATGAGTTCTGAGTTCAGTGTACTCGCAGAAATCATGATAAAACCTCTCAGTTAATTTTTTGTTATAAATAAAACATTTTATTAATATTTACGCCCTTTCATCATCATCCACCGGCAACGATAAAAGAATAATACGATAGCAAAAGTCTCCCATCCGTGGGAGACATTTTGGGCGACTTCGTGATACCGGTTCATGAAAACATTTTTCTAATTCAGCTTATGAATTAATCCTCTAACTTACAGGTATTACACGGTAGGTTATTACCAATCAGATAACGATAGATAGCCGCACCCAAACAGGCTCCGATTAACGGTGCGATAATCGGCACGATAAAGTACGGAATATCCCGTCCGCCGGTTATCGCGATATCACCCCAGCCCGCTATCCACGTAAACAGTTTCGGCCCAAAATCACGTGCCGGATTCATCGCGAACCCGGTAAGTGGCCCGGTGGATGCGCCAATAACCGCGACCAGCAGACCAATCAACAGCGGAGCCAGAGGCCCTTTTGGCACACCGTTACCGTCGTCAGTCAGTGCCATAATCATCCCCATCAGCATGGAGGTAATCACCACTTCGACCAGCGCCGCATGCCAGATGCTCAGCGATGCCGCCGGATAGGTACTAAAGATGCTTGCCAGTTGCAGGCTCTCTACGCTACCGCGCACGATATGGTGTGTGGCTTCAAACTCGGTAAACATTGTGCTGTAAAGCACGTAGGCCAGCACAGCTCCGCCAAAGGCGCCTGCGACCTGTGCAATGATGTAAGGAAAAACTTTTCGTCCCGGAAAACAAGCAAATAACCACAACGCGACGGTAACAGCAGGGTTGAGATGGCCACCGGATATTCCTGAGGTCAGATAGACAGCGAGAGAGATCCCCAATCCCCATATGATGCAAATCTCCCACAATCCGAGGCTTGCTCCCGCCACCTTCACTGCGCTCAGGCAACCGATGCCGAAAAACAAAAACAGCCCGGTGCCCAAAAACTCGGCGGTACATTGCGCTTTTAGCGAATCATTCATTGTGACACCTTCTTAGCAGATTTCGTGTCCTGACCAGCCAACATCCTGCTGGCAGTAGAGTACAACGGGCACACTATAATGAATTCCTGCCTGCAAATTGTTGGCAACCTGCTGATGGCTACCCCGGAAAATTCGGGCATGGATAACAAATTATTGCTATTAAATAATGGATGGCGGCATAGCACACGCGCGGCTTTCGCAATTAACCGCCCCATCAAACATGCAAAATTATTGCTATAACCAACTCACTGTTTTCCAACAAGCATCACAAATCGTTTTTTTCGCATAGCAGATAAAATTAAAATCGTCATAAACAAATTTGTAAATATGGAATATACAAAACAAAATAATCACATCAAAACAAATAAATAAAATGATACAAATCAATATATTAGATTATAAAATAGCAATTTTATATTATTGATAGCTCACTATTTTTTCATCATCAAATTCAAGTCAGCCATTCTTTTTCCTCGCATCTTCTTATAGTCCCAACTATCGGAACACTCCATGCGAGGTCTTTATGCAACAAGAAGCACTAGGAATGGTAGAAACCAAAGGCTTAACCGCAGCCATAGAGGCCGCTGATGCAATGGTTAAATCGGCCAATGTGATGTTAGTGGGCTATGAAAAGATTGGCTCCGGGCTGGTAACCGTCATCGTCCGCGGTGATGTCGGTGCGGTTAAAGCGGCAACCGATGCTGGTTCCGCCGCCGCACGCAATGTGGGTGAAGTGAAAGCCGTACACGTCATCCCACGCCCTCACTCCGATGTAGAAAAAATCTTACCGAAGGGAATTAGCCAATGAGCAGCAATGAGCTGGTTGAACAGATCATGGCGCAGGTGATTGCCCGAGTGGCAACGCCGGAACAGCAGGCCACCCCTACTCACCCCCATCCTATACGAGAGACGGCTATGGCAGAAAAAAGCTGCAGTTTAACGGAATTTGTCGGGACCGCCATTGGCGACACCCTGGGTCTGGTTATCGCTAACGTTGATACCGCCCTGCTGGACGCGATGAAGCTTGAAAAGCGCTATCGCTCCATCGGCATTCTTGGCGCCCGTACCGGCGCAGGTCCGCACATTATGGCGGCGGACGAAGCGGTGAAAGCCACTAACACCGAAGTGGTCAGCATCGAACTTCCCCGCGATACCAAAGGCGGAGCAGGTCACGGTTCGCTGATTATTTTAGGCGGCAACGACGTTTCTGACGTTAAGCGCGGTATCGAAGTCGCGCTGAAAGAACTCGACCGCACCTTCGGCGATGTTTACGCCAACGAAGCCGGGCATATCGAGCTGCAATACACCGCACGCGCCAGCTACGCCCTTGAAAAAGCCTTCGGTGCGCCAATTGGCCGTGCCTGCGGCATCATCGTCGGCGCTCCGGCTTCCGTCGGTGTGTTAATGGCCGATACCGCTCTGAAATCAGCCAACGTGGAAGTGGTCGCTTACAGCTCACCGGCACACGGCACCAGCTTCAGTAACGAAGCCATTTTGGTGATTTCTGGCGACTCCGGCGCAGTCCGTCAGGCGGTCACCTCCGCGCGCGAAATTGGCAAAACCGTCCTTGCGACCCTCGGTTCTGAACCGAAAAACGATCGCCCGTCCTACATCTAAACCCCACGAGGCTGATTCATGAGATCGAAAAGATTTGAAGCACTCGCGAAACGCCCTGTGAATCAGGACGGCTTCGTTAAAGAGTGGATCGAAGAAGGCTTTATCGCGATGGAAAGCCCGAACGACCCGAAACCGTCGATTAAAATCGTAAACGGCGCGGTGACCGAGCTGGACGGGAAACCGGTTAGCGAATTTGACCTGATCGACCACTTTATTGCCCGCTACGGTATTAACCTGAATCGTGCAGAAGAAGTGATGGCGATGGATTCGGTCAAGCTGGCGAACATGCTGTGCGATCCTAACGTAAAACGCAGCGACATCGTCCCCCTGACCACCGCCATGACCCCGGCGAAAATTGTCGAAGTGGTTTCGCATATGAACGTCGTCGAAATGATGATGTCGATGCAGAAAATGCGCGCACGCCGTACCCCTTCTCAACAGGCGCACGTCACCAACGTCAAAGATAACCCGGTGCAAATTGCCGCCGACGCCGCCGAAGGCGCATGGCGCGGGTTTGATGAGCAAGAGACGACCGTTGCGGTAGCGCGTTATGCCCCGTTCAACGCCATCGCGCTGCTGGTAGGTTCACAGGTAGGTCGTCCGGGCGTATTAACCCAGTGTTCACTGGAAGAAGCCACCGAGCTGAAGCTCGGCATGTTAGGCCACACCTGCTATGCGGAAACCATTTCCGTGTACGGTACTGAACCGGTGTTTACCGACGGTGACGATACTCCGTGGTCGAAGGGCTTCCTGGCCTCGTCCTACGCCTCTCGCGGCCTGAAAATGCGCTTCACCTCCGGTTCTGGCTCTGAAGTACAGATGGGCTACGCCGAAGGTAAATCGATGCTTTATCTGGAAGCGCGCTGCATCTATATCACCAAAGCCGCTGGCGTTCAGGGTCTGCAAAACGGCTCTGTAAGCTGCATCGGTGTGCCATCAGCCGTGCCATCAGGCATTCGCGCAGTGCTGGCAGAAAACCTGATTTGCTCATCGCTGGATCTGGAATGCGCCTCCAGTAATGACCAGACCTTCACCCACTCCGATATGCGTCGTACCGCACGCCTGCTGATGCAGTTCCTGCCGGGTACTGACTTTATCTCCTCCGGTTATTCCGCGGTGCCGAACTACGACAACATGTTCGCCGGTTCCAACGAAGATGCGGAAGATTTTGACGATTACAACGTTATCCAGCGCGACCTGAAAGTGGACGGCGGTCTGCGTCCGGTTCGCGAGGAAGACGTTATCGCTATTCGTAACAAAGCTGCTCGCGCCCTGCAGGCCGTGTTTGCCGGAATGGGCCTGCCGCCGATTACCGACGAAGAAGTCGAAGCCGCGACCTACGCCCACGGTTCGAAAGATATGCCGGAACGTAACATCGTTGAAGATATCAAGTTCGCACAGGAAATCATCAGCAAAAACCGTAACGGCCTGGAAGTGGTGAAAGCGCTGGCTCAGGGCGGGTTTACCGATGTTGCGCAGGACATGCTCAACATCCAGAAAGCCAAGCTGACCGGGGACTATTTGCACACCTCCGCCATTATCGTCGGCGACGGACAGGTGCTCTCTGCGGTTAATGACGTCAATGACTATGCCGGTCCGGCAACGGGTTATCGCCTGCAGGGAGAACGCTGGGAAGAGATTAAAAACATCCCTGGCGCTCTTGATCCCAACGAGATTGATTAAGGGGTGAGAAATGGAAATTAATGAAAAATTGCTGCGCCAGATAATTGAAGACGTGCTCCGCGATATGAAGGGCAGCGATAAACCCGTCTCGTTTAATGCGCCAGCGGCATCCACAGCACCACAGACCGCTGCGCCTGCGGGCGACGGCTTTCTGACCGAAGTGGGCGAAGCTCGCCAGGGCACTCAGCAGGACGAAGTGATTATCGCCGTCGGCCCGGCATTTGGCCTGGCGCAGACCGTCAATATCGTCGGCTTATCGCATAAGAGCATTTTGCGCGAAGTCATTGCCGGTATTGAAGAAGAAGGCGTCAAAGCGCGCGTGATTCGCTGCTTTAAATCCTCCGACGTGGCGTTTGTCGCCGTTGAAGGCAACCGCCTGAGCGGCTCCGGTATCTCCATCGGCATCCAGTCGAAGGGCACCACGGTTATCCATCAGCAGGGACTGCCGCCGCTCTCCAACCTTGAGCTGTTCCCGCAGGCACCGCTGCTGACGCTGGAAACCTATCGGCAGATTGGTAAAAACGCCGCCCGCTATGCGAAGCGCGAATCGCCGCAACCGGTCCCTACGCTTAATGACCAGATGGCACGCCCAAAATACCAGGCGAAGTCGGCCATTTTGCACATTAAAGAGACCAAATACGTCGTGACGGGCAAAAACCCGCAGGAACTGCGCGTGGCGCTTTGATAAAGGATAACTCCATGAATACCGACGCAATTGAATCGATGGTTCGGGATGTGTTGAGCCGCATGAACAGCCTGCAGGGCGATGCGCCAGCGGCGGCTCCTGCTGCTAGCGACACAGCCCGTAGCGCAAAAGTCAGCGACTATCCGCTGGCGAATAAGCATCCAGAGTGGGTGAAAACCGCCACCAACAAAACGCTGGATGACTTCACGCTGGAAAACGTGCTGAGCAATAAAGTCACCGCTCAGGATATGCGTATCACTCCGGAAACCCTGCGTTTACAGGCGTCTATCGCCAAAGATGCAGGCCGCGACCGGCTGGCGATGAACTTTGAACGCGCCGCCGAACTGACCGCTGTACCGGACGATCGCATTCTTGAAATCTACAACGCCCTTCGTCCGTATCGTTCCACCAAAGAAGAGCTGATAGCAATGGCTGACGATCTCGAAAACCGCTATCAGGCAAAAATTTGCGCAGCTTTTGTTCGTGAAGCGGCAACGCTGTACGTCGAGCGTAAAAAACTCAAAGGCGACGATTAACTTTAGGAGTAGGCAATGCGATATATAGCTGGCATTGACATTGGTAACTCATCAACGGAAATCGCGCTGGCGACGCTTGATGGGACAGACGCACTGACGATTACGCACAGTGCGCTGGCGGAAACCACCGGAATCAAAGGCACGTTACGCAACGTGTTCGGGATTCAGGAAGCACTTTCCCTCGTTGCAAAACGCGCGGGGATCAATGTCAGCGATATTTCGCTCATTCGCATTAACGAAGCCACGCCGGTCATTGGCGATGTGGCGATGGAGACGATTACCGAAACCATCATCACCGAATCGACAATGATCGGCCATAACCCGAAAACGCCGGGTGGAGTAGGCCTTGGTGTGGGTATCACGATTACGCCGGAGGAGTTGTTAACCCGCCCGGCGGACTCGTCCTATATTCTGGTGGTGTCATCGGCATTCGATTTTGCCGACATCGCCAACGTCATCAACGCCTCTATGCGCGCCGGATACCAGATTACCGGCGTCATTTTGCAGCGCGATGATGGCGTACTGGTCAGCAATCGGCTGGAAAAACCACTGCCGATTGTCGATGAAGTTCTGTACATCGACCGCATTCCGCTGGGGATGTTGGCGGCGATTGAAGTCGCCGTTCCGGGGAAGGTTATCGAAACCCTCTCCAACCCTTACGGCATCGCCACCGTATTTAACCTCACCGCCGATGAGACGAAAAATATCGTGCCGATGGCGCGTGCGCTGATCGGCAACCGCTCTGCGGTGGTGGTCAAAACGCCTTCTGGCGACGTCAAAGCGCGCGCCATACCAGCCGGTAATCTGGAACTGCTGGCTCAAGGACGTACCGTGCGCGTCGATGTTGCCGCCGGTGCCGAAGCCATCATGAAAGCGGTCGATGGTTGCAGCAAGCTCGATAACGTGACCGGCGAGGCCGGGACCAATATCGGCGGCATGCTGGAACACGTGCGCCAGACCATGGCCGAACTGACCAACAAGCCCAGCAGCGAGATTTTTATTCAGGATCTGCTGGCCGTTGATACTTCGGTACCGGTCAGCGTCACCGGTGGTCTTGCCGGGGAGTTCTCGCTGGAGCAGGCCGTCGGCATCGCTTCGATGGTGAAATCAGACCGTCTGCAAATGGCGATGATTGCCCGTGAAATCGAGCAAAAGCTCAATATCGACGTGCAAATCGGCGGTGCTGAGGCCGAAGCCGCCATTTTAGGCGCATTGACTACTCCGGGCACTACCCGCCCTCTGGCGATCCTCGACCTTGGCGCAGGTTCTACAGATG
Source organism: Klebsiella sp. RHBSTW-00484 (assembly GCF_013705725.1). Lineage (NCBI taxonomy): Bacteria > Pseudomonadati > Pseudomonadota > Gammaproteobacteria > Enterobacterales > Enterobacteriaceae > Klebsiella > Klebsiella sp. RHBSTW-00484. Next base: position 1,267,253 of record NZ_CP055481.1, on the reverse strand, counting down.
CGTCAATCATCAACCCCAAAGGCGAAATTATCGCCACCCACCTCGCCGGTGCAGGCGATATGGTCACGATGATCATTGCCCGCGAGCTGGGGCTGGAAGACCGCTATCTGGCGGAAGAGATTAAGAAATACCCGCTGGCCAAGGTCGAAAGCCTGTTCCATTTACGCCACGAGGACGGCAGCGTCCAGTTCTTCCCGACGCCGCTCCCCCCTGCCGTATTCGCCCGCGTCTGCGTGGTGAAACCCGATGGACTGGTGCCGCTTCCCGGCGATTTAGCGCTGGAAAAGGTGCGCGCTATTCGCCGCAGCGCCAAAGAACGCGTCTTCGTCACCAACGCACTGCGCGCACTGCGTCAGGTTAGCCCGACTGGCAACATTCGCGATATTCCGTTCGTGGTGCTGGTCGGCGGCTCGTCGCTGGATTTCGAAGTTCCGCAGCTGGTCACCGATGCGCTGGCGCACTACCGCCTGGTTGCCGGGCGAGGAAATATTCGCGGCAGCGAAGGCCCAAGAAACGCGGTGGCAACTGGCCTGATTCTCTCCTGGTATAAGGAGTTTGCTCATGGACAGTAACCACACCACTCCGGCAATTGTCATTACCGCTATCGACGACTGCGCCAGCCTCTGGGGCGAAGTGCTGCTGGGTATCGAAGAGGAAGGCATCCCTTTCCTGATTCAACATCACCCGGCTGGAGACGTCGTAGACAGCGCATGGCAGGCGGCGCGCAGCTCGCCGCTGCTGGTCGGCATTGCCTGCAATCGGCGCACGCTGGTCGTGCACTACAAGAATTTACCCGCATCCGCGCCGCTTTTTACGCTGATGCATCATCAGGACAGTCAAGCCCAACGCAACACAGGTAACAACGCGGCACGGCTCGTCAAAGGGATCCCTTTTAGGGATCTCCATGCTTAAACACAGGAGAACGGCAGTATGAATAACGCACTGGGACTGGTTGAAACAAAAGGGCTGGTCGGCGCCATTGAAGCCGCCGATGCGATGGTGAAATCCGCCAACGTGCAGCTGGTGGGCTACGAAAAAATTGGCTCTGGTCTGATTACCGTGATGGTTCGCGGCGATGTTGGCGCGGTTAAAGCAGCCGTAGACGCAGGCAGCGCGGCGGCAAGCGTAGTGGGTGAAGTGAAATCCTGCCACGTTATCCCGCGTCCGCACAGCGACGTTGAGGCCATTTTACCGAAAGCTTGATCGATGGCGAATAAGGAGCACCGCGTGAAGCAATCTCTTGGATTACTTGAAGTTTGTGGTCTGGCACTGGCTATCAGCTGCGCCGATATCATGGCGAAATCCGCTTCTATCACGCTGGTCGCCCTCGAAAAGACCAATGGTTCAGGCTGGACGGTTATTAAAGTGACCGGTGATGTCGCCTCCGTGCAGGCGGCGATCACCACCGGTGCACATTTTGCCGAACAGCGAAATGGCCTGGTGGCCCACAAGGTCATCGCCAGGCCCGGAGAAGGGATAATGCCCGCAGAAACTCCCCCGCCCTCCGTCATGGAACCTGAACCTGAAGAGCCAATCATGGCCGATGTCGTTTCTGAAGAGCCAGCAGATGAAGTACCACAGGAAGCCGGACTGGTCAGTTGCAACCTGTGCCTGGACCCGAAATGCCAGCGTCAGAAAGGCGATCCTCGTTCTCTTTGCCTTCATTCAGGCAAGCGAGGTGAAGCGTAATGGATAAACAGCTTCTGGAATCAACGGTCAGCAAAGTTCTTGATGAGATGCGCGAGCGCCCGATTCCGCTGGGCGTCTCGAACCGTCATATCCATCTGTCTGCGCAGGATTACACGCAGCTTTTTCCCGGCCAGCCCATCAGCGAGAAAAAAGCGCTGTTGCAGCCGGGGCAGTATGCCGCAGATCAAACCGTCACCCTGGTGGGGCCAAAAGGGCAGCTCAAAAACGTACGCCTGCTTGGCCCACTGCGCTCAACAAGCCAGGTGGAAATATCGCGCACCGACGCAAGGACGCTGGGAGTGGCAGCACCGCTAAGAATGTCCGGCAACCTGAAAGGGACGCCGGGCATCCGTCTGGTCAGCCCCTTTGCCGAACTGGAATTATCTTCTGGGGTTATTGTCGCCCAGCGGCATATTCATATGTCGCCGCTGGATGCCCTGATCCTGCGGGTCTCCCACGGCGATAAGGTCTCCGTGGCAATCGAAGGCGACGAGCGCGGGCTGATTTTCAACAACGTGGCGATTCGCGTTTCACCGGACATGCGCCTCGAAATGCATATCGATACCGATGAAGCCAACGCCGCCGGTGCCGATAACCCGCAGGCCTTTGCCCGGCTGGTGGCCCCACGATGAACGGCGAAATTCTGCAGCGCATTGTTGAGGAGATTGTCTCCCGGCTGCAGCGTCGCGCCCACAGCACGGCGACGCTGAGCGTTGCGCAGTTGCGTGAAGCGGACAGCCGAAGCCTGTTCTGTCAGCACGCGTCGTTGCGCATTCTGCTCATCGACCTGCCGCTGCTGGGCCAGCTCGCTGAAGCGGAAACCGACGACCCCGTCGCCGGGAAAATTCACGACGCTCTGGCTTTCGGCATCCGCGTACAGCTCTCCGTGCATAGCCAGCTGCTACCGGTTATCCCGGTAAAAAAACTGGCTCGTCTACCGGTGATGTTCACCGACGAGCACGGGCTGGCGCTGACTCTGCACGCCGGTTCGCTACTGAGCTATCGCGACGTCGCGCTGCTGGGCCAGGGGCGCCTGGTTCTCCATCGCAAATGCCTCGTGACCGCACTGGCGCATGAAGCGGCAAGCGCGCGGAATATTCAATTAATTAAGCAGGAGTAAATCATGCATCTGGCACGAGTCACGGGCGCGGTTGTCTCCACGCAAAAATCGCCCTCCCTGGTAGGGAAAAAACTGCTGCTGGTACGTCGGGTCAGCGCCGATGGCGAACTTCCCGCATCACCAACGTCAGGCGATGAAGTTGCCGTTGACTCCGTCGGCGCAGGCGTCGGCGAACTGGTGCTGCTTAGCGGCGGCTCCAGCGCCAGACATGTCTTTTCCGGGCCCAATGAGGCCATTGACCTCGCCGTTGTCGGCATTGTAGATACGCTTTCGCGTTAAGGGGCGATTATGGCGATTTATACCCGAACAGGTGACGCCGGCACCACATCGTTATTTACCGGCCAACGAGTGAGCAAAACCCACCCGCGCGTCGAAGCCTACGGCACGCTGGATGAGCTGAACGCCGCGTTGAGCCTGTGCGCCTGCGCCGCTGCGGATGAAAGCCATCGCATCTTACTCGAGGCCATCCAGCAGCAAATTTTCTGGTTTAGCGCCGAACTGGCCAGCGACAGCGAGCAGCCGTCGCCCAAACAGCGCTACATCAGCAGCGAAGAGATTTCGGCTCTGGAAGCCGCTATCGATCGGGCAATGGCTCGCGTCGAGCCGCTGCACAGCTTTATTTTACCCGGCCGCTGCGAAGCCGCGAGCCGCTTACATTTTGCCCGCACGCTAGCCCGCCGGGCCGAACGCCGCCTGGTGGAACTGGCGGCAGAAGTCAACGTGCGCCAGGTGCTGATGCGCTACATCAACCGCTTATCAGACTGCCTGTACGCCCTGGCTCGCGCCGAAGATAGCGATGCGCACCAGAACGACATCATCCGTGAAATCAGCAAACGCTATCTGGCTGCCAGCCAGCCACCTCGCATCAAGGAGACGACGCCCGTGGCTCTCTCATTTCACGATCTACACCAGTTGACCCGCGCCGCCGTAGAGCGCGCCCAGCAGCTTCAGGTCCCAGTGGTAGTCAGCATTGTTGACGCACATGGCACGGAAACCGTCACCTGGCGAATGCCGGATGCGCTGCTGGTCAGCAGCGAACTGGCACCGAAAAAAGCCTGGACCGCAGTCGCTATGAAAACGGCAACCCATGAACTGAGCGATGTCGTTCAGCCGGGCGCCGCGCTTTATGGCCTGGAAAGTCATTTACAGGGAAAAGTCGTTACCTTTGGCGGCGGTTACGCTCTGTGGCGTGACGGTCTGTTGATTGGGGGTCTGGGCATCAGCGGCGGCAGCGTTGAGCAGGACATGGATATAGCACTGGCTGCCATTGCGGCCATTAACGTGGGAACTCATCAATGAATACTTCTGAACTCGAAACCCTCATTCGCACCATTCTCAGCGAGCAACTGACCCCGGAGCAAACGCCGAGCCAGCCTCAGGGCAAAGGGATCTTCCAGTCCGTCAGCGAGGCAATCGACGCCGCGCACCAGGCGTTCTTACGTTACCAGCAGTGCCCGCTGAAAACGCGCAGCGCAATCATCAGCGCAATGCGTCAGGAGCTGACGCCGCTTCTCGCCGCGCTGGCGGAAGAGAGCGCCAATGAAACGGGCATGGGCAATAAAGAAGATAAGTTTCTGAAAAACAAGGCTGCGCTGGATAACACCCCGGGCGTAGAAGACCTCACCACTACCGCGCTGACCGGCGACGGCGGCATGGTGCTCTTTGAATACTCACCGTTTGGCGTCATCGGTTCGGTCGCCCCAAGCACCAACCCGACGGAAACCATCATCAACAACAGCATCAGCATGCTGGCAGCGGGCAACAGCGTCTACTTTAGCCCGCATCCGGGAGCGAAAAAGGTCTCTCTCAAGCTTATCAGCCTGATTGAAGAGATTGCTTTCCGCTGCTGCGGCATCCGCAACCTGGTGGTTACCGTCGCAGAGCCAACTTTCGAAGCCACCCAGCAGATGATGGCCCACCCGCGAATTGCGGTACTCGCTATTACCGGCGGGCCGGGCATTGTGGCGATGGGAATGAAGAGCGGTAAGAAAGTGATTGGCGCAGGCGCGGGCAACCCGCCTTGTATCGTCGATGAAACGGCCGATCTGGTGAAGGCTGCGGAAGATATCATCAACGGCGCTTCATTCGATTACAACCTGCCCTGCATTGCTGAAAAGAGCCTGATTGTGGTGGAGAGCGTCGCCGACCGCCTGGTGCAGCAAATGCAGACCTTCGGCGCGCTGCTGCTAAGTCCTGCCGATACCGACAAACTCCGCGCCGCCTGCCTGCCAGAAGGCCAGGCCAATAAAAAGCTGGTCGGGAAAAGCCCGTCAGCCATGCTGGAAGCCGCCGGGATCGCCGTTCCTGCCAAAGCGCCTCGTCTGCTGATTGGCATCGTCAACGCCGACGATCCGTGGGTGACCAGCGAACAGCTGATGCCGATGCTGCCGGTGGTAAAAGTCAGCGATTTCGATAGCGCGCTGACGCTAGCACTGAAGGTTGAAGAGGGGCTGCATCACACCGCGATCATGCACTCGCAGAACGTGTCGCGCCTGAACCTCGCAGCGCGCACCCTGCAAACCTCAATATTCGTTAAAAACGGCCCATCCTATGCCGGGATTGGCGTCGGCGGCGAAGGGTTTACCACCTTCACTATCGCCACGCCAACCGGTGAAGGGACCACGTCGGCGCGAACCTTTGCTCGCTCACGGCGCTGCGTGCTGACCAACGGCTTCTCCATCCGCTAACCGAGGTCGCGATGAATACTTTCTCACTACAAACGCGGTTGTACAGCGGTCAGGGCAGTCTGGCGGTGCTTAAGCGCTTTACCAACAAGCACATCTGGATAATCTGCGATGGGTTTCTGGCACGCTCGCCGCTGCTGGATACCCTGCGCAACGCGCTGCCCGCAGATAACCGCATCAGCGTCTTTAGCGAGATAACGCCGGACCCCACCATCCACACCGTGGTGCAGGGCATTGCGCAAATGCAGGCTCTGCAACCGCAGGTGGTGATCGGTTTCGGCGGCGGCTCGGCAATGGACGCGGCGAAGGCCATCGTCTGGTTTAGCCAGCAGAGCGGGATCAACATCGAAACCTGCGTAGCGATCCCGACCACCAGCGGCACCGGTTCGGAAGTCACCAGCGCCTGCGTGATCAGCGATCCTGATAAAGGTATCAAGTACCCGCTGTTCAACAATGCGCTGTATCCGGATATGGCGATCCTCGACCCGGAGCTGGTGGTCAGCGTACCGCCGCAGATTACCGCCAACACCGGTATGGACGTGTTGACCCACGCCCTGGAGGCCTGGGTATCACCGCACGCCAGCGACTTTACCGACGCGCTGGCGGAAAAAGCCGCCAAACTGGTGTTCCAGTATCTGCCCACGGCGGTGGAAAAAGGTGACTGCGTAGCGACGCGCGGGAAAATGCACAATGCTTCAACACTGGCGGGGATGGCGTTCAGTCAGGCGGGTTTGGGGCTTAATCACGCGATAGCTCACCAGCTCGGCGGACAGTTTCATCTGCCGCACGGGCTGGCTAATGCGCTGCTGCTCACGACGGTGATTCGTTTTAACGCGGGTGACCCGCGTGCCGCCAAACGCTACGCGCGGATGGCGAAGACCTGTGGTTTTTGCCCGGCAGAAGCTAATGATATCGCGGCGATCAATGCGCTGATTCAGCAAATCGAACTGCTTAAGCAACGCTGCGCCCTTCCCTCACTGGCCGCTGCGCTTAAAGAAGGAAAATCCGACTTTTCCGCGCGCATTCCAGCGATGGTGCAGGCTGCGCTGGCTGACGTCACCCTACGCACCAACCCGCGTCCGGCTAATGCCGAAGCCATTCGGGAACTGCTGGAGGAACTGCTATGAGTACCGCCATCAACGCCGTTGAAATGTCTTATAGCGCTGATGAAATTCGCGAGCGCGTTCGCGCGGCGGGCGTCGTCGGCGCAGGTGGCGCAGGCTTTCCCGCCCACGTAAAGCTACAGGCGCAGGTGGAAATTTTCCTGGTGAACGCCGCCGAGTGTGAACCGATGCTCAAAGTTGACCAGCAGCTGATGTGGCAGCAGGCCGCGCGTCTGGTACGCGGCGTGCAATATGCGATGACGGCAACCGGCGCGCGCGAAGGGGTTATCGCCCTGAAAGAGAAATACCGCCAGGCCATCGACGCATTAACCCCGCTGCTGCCTGCCGGTATCCGCCTGCATATCCTGCCGGATGTCTATCCGGCGGGCGATGAAGTGCTGACCATCTGGATGGCAACCGGCCGCCGGGTCGCCCCGGCAGCGCTACCAGCCAGCGTTGGCGTAGTCGTCAATAACGTGCAAACGATCCTTAATATTGCCCGGGCGGTCGAGCAGCAGTTTCCGGTGACCCGCCGCACGTTGACCGTGAACGGCGCGGTCGCCAGGCCGTTGACCGTTACCGTCCCCATCGGCATGTCGTTGCGCGAAGTATTAGCGCTGGCGGGCGGTGCAACGGTTGACGACCCCGGTTTTATTAACGGCGGCCCGATGATGGGCGGCCTGATTACCTCGCTGGATAACCCGGTGACCAAAACCACCGGTGGTCTGCTGGTGCTACCGAAAAGCCATCCGCTTATCCAGCGGCGAATGCAGGACGAGCGCACGGTGCTTTCCGTCGCGCGTACCGTCTGCGAGCAGTGCCGTCTGTGCACCGATCTCTGCCCGCGGCATTTGATTGGCCACGAACTCTCCCCGCACCTGCTGGTTCGGGCAGTGAACTTTCACCAGGCCGCCACGCCGCAGCTGCTGCTGAGCGCCCTTACCTGCTCGGAATGCAACGTTTGTGAAAGCGTGGCCTGCCCGGTGGGGATCTCACCGATGCGCATCAACCGGATGCTGAAACGCGAGCTGCGGGCGCAAAACCAGCGCTACGAAGGGCCGCTGTATCCGGCCGATGAGATGGCGAAATATCGCCTGGTGCCGGTGAAGCGGCTGATCGCCAAACTCGGGCTCAGCCCCTGGTATCAGGAAGCGCCGCTCTGCGCTGACGAACCGTCAGTGGAAACAGTGACCTTGCAGCTGCGCCAGCATATTGGTGCCAGCGCGGTGCCGAATGTCACGCAAGGGGAACGCGTCACGCGCGGACAGTGCATTGCCGATGTCCCGGCAGGTGCATTAGGCGCGCCGATTCACGCCAGCATCGACGGCGTTGTATCGGCCATCAGCGAACAGGCCATCACGGTTGTAAGAGGTTAACCATGTCTCAGGCTATAGGAATTTTAGAACTCACCAGCATCGCCAAAGGCATGGAGCTTGGTGATGCAATGCTGAAAAGCGCCAACGTCGATTTACTGGTCAGCAAGACCATCTGCCCAGGTAAGTTTTTACTGATGCTGGGCGGCGATATCGGCGCGCTCCAGCAGGCCATTGAAACCGGCACGTCGCTGGCGGGCGAGATGCTCGTCGACAGCATGGTGCTGGCGAACATCCATCCCAGCATTCTCCCGGCGATCAGCGGCCTGAACAGCGTCGAAAAACGCCAGGCGGTCGGCATCGTCGAAACCTGGAGCGTAGCGGCCTGCATTAGCGCCGCGGACCGGGCGGTGAAAGCCTCAAACGTCACCCTGGTAAGAGTGCATATGGCATTCGGCATCGGCGGTAAGTGCTACATGGTGGTGGCGGGCGACGTTTCTGACGTCAATAACGCCGTAACGGTTGCCAGCGAAAGCGCAGGCGAGAAAGGGCTGCTGGTTTACCGTTCGGTGATCCCGCGCCCGCATGAAGCCATGTGGCGACAGATGGTGGAGGGATAATGGAAAGACAACCGACAACGGATCGCATGATTCAGGAATACGTGCCGGGGAAACAGGTCACCCTCGCGCACCTGATTGCCAATCCAGGGAAAGATCTCTTTAAGAAGCTGGGCCTGCCGGATGCGGTTTCCGCCATTGGCATCCTTACCATCACGCCGAGCGAAGCGTCGATTATCGCCTGCGATATCGCCACCAAATCCGGCGCGGTGGAGATTGGTTTTCTCGATCGCTTTACCGGCGCGGTGGTGTTGACCGGCGATGTTTCCGCCGTCGAATATGCCCTCAAGCAGGTGACGCGCACGCTGGGCGAAATGATGCAGTTCACCACCTGTTCGATCACCCGGACGTAAGCCAATGAAGCGTTTGATGTTTATCGGCCCCAGCCAGTGCGGAAAAACCTCGCTGACCCAAAGCCTGCGCGGCGAAGCGCTCCATTATAAGAAAACTCAGGCCATTGAATGGTCGCCGATGGCCATCGACACGCCGGGCGAATATCTGGAGAACCGCTGCCTGTATAGCGCCCTGCTGACCAGCGCCTGCGAAGCTGACGTCATCGCGCTGGTGCTGAACGCCGATGCCCAGTGGTCGCCATTTTCTCCGGGTTTTACCGCCCCGATGAATCGCCCGACGATTGGCCTGGTCACCAAGGCCGATCTGGCCGACCCGCAGCGTATTTCGCTGGTTGCGGAGTGGCTTACGCAGGCTGGCGCACAGCAGATTTTTATTACCAGCGCGTTGAATAACTCGGGTCTCGACGCCGTGCTGGATTTTCTGAATTCGAAGGAACCTTTATGTCTTACAAAATAATGGCCATTAACGCCGGCAGCTCATCATTAAAATTCCAACTGCTGGAAATGCCGCAGGGCGAGACGCTCTGTCAGGGACTGATTGAACGTATCGGCATGGCCAACGCTCAGGTAACGATAAAAACCCCTGCGCAAAAATGGCAGGAGTCGGCGCCGATCGCCGATCATCGTGAGGCTGTCACCCTGCTGCTGGAAAAGCTTCTTGGCTACCAGATTATTCAGAGCCTGCAGGATATCGACGGCGTCGGTCACCGCGTGGCGCACGGCGGGGAACGTTTTAAAGATTCGACACCGGTCACCGATGAAACCTTAGCTGAAATTGAGCGTCTGGCTGAACTGGCCCCGCTGCATAACCCGGTTAATGCGTTGGGGATCAAAGTGTTCCGCCAACTGCTGCCCGATACGCCGTCGGTCGCGGTATTTGATACCGCTTTTCACCAGACGCTGGACGAGCGCGCGTTTATTTACCCGCTGCCCTGGCGCTACTACAGCGAGTTGGGCATTCGTCGCTATGGATTCCACGGCACCAGCCATAAGTACGTCAGCACGACGCTGGCAGAAAAACTGGGCGTGCCGCTGAGCGCGCTGCGCGTGGTGTGCTGCCATCTTGGTAACGGTAGCAGCGTTTGCGCCATCAAAGGCGGGCGTTCCGTGAACACTTCGATGGGTTTTACGCCGCAGTCCGGCGTGATGATGGGCACCCGCAGCGGCGATATCGACCCGTCGATTTTACCGTGGCTGGCGCTGCATGAGGGCAAAACGCCGGAGCAGCTCAACCTGTTGTTAAACAATGAATCGGGCCTGCTTGGCGTCTCCGGAGTCTCCCATGACTATCGCGATGTCGAACAGGCTGCTGACGGTGGCAACCAACGAGCAACCCTGGCGCTGACGCTGTTTGCCGAGCGCATTCGCGCCACCATCGGCAGCTATATCATGCAGATGGGCGGCCTGGACGCGCTGATCTTTACCGGCGGTATCGGCGAAAACTCGGCCCGCGCCAGAAGTGCCATCTGCCACAACCTGAATTTTCTCGGGCTGTCGGTCGATGAAGAGAAAAACCAGCATAACGCCACCTTTATTCAGGCCGAAAACGCAGTCGTCAAAGTGGCAGTCATTAATACTAATGAAGAGTTGATGATTGCCCGCGACGTTATGCGCCTCGCGCTTCCCGAGGCGCAGACGTTAACCGTTTCAGCCTGAGTTCGTCGCCCGGCAAGTTGCGGTGAATCATGGAAATAGCGGGATCGGCATGACACTATGCGTTTTAAATTCTGATGATTTACCCTAAATAATTCAAGTTACAGGAAGGCGGCAAGCGAGTGACAAATTCGTCGGGAACGAATTTGACCAGCCGAAGGCTGGCCTCCGGTGAGAGGCAGGAGCCTCTCATTAATCCCCAGGAGCTTACATAAGTAAGTGACTGGGGTGAATGAGAGCAGCCAACGCATATGTAGCTTGAAGTATGACGGGTAAAAGGTGAAAACGTGGCTGTTGCGCAATGCCCCGCCTCCTGTGGCGAACTCATCCAGGGCTGGATCCTCGGCAGCGAGAAGCTGGTATCCTGCCCCGTTGACTGGTACAGCACCGTCGAGGTGGACTACGGTTCACCTCGTGCGGATGAGCGTCCGCTTTCACGGGCAATGGTCGACAGGCTACTGAACTACTGGCGCTATCCGGCTGACCTCAGCAAAGAGATTCGCATCGACATTTTCTCCACCATTCCGGTTGCCAAAGGCATGGCCAGCAGCACTGCGGATATCGCCGCAACGGCGGTAGCTACCGCGCATCATCTCGGTCATCCGCTGGATGAAACCACCCTTGCCCAACTGTGCGTTTCTCTGGAACCGACCGACAGCACCCTGTTCCGTCAGCTTACGCTGTTCGATCACAACACCGCCGAAACGCAAATAGCCTGCCATTCTCAGCCTCAGCTTGATCTGCTGGTACTTGAAAGCCCCGCCACGCTGCTGACTACTGATTATCACCGCCTTCCCAGACTTGAAAAGCTGCACGCTCATTCTGCCGCCCTGCAACAGGCTTGGGAGAAAATCCAGCAGGCCTGTCAGACGGATGACCCCCGTTGCATGGGAGAAGCGGCAACGCTCAGCGCCATCGCCAGCCAGCACCTGCTGCCAAAACCGGGGTTTAATGCGCTGCTGGCGCTGGTGGAAGAGTGTGATTTATACGGCCTGAACGTGGCGCACAGCGGTAGCGTTGTTGGCCTGATGCTCGACCGTGAACGTCACGATATTGAGTATTTGCAGCGGCGGCTGGTGGAAACACGGCTAAGCGAATACTGGCCCGAGCAACACCTGCTGCGCATGGTGCAGGGCGGCGTCGAGCGGCGCTAGCGCCACTCTCCTGCGACCATATTCCCGGAGGCGGTGCTGCGCACCTGTCCGGGCTACCAGACCCCAAACTACACGAACTCGTGGCCGGAATTCCCGGGTCGCGGCGTAAACGCCTTACCCGGGCTACCGGACCGTAGGCGACTGTGAATCGGTAGCCCGGCTAAGCGCAGCGCAAGCCGGGAAAATCCACGCATGGCGGGTATAGCCCCGGCGATATAACAGGCAGGTATCTACCCGCTAAATACCCGACTGAAAGCCGTTAGCAACTGGGTGTTTTCCTGCTGGCTGCGGATCGCGACGCGGAAGTAGCGCCCGTCCAGCCCCGGATAATTGGCACAACTGCGGATCAAGATATGCTGTTGCAGCATGGCATATTGCAGGTCAAGGTCCGGCACGTCGCAACGCAAAAACAAATAGTTGGCCCGGCCAGGATAAACCGTCAGGCCGGGAATATGGCGCAGTTGATGGTAAAAACGCTGCCCCTCTTCCTCCAGCCACAGCCAGGTTTTCTGTTGATAGTCGCTATCCTGAAGAATGATTTCACCCGCCAGCGCAGCAAAGGCGTTAATCGACCACGGCATCTGTCGCTCGCGCATTCGCGCCACCGCCCGTTCATCACCATTGACCAGATACCCCAGGCGCAGGCCGGGGATGGCATAAAACTTGGTGAGCGAACGCAACACCCATACGTGTGGGTTATCGCGCAGAAGCGGAATAAATCCCGGCTCATCGGAAATAAAATCGATAAACGCTTCATCAAGAATCAGCGCGATTCCCAACGATTGACAACGCTGCGCAATTAATTCGAGCAGACGACGTTCGGGTAGCAGTCCGGTCGGGTTATTTGGCGTGCAGAGGAATAAGCAGTCCAGATCCGGCGTCAGGGCATCAAGGATAGCGCCAGTCAGCTGCCAACCATCCTCTTCATGCAGAAGAAACTCCCGCACCGTGCAGTCGACAGATTGCAGCGCCCGGCGATACTCAGCAAAGCCCGGCGTAACGATCATCGCCTGTCGCGGCTTCAGACCCTGAACGAGGGTAAAGATCGCTTCGGTTTCGCCATTTCCGGCGAGGATCCATGAGGCGGGAACCTGGTGATGCTCCGCCAGCGCGAGATGCAGTTGCTGGTATTCAACATCAGGATAGCGTTCAGCACAGGCCATATTGTCGATGATGGCACGCTTTAAACTTTCCGGCATCCCCAGTGGATTTATATTGGCGCTAAAATCCAGCAATTGTTCCGCAGAGATACCCAATAGCGCGGCGGCCTCGCGGACGTTTCCGCCGTGCGCGCTCTTCAATAGAGCCATTTACATTCCTGTTGCGTTACCCTCGCCTTGCCAGCGTCGCGCCGTCGGCGAAGTAGGCTTTAATCCCTGCCAGAATCGACTCAGCAACCTGCTGCTGGAATTTCGCCGTTTTCAATTTACGCTCTTCTTCGACGTTACTGATAAACGCGGTTTCCACCAGAATCGATGGAATATCCGGCGCTTTCAGCACCGCGAAGCCCGCCTGCTCAACGCGATTCTTGTGCAGGTTATTAATATTGCCCATCTTTTCCAACACCGCCTTGCCAAACTTCAGGCTATCGGCGATGGTCAGCGACTGCACCATGTCGAACATTGTGTGATCGACGTAGCGATCGCCGCTTTTGCTTACGCCGCCAATCAGATCCGAGGCGTTCTGGGTCTGAGCCAGAAACTTCGCCGCAGTACTGGTGGCCCCCTTGGTCGACAGCGCAAAGACCGAAGAGCCGCTGGGCTGTCGGCTGGTAAATGCATCGGCGTGAATAGAGACAAACAGGTCGGCACGCTGCTTTTGCGCCTTGGCAACGCGCACCTTCAGCGGGATAAAGACATCCTCGTTGCGGGTCATATAGACCTTCATATTGCCCTCTTTCTCGATCAGCGCGCGCAGCCGTCGGGCAATTTGTAGCACCACGTCTTTTTCGCGAGTGCGATATTTCCCCACAGCACCAGAGTCTTCACCACCGTGGCCGGGGTCGAGCATAATCACGATCGGCCGATCGCGCCCGGCTTTACCCGGTTTCGGCCCGCTTTCCGCAGGGGGAACCTGACGCTGAAGATCGCCTTTATTGTAATCCTCAAGCAGCGCCAGCAGCGGATCCTGCACATCGGTGGCATTGGAGGGGTAGAGATCCATCACCAGACGCTCTTTAAAACCAGCAACCGGGGCCAGCGCAAAGAGCTGAGGTTTCACGTTCTGTTTCAGCTCAAAGACCATACGCACGGTTTGCGGATCGAACTGACCCACGCGAGCGGACTGAATATAAGGATCGTCGCCGCGAATCTGCCCGCCCATTCCTTTTAACACCGAGTTGAGGTTAACGCCTTCCAGATCCACGACCAGTCGTTCAGGGTTACTGAGCGCAAACTGCCGATACTTCAGAATATGATTGGACTCCACGGTGACGCGCGTGTAGGTCGACGATGGCCAGACGCGCACGGCAACAACCTGCGCCGCGGCAGCCAACCCAACCGGACTCACACTCATTAACCACATGGCGCCCGCCCCTTGTAAAAAACGGCGGCGGCTTAATTCTGACTTGTATCCCGACATGCCACTCCCAAGCAGTAAGAAATCATTGGTATTTAAAACAAACAGATTGACCAGAAACTTTAACGAAAGGCGTATAACCTGTCATCTATAAAAGGGTAAACAATCTTTGACACCCTGATTTAGCTCACACTACTTTCTCAACTCAGCAACAAATTGGCGCTTGCGTTTACCGGCAAAACAGAATAAAAATACACTAATTACGAATAATCATGCATTGAGGTTGTGTCATGGTGAAGGAACGTCGCACCGAACTGGTAGAGGGATTCCGCCATTCTGTCCCCTATATTAACGCCCATCGGGGTAAAACGTTTGTCATCATGCTGGGCGGAGAAGCCATCGAGCATGATAATTTTTCTAGTATAGTCAATGACATTGGCCTTCTTCACAGCCTGGGTATTCGCCTGGTGGTGGTCTATGGCGCACGCCCGCAGATTGACGCCAACCTGGCAGAGCATCGTCACGAGCCGGTTTATCACAAACAGACCCGAGTGACTGACGCCAAAACGCTTGAGCTGGTTAAGCAAGCGGCGGGCATGCTGCAGCTGGAAATTACCGCTCGCCTGTCTATGAGCCTGAACAACACGCCGTTGCAGGGTGCCCATATCAACGTGGTCAGCGGCAACTTCCTGATCGCGCAGCCGTTAGGGGTAGATGACGGCGTGGATTATTGCCACAGCGGACGCATTCGGCGCATTGATGAAGAAGCCATTCACCGCCAGTTGGATAACGGCGCGATTGTGCTGATGGGGCCAGTTGCGGTGTCGGTCACTGGCGAAAGCTTTAACCTCACTTCCGAAGAGATTGCCACTCAACTGGCGATTAAGCTGAAAGCCGAAAAAATGATCGGCTTCTGCTCGTCGCAAGGGGTCTACGACCAGAATGGCGATATCGTTCCCGAACTGTTCCCCAACGAAGCTCAGGCGCGGGTTGAGGAGCTGGAAGCAGACGAAGATTATAATTCCGGCACGGTGCGCTTCCTGCGCGGGGCGGTCAAAGCCTGCCGTAGCGGCGTGCGTCGCTGTCACCTGATCAGCTATCAGGAAGACGGCACGCTGTTGCAGGAACTGTTCTCGCGCGACGGTATCGGTACCCAGATTGTGATGGAGAGCGCCGAACAGATCCGTCGCGCCACCATCAACGATATCGGCGGGATCCTTGAACTGATTAGCCCACTGGAGCAACAGGGCATCCTGGTACGGCGTTCTCGCGAACAACTGGAGATGGAAATCGATAAATTCACCATTATTCAGCGTGACAACACCACTATCGCCTGCGCTGCCCTCTATCCGTTCCCGGAAGAGAAAATCGGTGAAATGGCCTGCGTGGCGGTGCATCCGGATTACCGTAGCTCATCGCGCGGAGAAGTGCTGCTCGAGCGCATTGCCGCTCAGGCGAGGCAAATGGGCCTGAGTAAGCTGTTCGTGCTGACAACCCGAAGCATTCACTGGTTCCAGGAGCGCGGCTTTACCCCAGTAGACGTCGACCTGCTGCCGGAGAGCAAGAAAGAGATGTACAACTATCAGCGCCGTTCAAAAGTGCTGATGGCGGACTTGAGTTAATTCCCTCCTCCCCCCGGAAAACGCATACGTGACCGGGGATCATTCTTTTTCTCCGACTATCGACCTACTTTATTATCACTTCCCCTTTAGACCTTTCTTGCCTATATTTTGCTAAAATGGAATTAAAAATATAAATACGGAGAGCACCATTAATGGACAACTCGGGAAACTGGTTTACCCGCTACACAAGAGTGATGATCGCAATCCTCTCTTTGTATCCCTGGCTGATAATATTGCTGACCTTTCTCGACGTAAGACATAAACCTGCAGGCGGATTTTTTTGCGCAGGCGCTGCGTTTGCCCTGACGCTGGCGGGATTATCATTTATCAACCTTATTATTTCTGTGATTTTTATTGTGCTGGCTAATATATATATCACCGATACCAAAAGAGGATCCGCCGGTTATTTCTTCGCAATAAACTCTATTTCTTTACTATGGATGATTTTTCCCGTATTCAGTCTATGACCTTTTCATATTCAAACTGAACACAAAGGAGCTGTATTCATTATGAAGAAATCACCAAACGGGTTTGTGAAGAATATAAAATTAATCGTCACCGTTATTTCGCTCTACCCCTGGCTGCTCATTCTGCTGATGATGATGGGGAGCGGCGGCTCGTCAGGAAGCGCTTACGGTGCCGGGCTGTTTATTTTCTTTATCTTTATGATCCTCTCCGTTATTAACCTGGTGATTTCAGCCATTGTCCTCGTGGTGGCCAACGTCTCAACCCCACCGCTTGCAAAGGGTTCGGCGAAGTATTTCTTCGCCATGAACTCCATATCGCTACTGTGGATAATGCCTTTAGTCGCCCCTTATTAGCGCCCGGCAGACTCAGAGATGTCCCTGCCCCGCAAAGATCTCCGTCAGCCCGCTGCGGCGTTCGGTACGTGCGACAACCGCCTGAGTCAGCACTTGCTCATCGGCATAAATCGACAGCTGCTGTTTGGCGCGAGTAATGGCGGTGTAAACCAGTTCACGCGTCAACAGCGGCACGCTGCGGGAAGGCAGGATCAGCGCCGCGTGATCGAACTCCGAGCCCTGCGATTTGTGCACTGTCATCGCCCAGGCGGTATCGTGCTCCGGCAAGCGGCTCGGTTGTACCGACTTGATGCTGCCATCGGGCATCGGGAACCAGACGCGCAGGCCGTCATCTCTTTCCAGCGCAATGCCGATATCGCCATTAAACAGCCCCAGCGCGCTATCATTGCGGGAGATCATCACCGGACGCCCTTCATACCAGCGTGAATGGCGCGGCAGGGTAATCGCCCGCTTGCGATTTAGCATCTGCTCCAGCTGTTCATTCACGCCGCTAACGCCGTAGGGACCATCACGCAGCGCACACAGCAACTGGAACTCACCGAATGCGGCAATCATCTCTTCGGGTTCGGCTCGTTCGCGCAGCAGTTGCAGGAAACGGCCGTAGCCTGCCTGCGCCTGGATAAGCATCGCCTCGTACTCTTCGGTGGTACTTAGCGGATGCAGGGTGATGTCATCGAACGGTTGGCGCAGTGTCGATCGTACCGCGCTACGTTCGCCGCTGTTCACCGCATAAGCCAAATTACCGATGCCGGAATGACGGCCAAAACGGTAGCTTTTTTGCAGCAGGCACAGGCTGTCGCGCAGCGCCCCCGCCGCTTCGCTCTCGCCCGCAGGCACCGGCTGACCCGTTAATCGCCCCAACTGGGCCGCGCGTTCGGGGGTATATCCCGCATTTACCCAGGCACAAATATCACCGAGCACCGCCCCGGCTTCTACCGAGGCCAGCTGATCGCGGTCGCCAAGGAAAATGACCCGCCCATGTTCAGGTAGAGCGTCAATCAGACGCGACATCATCGGCAGGTCGATCATTGAGGCTTCATCGACCACCAGCACGTCAAGATGCAGCGGGTTTCCGGCGTGATAGCGCAGCCGCTGGCTCCCCGGCTGAGCGCCGAGCAGGCGATGGAGGGTGCTGGCTTCGGTCGGCACCAGCGCCTTTTGCTCGTCCGTTAACGGCAGACGGCGCAGCGCAGCGCCAAGGGATTCGGTCAGGCGAGCCGCGGCTTTGCCGGTTGGCGCCGCCAGGCGGATGCGACAGCGCGGGCTGGCGTGCGTCTGAATCAGCGCCGCCAACAGTTTGGCGACGGTGGTGGTTTTTCCGGTACCGGGGCCGCCGGAGATCACCGAAATCCGTCGGGTCAGAGCAACCGCTGCGGCCACTTTTTGCCAGTCAATATCATCCCCTGGCGGAAACAACGCATCCAGCGTTGAAGCCAACCGGGCTTCATCAACATCCAGTACCTGATTGGCTTCGTTGAAAAAGCGCGCGACGGTCAGTTCATTGCGCCACATACGGTTGAGGTAAAGCCGTTCGCCGCAGAGAATGATGGGCGTCGGCCGCTCGCCGCGGCTGACCGCCTCAGAGCTAAGGAGCAGCGTTGACCAGTCGTCCGGGGTACCTGTCAGCTCAAGGATTTGCTCGCGCAGGCCCGCCGCTTTTCCGCTCAGCAGCTCATCATCTTCGAGACGAGAGATCGGCAAGCAGACGTGCCCTTCACCCGCATCGCGGCTCAGGATCGCGGCGGCCAGTTTCACTGCCGGATGCGCTTCTTGCGCTACCATCAGCGCAAACTGGACATCCAGCGGGCGCAGCAGGCGCTGCTCAGCGGCCTCCAGCAACAGTTCGTCCATAGTCATAGCGCCACCTCCTGCGTTTCCCCGGCAAACAGCGCATCAAGGCCGTCAATCAACGGCAGCACCGGACGGGTGGTAAAGATCCCCTGCCCGCCGTCCTGCCCGTCCATGCCGCGTAAAAAGAGATAAATCACGCCGCCAAAATGGTGTTCATAGTCGTAGTCCGCAATACGATGGCGTAAATAACGGTGCAGCGCCAGGCTGTAGAGCTGATATTGCAAATCATAACGATGCGTGCGCATTGCCTGCATCATGGCGTCCTGGGTATAGGCCTCGCGATCTTGCCCCAGCCAGTTTGATTTGTAATCCAGCAGGTAATAGCGACCATTATGGCGAAAAACCAGGTCGATAAAGCCTTTCAACATGCCGCGTACCTGACGGAAATCGAGGGTTGGGGTATCAACGGAGAGCGGATCGTACTGACGGATGAGCGCATCCAGAAGCAACGGGTTCAGCGGCTGTTCGATGGGCAGATAAAAGGCCATCTCCACCTGCTTATCACTTTCGCTAAGCTGATTCAGGGCGATCTCCGCCCCCGGCAGGCGGGTGCGCAGCACGCCGTCGAGCCATTCGGTCAGTACTGGCGTCCATTTCTCCTCGAACCCGCTCAGCTGTAGTTTCTCCGCCATCCAGTCGGCGGGCACCGGCTGGGTGAAATCAATATCTTCAAACAGGCTATGCAGAAACGTCCCCGGAGATGCGCCGCGCGGGAACTGGTGCGGCGTGAGCTGCGGCTCTTCCGTTACTTCGCCAACGCCTGCGGCATCAACATCCAGGCGCGGCAGAAGATCCTGCGCCGCGCTGTGGCCGTGCTGCTGTAAACCGGAGTAGCTGGTGACTCGCCAGTCGTCAACCACCGTGCGCTCAAGCATACGCGCGCAAAGCGGCGGCAGTTCCGTCTGCGGAGCTTGCCAGGGCATCGGATCCGTAAGCGCAGGACGTTGCAGAGCAATATCATCGCAGCAGAAAGTCTGTAAACGAGCCGTTAGCCCTGCGGCTTCCATCGCCTCCCCGCCCTGGATCAGGCGGCCCAGTGCGCTGTGGTGAAAATCGCTGGCACCGGGTTTATCACTACGGCGAGTACTGAGCGGCGCAACGCCAAGGCTACAGTGCCAGACCGCACGGGTCAGCGCCACGTACAGCAGGCGCAAATCTTCAGCCAGACGCTCGGCCTCCGCCAGCTCCATGCTGCCGTCATCCTGCCCGAGGTCGAGGACCGCCGCAAAGGAACTTCTGTCGTGATAAAACGCTTGATCTTGTTTACGAAAACGCGCGATAAACGGCAACCAGACCAGTGGATATTCCAGACCTTTTGATTTGTGAATGGTGACAATCTGCACCAGGTGCTTGTCGCTTTCCAGGCGCATCTGCTGGCTGGAGGCATTGCTATCCGGCTCGGCGATATGCTGCGCCAGCCAGCGTACCAGCGCATGTTCACTTTCAAGCTGGTTGGCAGCTTCCTGAAGTAGCTCGCTGATATGCAGAATATCGGTCAGGCGTCGTTCGCCACCGTTTGTAGCGAGCAGATTTTCGGCGATACGTCGCGCGGTCATCAGCGCGCGCAGCATCGGCATGACCCCACGCTGACGCCAGATTTGCCGGTAGCCGCTAAACTCCTCAACCAGTTCATCCCACGCCCGTTCATCCTGATTGAGATTTTCGATATCCCGCGCGTTCAGGCCGAACATTGAGGTCGCCAGAGCGCTGCGCAGGGTATTTTCGCGTTCGGGCGCCAGCACCGCCTGCAGCAACCATAGCAGCTCCTGCGCTTCCGGCGTTTCAAATACGCTATCGCGATTGGAAAGGTAGACGGAAGGTATCGACAACAGCTGGAGGGCGTCGCGGATCAGCGAGGCCTCCTGGCGGTTACGCACCAACACCGTGATATCCGAGGCCTGAACCGGAGTGGATTTTTCGCCACGCCACAGCAGCGCTTTACCCTGCTGACCCGCGCTGAGCCAGTCGCGAATTTGCCCGGCGCAAATCTGCGCCATAAATGTTTGATAATCCCCCGAGCCAACGGCCTCGCCCGGCATCAGCCAGACGTTCATTGCGGGGATCACGGCATCATCAACAGTAAATCGCAGCCCCTGGTTTTTATCCGCCGATTTGACCGGCAGGAACGGGATTTCGCGAAACATAAAGGGATTATCGCTGAGGCTAAACAGGCGATTGACGCTTTCAACCATTCCCGGCGCGGAGCGCCAGTTAGTATCCAGCGTATAGTGGGCGCTCACATCGCCACGCGCTCTCATGTAGGTAAAAATGTCCGCGCCGCGGAAGGCGTAAATCGCCTGCTTCGGGTCGCCAATCAGCAGCAGCGCGGTGTCTGCCTGCTGTCGCCAGATACGGCGAAAAATACGATACTGCTGCGGGTCGGTATCCTGAAATTCATCGATCATCGCTACCGGAAAACGCTGACGAATCGCGCTGGCCAGCGCTTCTCCACTATCCCCGCGCAGAGCATCATCAAGGCGACTGAGCATATCGTCAAAGCCCAGCTCGCCGCGGCGACGTTTCTCCCGGGCCACTGCTTCACGGATTTCGACCATTGCCCGGGCGATAACCAGATCGGTCAACGTTAACGGTGAAGCCAACAGGTTCTCTACCGCGCTAAACAGCGGATGTACTGGCGATTCGCCGCCCGCTTTGGTACGTTCAAGCAAAAAGGCCTGAGAGAACTTTTCCAGCGCATCCGGAAGCTGGTAGCTCAGGGTCTCTTCCTGCGCCCAGGCATGCACTTTCTCCAGCCACTTTCCCTGATTTCCGCGATTGAATTTGCGCCGGTCGAGGCCTGAATTTTCCAGCACAGCCTCAATCTCACCCGCCTGTTCCTGCCACTGCTGCTTGAGCGCGTTGATACGCCCAATAATTTGCTGATGGCGTTCAGACAGCGTTTCTTCAGCGGGCGGCGGAGACTTTAGCTGCGGCGCTTCGCCCTGCAGCCAGCGGTCGATTGATTTCAGCAGGTCACGGGGGCCTTTCCACGCTTCGTGAATAACCGCGGCGATATCCCGCGGCAGCGGATAGCAGTGGCGACGCCAGAAGTCGGCGCAGGCCTGATAGCGCAGGCGGGATTCATCTTCAATAAGCTGCTGTTCAAACAGCATGCCGGATTCAAAAGCATTGAGGCTCAGCATCCGCTGGCAGAATCCGTGAATGGTAAACACCGCCGCTTCGTCCATTTGGCGTTCCGCCAGCAGCAGCGTTTGCGCGGCGAGGTTTTTGTCAGGTATTTCCGCCAGCAGTCCGGCGTAGAGAGGGTTATCGGTACTGTCACGCAGGCAGGCGATGCGCAACTCGTGGATGTTGCTACGAATACGCCCGCGCAGCTCTTCGGTCGCCGCTTCGGTAAAGGTCACCACCAGCAGTTCTTCAACGCTGACCTGCCGGGGAAAGGCGGATTCACCGCCCAGCCCCAGCAGCAGCCGCAAATAGAGCGCGGCAATGGTAAAGGTTTTTCCGGTGCCCGCAGAGGCTTCTATCAGGCGCTCGCCCGTCAGGGGCAAACGCAGGGGGTCAAGAGACTCGGCGGTTTCGGTCATTCATTCTCTCGCATCAGGGGTAAGGATTTCTGCAATGCGCTGACGTTTTCCCAGACTTTGCCATCCTGCGGATGTGCGTATTCCGTCTTGCCGTTCTGGCTCCCGGAAACCTGGGAAAGTATCGCCATGCCTTGCGGATCCACTACCGTCTGATGGAAGAAGTCAGCAAGTTTTTGCGGCGTCAGCAGTTTAATCTGAGCCACTACTTTATCACGTGAATCAAAACGCATATTACCGCGATCGAAATCTTTGCTCAGCTTTGATGCCTCATCGCCCAGGGTCTGCGGTGCCTGCTGCATCTGGCTGATAACCGCCTGCTGAATCTGCGCAAACTCTTCCGGCTTCATCGCCCGCAATTTGGCTTCCGCCGTCGGGAAGAAGGCCTGGAAACGCTGCCACAGGAATTCAGGCTGCTTGTCGTTACTTTGCAGCAGGAAGCCCATTCCCCACTGGCGGCCAACGTTCATTGAGAAGGCAAAAACCGCATAGCCCAATTGTTCTTCCGTGCGCAGTTGGTTGTAAAACCACGGCTGCACGATTTGCCCGAGAAGAGAACTCGCCGCAGAACTGGTGTATTCATCCACGTTCGGCGGCGCGAAGACGGCAGCCAGCGCGGAGTCCGTGCTGTTGCCCGCTTTTTCAAAAATAGCCAGCTGTTTGCTGTTTACCAGCACGTCTTTATTACGGCACCATTCGTTGCCGTCTGCCCCCAGCTGTTTTTGAATCTGCCGCGCCATGGCAGTTGACTGATCGGCGGTGAGATTACCAATCACCAACAGCTCCGGACGCCCTTTGGCTTTGAGATTATCACGGTACTCCAGCACCTCTTTAAGCGTAATCGAGGGCAGCAGCGCCCGGCGCTCTTCGCGCTGGAAATACGGCACCTGTGAAATCATCTGAACTGGCATGATCGCCTGATCGTAGGCTTTACCTTTATCCGCCGAGTCCATCATCTGGGCGTACCAGGATTTAGCCTGCTCCAGTTGTTCTTCGGTCGGCGTATAGCTGAAGTAACCATCCAGCAGCGCGTTAAAGAGTTCCGGAAGATGCTGCGTGTAGCCGTTGGCGTTAACCATCAGCCCATTATTAGCACCGGTGGAGAAGCTGATGCCGCCGACCGCCGCCTGGTTGCTAAGCTGGTCAAGCGCGATACCCGCCAGATAATCATTAAGGGCAAACATCACCTGACGACGGGCGCTGTCCATGCCCTGCGGGTTACGCAGGACCAGCGAAATATCCGCCTTCGGTTCACTGGCGAAGTACTGGCTCGGCGCGTAAATCACACGTAGCGTCGGCTCATCAACGATCAGCTGTGGATGCGGATAAGCCTTGTCGCTTTTGATTAAGGTGAAATCATCAGGAATATAGGGGTTCAGCACCGGTAGCTTGAGGTCGATGGCGCTGGATTTCTTCTGCCAGTCGGCAAAGGTCTGCGCGCTGATTTTATCCACCTGATAAGGCGCGTTAACGAAGTAGGCCGTCTTGTTATGCGGTTCCTTCGGACTGATATACCAGATGCGGGCGTTTTGCGGCGTCATCATCGCCAGACGGTCTTTAATCGCCTGCGGGTCGTAACGGTCGGCAATGTTGACGACATCCAGAGTATGCTCAACCGGCACGCGGATCATGGTATCAGCCAGCCATTCGACGTAATCCATATCGCGGTTAATTGACGGGTAGCGGAAATCGAGCGCCAGCACATGGGCGAGTTCATCGAAATAGCGCTTATCAATTCCTTGACTACGCAGCAGATTGAGGTAGCTGAAAATGGCCGCGGTGACTTCATCACGATGCGCCAGGCCTTTATCCGTCAGGGTTGCGGAAATAGCCAGCACCCCGCTGTTGCCGTTAACCACCGGGTCGGAATCGGCACGGATACCTTCAACCAGTCCTTGCTTTTGCAGCCAGTCAGAAAGCGTGCCCGGGCTACGGTTGCCGATCATATAGGTCACCAGTTCGTCGGTTTTACTGCGGAACTGGTCGCTATTGTTATCGATGCGGAACTCAACGCGCAGCACTTTACGCGGCATCGCCGGGACATAGTGAATGATGATGCCCTTTTGCGCATCGGTCACCACCGGCACGGTAATTTCCGGCTTGCTAATATTATGGTTCGGCACGCGACCATAGGTAGCTGCGGCGATGCTCGCCAGCTCCGGCAGAGGTTTGTTGCTGTAGATCACCGCTTTCATCAGGTTGGCGGAATACCAGCTATCGCGGAAGGTATGCAGCGCATCGAGCACCGGCTTGCCGGGCTTGTCGCTCAGCGTTTCGAGGTTACCGCCGGAAAAATGCGAGCCCGGGTGCGCCGGGTTGATGGTTTCAGCGCTAACCTGCGCCATCCGCATCCCATCTCGGGTTCGCGCCATCGTTAGCTCGGCATTAACTGCATTACGCTCGCGGTCGGCATATTTTTTATCCAGCAGCGGTGCAGCAATGGCGTCAGCCAGACGGTCAACAGCGCCGTCCAGCGCATCGTTTTCCACTTCAAGATAGAACGCGGTGCGATACGGCGCAGTACTGGCGTTGTGGCTGCCGCCGTGCATTTTGAGGAACTCGGCGAGGCTGTCAGGCTGCGGATATTTCTGCGAGCCCATCAGCGTCATATGTTCCAGGAAGTGAGCCAGTCCCTGATGCTCCACGGGATCCTGTAGCGAACCCACAGGGACGACCAGCGCCGACAGCGATTTCACCGCTTGCGGATCGGAAACCAGCAGAACCACCATGCCATTATCCAGGCGAATCGCCTGATATTGACGGGTATCTTTTTCGCTTTTACGAATGGTTTCCTGAATCGGTTGCCATCCGGTGTCTGCCTGACTTAACGGTGCCCAAAGGGCGGCCAGAACTACAATAACCTTGAACCATAAACTGCGGGGCATTCACGGACCTCATCATTAACAAACCTGGCGCTGCACGGTATGCAGCCTTAATAAAACATCAGTCCGTGATTCGTTGCGCATCATAAATGAACAGCTATATATTGCGCAATTTTTATACTATTAAAATTTTATTCGGACTGATGGAAACGAAATACCGGCAGCAAATAGCGCTGCGTTTGCGCGATAATCTCTTCATAGTATTCCGGCTCCAGAGTGCGCCACAGGCGCTGATACCAAACGTCGGTACCCTCACCACTGACCACCATGTTCCCTTCATAGGCCTGAAGAAATTTACTGCGCGCTTTCTGCTGCGTCTCTTCATCCATTAACATGACATCCTTTTCGGCGTCGTAACAGACTTTTAGCCATGCACCTCCGCTTTCTGGCAGCAGCAGTAGCGGTTTAGACATCCCTTGCAGATAACCGTCGACCAGTTCATTCAGGTATCCTTGAGCCTGCTCTTGCGCCAGTGGAGGGAAATGCCACTTCCCGTCTTTGCGCACAAACAGTCGACTTTCGCCGATACCGCCACTTGCACAATAGACAAGATGCTCCAGCCAAAGTTGCATTCCCTGCGCCACGCTCAGCAGCGATGGCCGCCAGCGCAGCAAACCATCGGATTGTACCTGCTGCAACCACCCAGTAATGTTGACTCCGTTACATTGCAGATCGATTTCCAGACTCTGCCCCGGTTTGCGGCTGGCAATAACCCGCTCCGCCAGGTTTTGCATCTCTTGCCGCTGGGTCTCCCAGGCCAGCTCGCCGAAAGCGCCATAGGGTAACTCTCCGGCGGCACGGAAACGGCGATACATCACCGAGGCATCCTGCTGCTCAATCAGCGTATTCAGCAGCTGTTGGTTCAGCTGATAGCGGCTGAGCCCTTCAAGGGTGAAAGGTTCATCGTCGGGGATTTCGCTCTCTTCCGAGCGGAAATTAACCCGCAGCCGCTGCTGGAAGAAGGCGCGAACCGGATGCTGCCAGAAACGCAGCAACTGTTCGAAAGGGAGGTGGTCAATTTCCGGGGCGGGTAGCGGCTGGATAAAATCACCGTGCGCCTCCCCCTGCTGGCTGGCGGCTGCCAGCCATTCCCGGGCATAGCTTTGATCTTCGTTGTCTTGAAAGTTGGCGGCATCAAAAGGCATGCGCGTATGCAAATGAGTGATGTGCTCTTTGACACGACGCTCGCTGGCATCGCAATCCAACGACTCATCGCCCACCAGACAGTGGCTTTGACCGATATAGTCCGCCAGCTCCTGGACCAGAACGGAAGGATAGCGCTCGCTATTATCCTGAATAGAGCGACCAATATAGCTGATATACAGCTTCTGCTCGGCCGACATCAGCGCTTCGAGGAACAGATAACGGTCATCATCACGACGGCTTCGGTCGCCACGCTGCGGTTTCTGGCTCATCAGGTCAAAGCCCAGCGGTGCCAGAGTACGCGGATAAACGCCGTCGTTCATTCCCAGCAGGCAGACCACTTTAAAAGGAATCGAGCGCATGGGCATCAGGGTACAGATGTTCACCGGGCCGGCAAGGAAGCGCTGGCTGATGCGCTGCTGATCGAGGCGCTGGGAGAGTTCATCGCGAAGCAGCGACAGCGGCACCGCTTCGCCGTACTGGGCCTCAACGCCGCCATCAATCACCGCCTGCCATTGTTGTTCAATGAGCGCCAGAGCCGCTTCCGTTTCGCTATCAGGCAGGAAAAAGTCGTTCAGCAGGTCGCGGCATACCGGCAGCCACTCCGCCAGAGGGCGCTCCTGAGCCAGCCCGCGACGCCAGAGATTAAGCTGCATTAGCAAGGATGCCAGGTTACCCACCAGTTCGGCGATAAGCCCGCTCGACTCATCGTATGGCAGAACCGAGCGCCACTCCCCTTCGCTGCTGTCCATCGCATAGCCCAACAGCATCCGCGTCAGGCCAAAGCGCCAGGTGTGCTGACCAGTTGCCGGGAGATCCAGCTCACGAACGTTGTCGTCATCCATCCCCCAGCGCACACCGGATTCGTTAACCCACTGGCGTAGGTAGCGTAGCCCCTCTTCGTCAATATTAAACCGCGCCGCCAGCACCGGAACGTCCAGCAGCGCCAGCACGTCTTCGCTGGCAAAGCGGCTATCGGGCAGTGAAAGGAGGGTAATAAATGCCTGTAGCGCAGGATGCGATTCACGGGCGCGACGGTCAGAAATCGCCCATGGTAGCCAGCGTTCGCCGCTGGCGCTGCCGAAGACGGCCTGGATATAGGGACTGTAGCTATCGATATCCGCGACCATAACGATAATATCGCGCGGCGTCAGTTCAGGATTCTCTTCGAGCATCGCCAGCAGCCTGTCGTGCAGCACCTCGACCTCGCGCTGCGGGCTGTGGCAGACATGAATCATCAGGCTGCGATCGTCCAGCGCTAAAGGGCGCTTGCTGCGGCTGTTGGCGAACTCCTTGGCGCTACGCCCGGCCACCGCGGCATTGCGCAGATCGAGGATGTCAGCCTGAAGATTATGCAGCAGGTTGTCAGGAACGATATCAACAAAAGCATCCAGCTCTTCATAGCGTTCCAGACCCGCCAGTAAGTAAATATAGTCACGCCCCAGCTTGCCCCACGAGGCCAGCATTGGGTTGCCGACATCCTGCTCCCCGGAATCATTAAATAATCCGGGTGCCTGTTCAGTATCACGGAACAGCGGCAGCTCTCGGGTCGTTTCACGATGATGGCGACGCTGACGGGACATCAGTCTGGCCAAAAATGCTGGATCTTTGATGTCACCCCAGTAGTAGCGGCAAGGGTTAGTGAAGAGGACGTAAACATCAACATGCTTACCCAGCGCCTGTAGCGCCTGCAGGTACACCGGCGGCAGCGCCGAAATCCCACAAATAAATACCCGCGACGGCAGCCCGGCTGGAGGCTCTTCAGCGGATTCAAGCGCGCTGATAAAACGTTGATACAAGTTGGCGCGATGCCACAGCGGCTGACCCAGTTCCGCAGTGTACTCCACCAGCGCTTTCCACAACGGCGCTTGCCAATCCTGTGCCTCGCCAAGGCCGTCCACGCGCCCGTCAGCCTCCCAGCGCATTAGCCATTCAGGGCGATAAACCAAATACTGGTCATAGAGATCTGCCACCCTTGTCGCCAGTTGGAACAGTTTGCGCTTGTCACTGTCGTCGCTCAGATAGTGGCGCAGCAGCGTGAAGGCTTCATCGTCAAGACGCTGAGGCAGCAGGGTCATCAGCTTCCAGCTCATGCTCTGTTTGCTGAACGCGCTTTCCCCGGGGGTATCTTTCAGCACCCGTACGAACATATCCCAGATAAAACTGGCTGGCAGAGGGAATTCAATATTGGCCGCGATCCCGAATCGCTTCGCCAGCGTCATCTGTAGCCATTGCGCCATCCCGGTACTCTGCACCAGCACCATTTCAGGAATGAAAGGGTCATCCAGCCGCTGGCGCTCGACGATAAATTCCATCAACGCTTCAAGCACATCCAGACGGTTTGAGTGGTACACCCTTAACATATTCGCTCCTGGCTACTGACTGACCGGGCAATGCAGCCGGGTCATCTGCGCCCGCCTTGCGGTGGGCATCGTGATCGTTACCGTGATGCTGACACATCTTTGCACCGATGTCTGCACACGGGATACCTGTCGGTTTGCCGGAATCTCGGCAGGGCTAAGCTGCCCGAATCGCCATGCGTCACGCCACAGCTGACGATACTGATTGAGCTGCATAAAACCATTAGCCAGCCCACGTTGATATCCCGCCAGCGCGGTAACGGTCATGATCAGGAGCACTAAAGCCAGTAGGGTTTCCGGCAGGCTAAATCCCTTTTGTCGCCTTAGGGCATCTGGCATAAGTTGGCCTCCTTCAATGGGCAAAAATCGCTCCATCCGTGGGGAGAAAAACGCAGGCGGTTTTGTTCAACAATACCGGATTGCCACAACAGCATGGTGCCGCTGCCGCCTATCAGCAATACCGATGCGTCGCTGAAAATGCGCAGGCAAGCGCGCCAACCAAATTCGCCATTCTGCTGGCAGTTCACTGCATCCTGCAACGGCCAGGAGAGCCCCTTTCCCCACTGTAGTGCGGAATGCGCACCAGCAGTATCGCGAAGCGCCTGCGTTTCGCTGGCCGTTTGTGCCAACAAAGAACGCTGCTGCTGGTTTAACCCCTGAAGCAGCAGGCTACCGAGCGCTAACAGCAGGAGCACCATCAGCAGCGAAGAGAGACCGCGCTGGCGATTCACAGGTTATATCCCGTTACGCTGTATTCCGCCTGCGCGTGAATTCGCGAGTCAGCAACGGATTGCGCCGCCAGCGTTATCGATAGCTCAGGGGGATAATCCGTCCTGCCCTGCCGGGTAATCTGAAACGTGGTGACTTTAATCGCCGCCGGGTTGGTCATTCTCTCCCAGCCCTTGCCGCTACAGTCACTCGCCCCGCGTAAGGTTTCCAGCGCGCCGTCGCGTAGCCGAAAGCCTGTTGTATCAGATTCCGACGACGGAGAAGCATTCCAGACCCCGTCGCTGTTGCCATCCCAGCGCAGGAGCACACAATCACCGCTGCCTGTAATGTGCAGCGCTTCCCCGCTACAGCGTCCATGGCAATAACCGGCGCGTTGCAGATGCTTCGCCACGGTATAGAGACGCTGCCAGAGTTCATTTTCCAGAGACTGCTGCTGGGTCTGGTTCAGAACCACTCGTTGCAAAGAGGGCAAAAAGCGGGCGCTTCCGAGTAGTAAAACGGAGCTAATCGCCATCGCTATCAGCGTTTCGGGTAGAGAAAAGCCACGATGAATTACTGACATGATGTCGTCTCCTCGCCGCGACACAGGCGGATTCTCCCCCAGTTGGAAACAATAATATTCCAGCCGCCCGCTGCGCTTTGCAGCCTGATATGCCCGGCCCAGGCGGTATTGCGCAGGCCGTAAAACCCAAGACCTGGTGTGATCGCGCTAAGCGAAACGTCCGGCCACAGCGGTTGCAACGTGAAAGCGTTCTTTACGCTACAGTTGGCCGCCGCACCGGTGGCACTCAGGCACCAACCCTCCGCGCTTTGCCCGACGTCTAATATCCGGTCGCGGTTGTGCCAGTTGGCGTCGTCGCGCAACAGCACAAGATAGTCCCGGACCTGGCAAGCGGTTTGCCACAGGCGCTGCTGCTGTCGCCAGCTCTGCCATCCGTATAGCCCACTGGCGCTAAGAATGACAACCAGCATCATCGTTATCAGAGTTTCAATCAGGGTATAGCCATGTTCTCTGTTCATGGGCCGAGTATGCGTATCATTGATGACTGATACGAACGGCAAAGTGAGGGTTTGCGTCGCGCGTCGGAGAGTATTTAAAGCGTTGCAATGGGTTGCAAAGGTGCGGGAAACCGGCTCGCAAAAAGCGGGTTCTGATCACGGTTTATAGCCGTCGTTCAGCTGGGTTGGCGCATAAAAAACCACCTGCAGGATGAAGTGAACTCCATTCTGCAGGCGATTTTCCAGGTCTCAGGATTCGCACACCGCGACTTTAATCGCCAGACCGCCTCGTGCTGTTTCACGATATTTGGCATTCATATCTTTGCCTGTCTCAAACATCGTTTCGATGACTTTATCCAGTGAGACTTTTGGATCGCTGGTACGATACATCGCCATGCTGGCCGAGTTAATGGCCTTCACTGCCGCAATCGCGTTACGCTCAATGCACGGTACCTGAACCTGTCCGGCCACCGGATCGCAGGTCAGACCAAGGTTATGTTCCATGCCGATTTCCGCGGCAATGCATACCTTATCCGGACTGCCGCCCAGCAGCTCTGCCAGTCCGGCAGACGCCATCGAGCAGGCCACCCCCACTTCCCCCTGGCAACCAACCTCTGCCCCGGAAATAGACGCATTCATCTTGTACAGAATGCCAATCGCACCCGCGGTCAGATAGTAGCGCATATAGATTTCCGGCGTCACCGCCTTGATAAAGCGATCGTAATAGGCCAGTACCGCCGGGATAATTCCGCAGGCACCGTTGGTCGGTGCGGTAACGACTCGCCCGCCCGCAGCGTTCTCTTCCCCTACCGCCATCGCGAACATATTGACCCAATCCATCGCACTCAGTGGTGTAATCGACTGGCTCTGCGGTGCCAGCACGCGGTGCAGCGCAGAAGCACGACGTGGCACTTTTAGTGGTCCAGGCAAAATGCCTTCCGTGTTCATACCCCGGTTAATAGCGTTTCTCATGGTCTCCCAGATTTTCGCCATATTTTGCTCAACGCTCTCCCTGCCGTGGCGGGCGATCTCGTTTTTCATCATCACCGCAGAAATTGACAGGCAGTTGTCCTGGCAGTGTGCCAACAGGTTGCGGGCAGAATAGAACGGGAATGGAATATCGACCTCCGCGTCCTGATTCTTGCCAAAGTTTTCCTCCGTGACGATAAAACCGCCACCAATGGAATAGTAAGTCTGAAAATGGACGATTTTACCGTCGCAAAACGCGGTAATACTCATGCCATTTTCATGTAGCGGCAGAAACTCATTGTGAAAACGCATGCATTCTGCCACCGGGAACTGAATTTCTCGCTGGCCTTCTTCAATAAACAGACGATGCATGGTGTTTACATCGCAAATAATGCCGGGAATGGCGTCGATATCAACGGTATCCGGTAAATACCCGGACAGCCCAAGAATAATTGCAATATCGGTATGGTGGCCTTTACCCGTTAATGACAGGGAGCCATACACATCCACCACCAGACGAGTCACTTTATGCAGCAGGCCTTTTTCCTGCAGGGTATCAACAAAATGTTTTCCTGCTTTCATCGGCCCAACAGTATGTGAGCTGGACGGCCCAATGCTGATTTTGAAAATATCGAAAACGCTAATCATGTGGCACCCATGCGGTTACAAAGCAAAACGGATGTGCCGCCTGCGACAGGCGGCGCTGAAAACTTAGCTGAACAGAGAGAAGAAGATGGCGGAGATGGCAATCAACCCCATCACAACCACAAAAACGTTGCTGATGTGACCACTGTATTTGCGCATGGCCGGCACTTTATTGATGGCATACATCGGCATCAGGAACAGAATCATCGCGATAACCGGGCCGCCCAGCGTTTCAATCATGCCCAGGATACTCGGGTTCAGTGTCGCTACAATCCAGGTGGTCACCAACATGAACAACGCAGTGATCTTGTTCAGTTTGTTGATTTCTATTGATTTCCCTTTACCGCGCAGGGACTTAATCACCATACCGTTGAAACCTTCACGCGCACCGAGGTAGTGGCCGAGGAAGGATTTGGTGATAGCAATCATCGCAATTATCGGGGCCATCCAGGCGATAACCGGCGCGTTAAAGTGGTTTGCCAGGTAAGAGAGGATGGAGATGTTCTGTGCTTTCGCTTCCGCCAGGTTTTCCGGAGAGAGGCTCAGCACGCAGCTGAACACGAAGAACATCACGGTCAGCACCATCATGATGTGGGCAAAGCCCAGGATACGGGAACACTTACGCTCAGCGTCCTGACCGTATTCTTCACGTTTTGCCACCGCAAAAGAGGAGATGATCGGCGAATGATTAAAGGAGAAAACCATTACCGGAATCGCCAGCCACAGGGTCATCCACAGGCCATTACCCGTAACCGAAGCGCTGCTCAGCGACAGGGTATCCAGTACCGCACCATTCCATTGCGGGATCAAATACAGCGCCAGTAGCATCAGCGCAAACACGAACGGAAATACCAGCACACTCATGGCCTTAACAATCATTTTTTCGCCAAAGCGGACAATGCCCATCATGCCGATAATCAAAATCAGCGACAAAATAGCGCGCGGCGGAGACGCCAGGCCAAGCTGGTGAGTAATAAAGCTATCAACCGTGTTGGTAATTGCGACGCTATAGACCAGCAGAATCGGATAAATAGCGAAGAAGTAGAGCAGCGTAATAAGCTTACCCGCACCAGTGCCGAAATGCTCTTCAACCACTTCGGTAATATCTTCACCCGGATTTTTGCCCGAGAGAACAAAACGGGTTAAACCACGGTGGGCAAAAAACGTCATAGGGAATGCGATAATTGCCATGATGATCAACGGAACTAAGCCCCCAACCCCGGCGTTAATCGGCAGGAAAAGTACCCCTGCGCCAATCGCAGTACCGTACAGACCCAGCATCCAGACGGTATCACTTTTTCTCCAGCCGCTGCTCTCGCGAGCAACGAGGGTATTTTGAACGGTTTCCATAGTATTGCCTCAGTAATATAGAGTAGTGTCAGATTTATTTGACTCTGATTTAGGTAATAAATGTGCTGTGTTTATTTGGCTATTTTATTAAATACAACTAAGCTGATTCACTAACCGCGATCACATAACCTGATTTATAGAGAGGACTTTTAACGCATCAAAAATAGCACCAAAGATTTAATATTTTTTAAAGTATCATTTTTAATACGTTATTATTTCAGCACCCACTTCAATTACCCATATATTTATATATTTTAATTTCAGAGATAACAAATCATATTTGTCATACAATTAATAAAAAAATCAAAAATATTCTCGCTGATTTAAATATTTCAGATGGCTGATGGCTGCCAGACTGAGCAACCGTGGCAGGTTTCCACACCGGGCGATACCATAACGGCGTCCCAATGAACCGTTATCGTGCCAGGTTTCTGAGGAAATATCCGAATTTGAGCCTCTGCCAGCCCGGTAAACAGCATCAACATCGCCACGAAGGCAATGGACAGTAACCGTCACCGCAGAAGTACCTTAAATAACTGAAGAATATAACAACATCCAACTATTTAAAGGCGCTACAAAAAAAACAATGTTGTGACTATCGCAAAAGATAAATTATCTGCTTTATTTATAATTTAATATGCTAAATAATCTGTCAGGATTTATTACGTAGTAGAGGAATTGAAATGCGTTTCAGTACGATGCCCGACAGTGAAATTATTTCTGAATTGTGCCGCAGAATTAAAGAAACGCGTATACAGCTTGGGCTGTCACAGATTGAGCTGGCCGAGCGCGCACAGGTCGGCGCTGCAACTATCAAACGCGTTGAATTAGGCGAGTCCGTTACTCTCAGTACGCTTATTGGTATTTTACGCGGTCTGGATCGTCTGCATCAGTTGGAGTCTGTTTTATTCGATTCACACATTCGTACCTTTAACGCGCAAATCAATACCACGACACCTTCCCGTATCCGTATTCGGAAAAAAACACATCAGCCAAAAGAGAAATTTGCCGCGACCGCACAGACCAAGGAGGCAAACGCTACCATTAACGAATGGTACACCTCATCGGCCTCTCACAGCGTGGTGTGGTCTTTCCAGCCACCTGACGCAGAGAAAAAAGGGTAGTCAGCTTTGGGGAGCGGTGCCGTTGCTAGCGCCAAATAGCCTTGATATCCCTCCGGTATAATCCTTTCCAGAGAGGAAATAAAGGGCAACAGATTGCTTGAATCTGACTGAATAGTTTTTGTGTCCCATAAACAACAAACCCCTACTTGCTGGATATCCAACTTTCGGGGTTCACTTCAAGTATCAGCGGTTTTTCGTCGTCACTTCCAGATCAAATCGCCACAGGCGCTTTGATCCCCGGATGCGGGTCATAGCCTTCAATTTCGAAGTCTTCAAAACGGTAGTCAAAAATCGACGCCGGTTTGCGTTTGATGACCAGCTTCGGCAGCGCGCGCGGTTCGCGGCTCAGCTGCAGATGCGTCTGCTCCATATGGTTGCTGTACAGGTGAGTGTCGCCGCCAGTCCAGACAAAATCACCTACTTCGAGGTCGCATTGCTGTGCGACCATATGCACCAGCAGTGCGTAGCTGGCGATATTGAACGGCAGGCCGAGGAACACGTCGCAAGAGCGCTGATACAGCTGGCAAGAGAGCTTTCCATCCGCTACATAGAACTGGAAAAACGCGTGGCACGGTGCCAGCGCCATTTTGTTCAGCTCGCCGACGTTCCATGCCGAGACGATGATGCGGCGCGAATCCGGGTCGTTTTTCAGCTGTTCCATCACGGTGCTGATCTGGTCGATATGACGGCCATCCGGCGCAGGCCATGAACGCCACTGTTTGCCATAGACCGGTCCCAGATCGCCATTCTCATCCGCCCACTCGTCCCAGATGGTGACGTTGTTATCGCGCAAATACGCAACGTTTGTATCACCTTGCAGGAACCACAGCAGTTCATGGATGATGGAGCGTAAATGACAGCGCTTGGTCGTCACCAACGGGAATCCTTCCTGCAGGTTAAAACGCATCTGATGGCCGAAGATAGAGACTGTGCCAGTTCCGGTGCGGTCATTTTTTTGCGTGCCCTCAGCGAGCACTTTCTGCATCAAATCAAGATACTGTTTCATGGTTCCTCAAGAGTTTTGTTGCTGCGGACGACAACGGTACGCCCAGACCATCATTATGATACCCGCAAGCACCATCGGGATGGAAAGAATCTGCCCCATGCTGATGTACTGTACCCAGCCGCCAGTGAACTGCGCGTCGGGCTGGCGGAAGAATTCCACGATGATGCGGAACAGGCCGTAGCCAATCAGGAACAGGCCAGAGACCGAACCGGTTGGGCGTGGTTTGCGGATAAACAGATTCAGGATCAGGAACAACACCACGCCTTCCAGCGCCATTTCATAGAGCTGCGAAGCGTGACGCGGCAGCGCGCCGTAAGTGTCGAACAGCGATTGCCACTCAGGATGCGACGGCAGCAGCGCCAGATCTTCTGCACGGGAGCCGGGAAAAATCATCGTATAGTGGAAGCTCGGATCGACGCGTCCCCACAGTTCGCCGTTGATAAAGTTGCCCAGACGCCCGGCACCCAGGCCAAATGGAATCAGCGGCGCAATAAAATCAGAGACCTGGAAGAAAGTGCGCTTCGTGCGTTTGGCGAAGATGATCATCACCAGAATCACACCGATGAGGCCGCCGTGGAAGGACATCCCGCCGTCCCAGACGCGGAACAGATAGAGCGGATCGTCGAGGAATACCGGCAGGTTATAGAAAAATACATAGCCAATACGACCACCGAGGAAGACCCCGAGGAACCCGGCATACAGCAGGTTTTCAACTTCGTTTTTCGTCCAACCGCTGCCCGGACGATTGGCCCGACGGGTGGCCAACCACATCGCAAAAATAAACCCAACCAGGTACATCATGCCGTACCAGTGGAGGGCGAGCGGTCCAATGGAAAATATTACCGGATCAAACTCCGGAAAATGCAGGTAGCCACTATTCATCTGTCACCATAAACACTTGTTATTCCGCCGAAAGTGGACAGCGGTTATCGTTCGCGCCCGCCAAAAACGGGCGCTCCAAAGGCTGCGAATGATAGCATAAGCGTTAAGGACGATCCGCGCCGGACATGTAAAAGATATGTATACGAATGCGAATGAGCGTCGAGGCATTTCCCGGAGGCGGTGCTGCGCACCTGTCCGGGCTACAAAACCCGTAGCCCGTTCAGCGGCCACCGCGAATCAGGCCGCCCAGACCGCGTCTCTCCATAAAGGCGGCAACCTGGTGGCGAACTTCCGCAGTCATTTGCGCTTCCAGACTGCGGTGAGAAAGCTCCTGAGCCTCGTTGATATCAATGCGGCGCAACAGGTATTTCACCCTCGCTACCGAACGACCGTTCATCGACAGATGGCGATAGCCAAGACCAATCAGGATCGTCACGCACATCGGATCACCCGCCATTTCTCCGCAAAGACGCAGGTCGATACCAAAACGCTCGGCATCACGGGCAATCATCGCCAGCGCACGCAGTACCGCCGGGTGCAGGCTATCGTACATACTGGCGACTCGGGTATTGTTACGATCCACGGCGAGAAGATACTGCGTCAGGTCATTAGTGCCAACGGAGATAAAATCGACGCGGCTGGCCAGTTGCGGCAGCATAAAGACCATCGAGGGCACTTCCAGCATCACGCCAAGACGCGGACGTGGAATGGCATAACCGATCATCTCTTCCACTTCACGGCTGGCGCGATCGATAAGACGGCGGGCCTCATCCACTTCATCCAGGCTGGTGACCATCGGCAGCAAAATGCTGAGATTGCCGGTCGCCGCGTTGGCACGCAGCATCGCGCGCACCTGAACCAGAAAGATCTCCGGCTGATCGAGCGTGATCCGAATGCCACGCCAGCCAAGGCACGGATTTTCTTCGCTAATCGGCATATATGGCAGCTGTTTATCCGCCCCGATATCAAGCGTGCGCAGGGTCACCGATTTCTCGTTGAACATCTGCAACATCCCTTGATACTGCGCAACCTGCTCCTCTTCAGAGGGGAAGCCACTTTGCAGCATAAAGGGGATTTCGGTGCGATACAGACCAATGCCGTCGACAAAATTGCCAAGTTTTTCTTCGTGCTCAGGGCTCAGGCCCGCGTTGAGCATCACTTTTACCCGCTCACCGCTTTTCAGTTCGGATGCGCGTTCGAGATCGTCTTCAGCCAGGCGACTGAGTTCGTTTTCTTCGCTGATCAGGCGCTGATACTCTTGCAGCAGCACCGGCTCCGGGTCAACCAGCAGCTCGCCGCGATAGCCGTCGACGATCAGGGTATGTCCGTGCAGCAGCGAAGGCTGAATATCCGCCCCCATCACCGTCGGAATGCCCAGAGCACGGACCATAATCGCAGCGTGTGAGTTCGCCGCGCCGTCGCGAACGACCACGCCCGCTAAACGCTCCTGGGGGACTTCCGCCAGAGTCGCCGCTGACAGCTCATCGGCCACCAGCACAATGCGCTCTGGCCAGGTATTCGGACCTTGAATGCTGTCATCAAGGTGAAAAAGCAGCCGCTGGCCTAGCGTACGCAGATCGCCCGCGCGTTCTTTCAGATACCCATCGCTGAGCGCGGCAAACTGTTCGGCAAACTTCTCGATAATCTTCTTCACCGCCCACTCAGCCACCGCGCCTTGATCGACTTCGGCGAACAGTTCACGGCGTAGACGCGCGTCGGAAAGCAGGTGTGAATAGAGGTCAAAGATTGCCGCGGTCTCTTTTTGCGCCCCGGCAGAGTAGCGTTTGCTGTAGCGACGAAATTCGTTGGCTGCCTCTTCCAGCGCGCCGGTCAACCGTTCGCGCTCTGAAGCCGTATCAAGCGTCGAGGCTTCGTAGACCTGCTCCATCAACGGCAGGCTGACGTCCATCCAGCCTTCGGCAATCGCGACGCCCGATGAAGCGGGCAGCGCGCGGATGCGGGTCTGACGATATTGACCGAACAACGCGGTCAGCTGAGATTGAGAGAGAATGCCGGCGATTTGCGTGGCCAGAGTGACAAGAAAAGACTCTTCGCTTTCATCGAACTGACGCAGCTCGCGCTGCTGTACTACCAGTACCCCCAGCAGCTGACGCCGCTGGATGATCGGTACACCAAGGAAGGCGCGAAAACGGCCCTCTTTTACCGCAGGAATATATTTAAAGCTGGGGTGCTTTTGCGCGTCGGCAAGGTTAATGGGTTCCGCCAGGCGGCCAACCAGACCGACCAGGCCTTCATCAAAAGCGAGCGCAACAATGCGCCCGCGGGGCTTTTTCAACCCGCGAGTCGCCATCAGGTAATAGCAGCGTCGGTCGTTGTCAGCCAGATAAACCGAACAGACTTCCGTCTCCATCGCGGCGCAGATATCGGTTACCAGGATATCCAGCGCCTCGTTTAAACGCGGCGCACTCGCGACCTTCTCGACTATTTCTCGCAACCGAGTGAGCATAATGTGCGTGGCTTAACCTCTTTTACGTCGATATGCAGGCGCGCTTTGCGGCTTAGGCGCGCTCTCCGCTAGCGCCATAGTGACGCTGGCAAACTCTTTCATCACCCGGCGGTAAACGTCGCGCTTAAACGACACCACCTGGCGCACCGGGTACCAGTAACTTACCCATCGCCAGCCATCAAACTCAGGTGTACTGCTGGTTTGCATATTGACATCCGCATCACTGCCGATCAATTGCAGGAGAAACCACTTCTGTTTCTGGCCGATACATACCGGCTTTGTGTCCCAACGCACCAAACGCTTAGGTAATTTGTAACG
This sequence comes from Klebsiella sp. RHBSTW-00484, assembly GCF_013705725.1. NCBI lineage: Bacteria > Pseudomonadati > Pseudomonadota > Gammaproteobacteria > Enterobacterales > Enterobacteriaceae > Klebsiella > Klebsiella sp. RHBSTW-00484. The sequence goes on along the minus strand of NZ_CP055481.1, from coordinate 1,228,337 downwards.
CAACCAGTTACGGGTTGAAGCCAGGATCCGCACATCTTTGCGGCTTAACCCAACTTCTTCGAACAATTCCCGATACATCGCTTGCTCTGCTGATTCTCCTGGATTAATGCCCCCTTGCGGGAACTGCCACGAGTGCTGACCATAGCGCCTGGCCCACATGACCTGGCCCTGGCGATTACAGATTACAATGCCGACATTTGGGCGGTAGCCATCGTCATCAATCACCGGACTACCTCAAAATAAGCTTCAATGTGAATGATTGTTTCACACTCGCTGGAAACGGTAAACCACTCTGTTAGCACGATGAGATCGAATAACATTTGAATAACTCACAGTAATACCCCGAGTTATAAACAGCGACAGCCATCTCCGGGCGATTTTATTCACTTTTTCTGTGGATAGAGTTGTGAAGAAGTATGGAATTAACCAGGGAAAACCCAGAGTAATCCGAACGGCGTAGTGATAACACAAATAAATAATGACATATTTTTCATTAAGTTATAATGAAAAACTTTCATAAACCATAGCATAACGTGATGATCATCACATATGAGATCCTGGAACTGATGAAAGATCGAGCAATGTTGGTTTTATCCACAGCTTAAGCAAGCCAGCTGAGCATATTTCGTCTAAAAACTCGATTTTACCCGCACGTCAAGGCTGTAAATGGAAACAGTAGTGGGGCTTTTCCCCAGTTATCCCAGTTTTCTGTGGATAACATGGTGTAAGATCCTGTTCATTGCCAGTGACCAGTTCTGGAAAACTCGTTTTAACAATTTTTAAAGCGGTAAAAAATAGAAAAAAAAGTCATACGAATCATCACATTGTCATACTTACCCCAGAAAAGGTAAACTCTATCCACAACGGATTAAATTACCGCTCATTTTTTAGACAGAGGTTTCATGTTATGCCAATCATTGCGCCGCTCCCATCACCACCGCAAAGCCAGGAGCAACTGCTGGCCCAGGCGCAGCAGTTGGCAGGTTATTCGTTAGGTGAATTGGCCGCACTGGCGGGCATTCCGATCCCACGCGATTTAAAACGTGATAAAGGGTGGATCGGCATCCTACTGGAGATTTGGCTAGGAGCCAGCGCGGGCAGTAAACCCGAGCAGGACTTCGCCGCGCTGGGCGTTGAGCTTAAAACGATACCGGTCGACTTTCAGGGCCGTCCGCTGGAGACCACCTTCGTCTGCGTTGCACCGCTTACCGGCAATAGCGGCGTCACCTGGGAGAGTAGCCACGTGCGCCATAAGCTTAAGCGCGTATTGTGGGTACCCGTTGAAGGCGCGCGCACGATCCCGCTTGCCGAGCGCCGCGTCGGAGCGCCGCTGCTGTGGAGCCCGAGCGAAGAGGAAGATCGCCAGCTGCGCATGGATTGGGAAGAGTTAATGGACCTGATCGTTCTGGGGCAGGTTGAGCGTATCACCGCTCGCCATGGCGAAGTACTGCAGTTGCGTCCAAAAGCGGCGAACAGTAAAGCGCTAACCGAAGCCATCGGTACTCACGGCGAGCCCATCCTCACTCTACCGCGCGGGTTTTATCTAAAGAAAAATTTCACCGCCGCCCTGCTGGCCCGCCATTTCCTTCTCTCCTCTAAATAACGACCAGAAGATGATTAATTTTTTGTTCTGCCGCCATGGTTGCATATAATTGCATCTTTCTATTTTGCAGGACTTTGAACGATGTTATTTGCATGGGTAACCGATCCTAACGCCTGGCTGGCACTTGGTACGCTGACGCTGCTGGAGATAGTGCTTGGGATCGATAATATTATTTTCCTCTCTCTGGTTGTCGCAAAACTCCCCACCGCGCAACGGGCTCATGCCCGCCGCATCGGGTTAATGGGGGCGATGATCATGCGTCTGGCGCTGTTGGCGTCAATAGCATGGGTCGTCAAGCTCACCAATCCACTGTTTACTGTGTTCAGCCAGGAGGTCTCTTTTCGCGATCTGATTCTGCTGCTCGGCGGGCTGTTCCTTATCTGGAAGGCGAGTAAAGAGATTCACGAATCGATCGAAGGGGAAGAAGAAGGGCTGAAAACCAACGTCCATTCATTTATGGGCGCGATTGTGCAGATTATGCTGCTGGATATCATTTTCAGCCTCGATTCGGTGATCACCGCCGTTGGGCTGTCGGATCATCTGTTTATTATGATGGCTGCGGTCATTATCTCGGTGCTGGTGATGATGTTTGCCGCGCGTTCAATAGGCGATTTTGTTGACCGCCACCCTTCAGTCAAAATGCTGGCGCTGTCGTTTTTGATTCTCGTCGGCTTCACGCTGATGCTCGAAAGTTTCGACGTGCACGTGCCGAAAGGTTACATCTATTTCGCGATGTTCTTTTCCATTGCGGTTGAAAGCCTCAACCTGCTGCGAAATAAAAAAAACCCGCTGTAACCCGCTAAAATGCAGCCCTGAAACGGGCTGCAATCCTTTTTTAAGACTTAACTACTTTTTATGTCTCACAAATCAGGCTATTAATATACTGGTACGAGGTGCGGCCATAAATAATAGAGGTAACAACAATGAAAAAATGGGCAGTATTGATTTCCGCCGTAGGACTGGCGTTCTCGGTTTCCGGTTGCAGCAGCGATTACGTGATGGCGACCAAAGATGGCCGTATGATTCTGACTGATGGTAAACCCGCAGTAGATGATGATACCGGTCTAATCAGTTACGAAGATCAGCAAGGTAACAAAATGCAGATCAATCGTGATGACGTTTCCCAGATTATTAAACGTTAAGATATTTCGTTGACCAGCAGCTTGTCATTCATCGCGTGGCTGCGCTGCCTCTTCAACATCCTTCAGTTTTCAAAAAAGAGTCGGGAAAATCTGATGCATCCGCAGGGATAAATCAGGCTACGTTTCGCAAGCCCGGCTTTTTTGATCTTTTTACTTCCTCTTTTTCTCCCCCTCTGCCATTTTTATATTCCTTTGTCGGGGAACGCCTGACCTTGTAGATAAAAAAGGAAGCTGGCTATGCAGTATCACCGTATCCCACACAGTTCTCTTGAAATCAGCACGCTGGGGCTGGGCACAATGACGTTTGGTGAGCAGAATAGCGAGGCAGACGCACACGAGCAGCTCGACTATGCCGTCAGTCAGGGTATCAATCTAATTGATGTCGCTGAAATGTATCCCGTCCCACCGCGCCCGGAAACCCAGGGCCTGACGGAAACCTACGTTGGTAACTGGCTGGCTAAGCGCGGCAATCGCGAGAAGCTGATTATCGCCTCTAAAGTTAGCGGCCCTTCTCGCAACAACGACAGCAGCATCCGTCCTGACCATAAGCTGGATCGTAAAAACATCCGCGAGGCGCTACACGACAGCCTGAAGCGCCTGCAAACCGATTATCTCGACCTCTACCAGGTCCACTGGCCGCAGCGCCCAACCAACTGTTTTGGCAAGCTGGGCTATACCTGGGCCGACTCCGCTCCGGTCGTCACTCTGTTGGATACGCTGGAGGCGCTCACTGAGTTCCAGCGCGCCGGGAAGATTCGCTATATCGGCGTTTCTAACGAAACGGCGTTTGGCGTGATGCGTTATCTGCACCTGGCAGACAAACACGACCTGCCGCGCATTGTGACCATCCAGAATCCGTACAGTCTGGTGAACCGCAGCTATGAAGTGGGTCTGGCGGAAGTGAGTCAATATGAAGGTGTCGAGCTGCTGGCTTATTCCTGTCTGGCGTTCGGTACGCTGACCGGGAAATACCTTAATGGCGCGAAACCGGCCGGAGCGCGCAATACGCTGTTCAGCCGCTTTACTCGCTATAGCGGCGAGCAGACGCAGAAAGCGGTGGCAGCCTATGTCGATATCGCTAAGCGTCACAATATTGACCCGGCTCAGATGGCGCTGGCCTTCGTGCGTCGCCAACCGTTTGTCGCCAGCACCCTGCTTGGGGCGACGACCATGGAGCAGCTTAAGACTAACGTCGAGAGCCTGCATCTGGAGCTAAGCGCAGAAGTATTAGCAGAGATTGAAGCGGTGCATCAGGTTTATACCTACCCGGCACCGTAAGACAGGAAAGCCCCGGGTCGCGGCGTAAACGCCTTACCCGGGCTACAAAATTCCAGAACCGCGCAGGCTTCTTTCCCGGAGGCGATGCTACGCATCTGTCCGGGCTACAAAACCACGCGAACTTGTAGCCCGGACAGGCGCAATGCGCCGCCTCCGGGAAAATACCAGTTCAGCGCCACCGAGAGATTATTTGCGCCGTCCCCAAACCCACAGGGCGGCGATCGCCAGGGCAAAGACCGTGCCGAAGCCAATCCCTACGCCGACAACCGGAATACCGATGCTCACCGCCAGGGAATAGAGGCCCAGCATCAGCAGCATCGCCACGTTCTCGCCGAGGTTCTGCACCGCGATCGCGTTACCTGCGCCAACCGTATGCTTCCCGCGCTCCTGGAGCAGCGCATTCAACGGTACGATAAAGAAACCACCGAACGCGCCGAGCAGCAACAGCAGACCAAACGCCGGTAACAAAGCGTGTTGAATGGCAAAGAAGACCACGACAACGCCAATTAAGAAACCGGCAGGCAGACAGCGGGACACCGTTTCCAGCGTCACCAGCTTCGCCGCCGCACCGGCCCCCAGCACAATCCCTACTGCCACCATCGCGTTGAGATAAGTCGGCATCGCGTTGCTGGTGATCCCCAGCGCCACCGGCACCCACAACACCAGCAGGAAGCGCAGCGTAACGCCCGCCCCCCAAAATAAGCTGGTACCCACCAGCGAAAAGCGGGTTTCGCTGTTGCGCCATAGTGTGGTGCAGGCGCTAAAGAAACTGTGAGTCATCGGCTTAAAGCGCCATGACTGCCCCGGACGCGCCGCGGGCAGCTTCGGGATCCACAAGTTGGCCACCACCGCTCCGGCATACACCACCGCGCAGACGCTGAGCGCCGCAACAACATGCCAGTCAGCCAGAACACCGCCAGCCATTGAGCCAAGCAGTATCGCCGCAATAGTAGAGGACTCCATCAAGCCGTTAGCTTTCACTAACTTATCGCCAGTCGTCAGCTCGCCGAGGATGCCGTATTTAGCCGGGGAATAGGCGGCTGCGCCAATGCCCACTAACGTGTAGCCAATAAACGGGTTCACGCCGAAGCAGATGCAGCCTGCGCCGATAAGCTTCAGTCCGTTAGCGACCATCATCACCCGCCCTTTAGCGAAGCTATCGGCAAACTGCCCGACAAACGGCGCGAAAAGAATGTAAGCGCCCACAAACAACATCTGCAATACCGGCTGGCTCCACTCCGGGTAGAACAGCTGTTTCATCAGCGCCAGGGTGGCGAACAGCAGCGCATTATCGCCAAACGCCGAGAGAAACTGGGCGCAGATAACCGCCACCATCCCTTTCGAGTACAGCGAATTGTTAGTGTGTACTGACTCACTCATGGGAATGTTCCGTCTGTTCTACCATACCTTTGAGGGTGACAAAGTCCGGCTTGCCGCTGCCCAATAACGGGAGCTGCTTAAGCCAGCGAATGTCGCGCGGTACCGCCAGCTCCGGCACGCCGTGTTCACGGGCATAGCGCAGCAGTTTTTCACGATTCAGTTCATTATCGGTGGTAAACAGCACCAGCGCCTCGCCCTTGCTGGCATCTTGTTTAATCGCCGTGCCGTGCATTTTGTCCGGCGAAATCGCCAGCGCCAGCTGCTCGACCATCTCCAGCGACACCATCTCACCAGCGATTTTGGCAAAGCGCTTGGCACGGCCCTGAATTCGCACATAGCCTTGCTCATCAAAGCCGACGATATCCCCGGTGTCATACCAGCCGGTTTCCACTTCGCCGTGCTGATTTTCCGCCGTCGGTGCTTCCAGCACGCCAGGGTTTTCTACCCGCAGATAGCCTTTCATGATATTCGGGCCTTTGAGCTGTAAACGGCCCCCCTCTTCAATACCAGGCATCGCCAGCAGACGGGCGTCCATGCCAGGCAAAATGCGGCCAACGGTGCCCACTTTCGCCGCCATTGGCACGTTAATTGAGACGACCGGCGCGCATTCGGTGACACCGTAGCCTTCAAGAATGCGCAGGCCGAACTTGTCCTGCCAGATCTGCTTCGTGCTTTCCTGCAGCTTCTCTGCCCCGGCGACAACGTAACGCAGGCGATAAAAATCATACGGATTAGCGAAGCGGGCGTAGTTGGCGAGGAAGGTCGAGGTGCCGAACAGCACCGTACAGTTGCGGTCGTACACCAGCTCCGGCACCACGCGGTAATGCAGCGGGCTGGGATAGAGAAAGACTTCTGCGCCGGTAAACAGCGGCGTCAACAGGCCCACTGTCAGGCCAAAGGAGTGGAACAGCGGCAATGCCGACATGAAGCGGTCGTTGGCGGTGAAGTCAGCGATGGTTTTAATCTGCTCAACGTTGGCCAGCAGGCTCTTGTGGCTATGCACCACCCCTTTCGGGTTGCCTTCCGAGCCGGAGGTAAACAGAACCATCGCCGCGTCTTCCGGCTGCTGCTTAACCTGCGCCAGCTTCGGCATCAGCAAGCGACTGAAAATCCACAGCTTATCGGCAGCGGTGACGTCACCTTTTAAATCTTCGAGGAATACCCAGCGCACCTGAGTCAGTTGCTCCGGCAGATGCCAGAGTTTACCTTTGTCGAGGAAGGTACGAGAGGTAAATACGGTTTTGATTTCCGCAGCGGTAATGGCGCTGCTCAGGCCTTTTATCCCGGCGGTGTAGTTCATCATCGCCGGAATGCGCCCACGGGCGATAGCGCCAAAAATCACCGCCGCGCTAATCCCGGCATTCGGTAACATCAGGCCGATTTTTTCGCCCTGCGCGCTGTATTTTTCCAGAATACGCGCCACAAACAGCGTTTTGGTCAGCAGTTTACGGTAGGTGTCCGGCTGAAAATTAATATCTTCCACGCAGTTTTTGCGCGCGCCGTAACGGTCCTGAGCCGCCAGCAGCGCCTCATACAGCGTTTCGCGCGGGCGCACCGCCATCCGCGCTTCCATCATGATTTGATGCAACATTTCACCGGCGATTTTACGCCGGTCGCGGGCGCGCGGCGCATCCGGCATCACCAGATGCGTCGGTGGCAGTACATGCAACTGAATGCGCGGGAACAGGCGGCGCTTAACCAAGCCCTTCAGGCGACTAAAGGGCGTGAGTTCAGCACCTTCTATTCGCAGCGGCACAATCGTCGCCTGCGACTTCGCCGCCACAAAGGCTGCGCCGTCATAAATTTTCATCAACGAGCCGCTCACCGAGATCCGCCCTTCCGGGAAAATCACCACCGGACGCCCCTGTTCAATCAGGCGCACCAGATGCTTGATTGACATCGGTTTGGTCGGGTCCAGCGGGACGAAATCAATAATTGGCTTTAGCGCACGCATAAACCAGCGATCGGTAATCGAGGAGTACACCGCAAAGACGGGGCGCACTGGCAAGAAGAGAGCCAGCAGTACGCCATCAAGAAATGAGACGTGGTTTGGCGTAATCAGTACCTTTTGCTGGTACAGCGCCTGCGTGTCACCGGTTAGCTTTACCCGGTACAATCCTTTGAATAGCAGTCTAAAAAATCCTAAAAGCATAACAACTCCGTTTGACCGGTTAATCAGTCAAAGCAGGTTACACGAGAAGGCATGGAAAATGCAGTATAGGTAGCGGAATTCAGAGCAAAAAAAACCTGCGCATCTGCGCAGGTCGGTGCAAGATAATCAGTACGAAAAGCGTACTTAAAAAACTCACCTATCAATACCTCTGGGATCCTGATTGTCTCGTTTTTTCACCCACCGATACCAGTCATAAAACGCAAGGGAATGAGCCTAAGTGCAACCAGTTATTGCTATTTTCGGTAACTGTAACAATGGCTAACGGCGGGTAAAAAAAAACCTGCGCATCTGCGCAGGCTGGTGTAATTAGAGTAGTCAACCTGAAGTCGACTCCACCTATCAATACCTCTGGGATAACCAGAATATCAATGCCCTGAATGGGTAAACCAGCGAACATTCGCAACAGCTAATCGCAAAGTGTAAGCAAAGGTGTGAATTATCCCTTCCTGTATCATTCGTCAGAATGCCTGTGGGTAACTTTTTCACCAGCAAGGCTAATCTGCATCACAATTGCGCTAACCCAATAGTACCGAGCCTTGAATCTGCCGCACTTTCCCGTAACATAACCGATATGTAAGCGTTTACCCTAAAAGGCCTGGTATGGCGACTATAAAGGATGTAGCCCGACTCGCAGGAGTTTCTGTCGCTACCGTCTCCCGCGTTATCAACAACTCACCAAAAGCCAGCGAAGCCTCTCGCCAGTCGGTAGGCGCGGCAATGGAAACGTTAAATTATCATCCAAACGCCAACGCCCGCGCGCTGGCGCAGCAGTCAACGGAAACCGTCGGTCTGGTGGTGGGCGATGTTTCCGACCCCTTCTTCGGCGCGATGGTCAAGGCCGTCGAACAGGTGGCCTACAATACCGGCAATTTTTTGCTGATCGGTAACGGCTATCACAGCGTCCATAAAGAGCGCCAGGCGATTGAACAACTGATTCGCCATCGTTGTGCCGCGCTGGTCGTTCACGCCAAAATCATCCCTGATGACGAACTGGCCTCGCTGATGAAACAAATTCCCGGCATGGTATTAATCAACCGTATTTTACCCGGCTTCGAGCAGCGCTGCGTGGCGTTGGACGACCGCTACGGCGCATGGCTGGCGACCCGCCATCTGATTCAACAAGGGCACACACGCATTGGCTACCTGTGCTCCAACCACGCCATTTCTGATGCCGAAGATCGTCTGCAAGGGTATTACGATGCCTTAAAAGAGAGCGGTCTGCCGTGCAACGACCGGCTGGTGACGTTCGCAGAACCCGACGAGAGCGGCGGCGAACTGGCGATGACCGAGCTGATGGGGCGCGGGCGAAACTTTAGCGCCGTGGCCTGCTATAACGACTCGATGGCCGCTGGTGCGATGGGCGTGTTAAACGATAACGGTATTGATGTGCCGCGTGAGATTTCGCTGATTGGCTTTGATGATGTGTTGATTTCGCGCTACGTGCGCCCGCGTCTGACCACCGTGCGCTACCCGATAGTGACCATGGCGACTCAGGCTGCCGAACTGGCGTTAGCGCTGGCGGAACATCGTCCGCCGCCAGAAATTACCCACCTTTTCAGCCCGACGCTGGTCCGCCGTCATTCGGTGATCGCGCCGCTTGATGGCGACAAATCGTAGCGGTATAAACTGACGGCGGTGGCCGGATAATCCAGGCCATCGCCGATATATTGCCAGCCAAAACGTTCATAAAAATCGCGGCAAGCGGAGTAGAGAAACAGCTCGCAATAACCCAGCGTCCGGGCATATTCGATAACGTGCTGCTGTAGCTTTCCTGCCAGCCCCTTCCCGCGCGCCTCTGGCGCAACGTACAGCGCCGCCATCCACGGATACAGGTCCTGACGGCTGATTAAGTCGCAGCGCCATAGCCCAACGGTTGCCAGCAGTTTCCCATCTTCAACAGCAATAAAAGTAAGTGGCAGCGCACCGGGCGTCTGGCTGTGTTCAACGATGCTGGCGAAAAAGGCCTGCGGCAGCGTATCGCCGCCAAACGCCTGCCACAGCCACTCCGTCACCTGCTCGGCGTGCTGCACCCCGGCGTAAAGAGGCTGAATAATCACACCAGCTTTCCCTGAAAAATCGGCACCGACTCAAACAGATAGCCGTCGAAGTCCGGCGCGTCTTCATCGGAAAGCTCCAGCAGGCTATTTTTCACATTTTCGAGATGCTGCCACATCGCCTGCCAGGCCCCCATCACGTCGCGACGGCGCAGGGCGGCGAGGAGCGTTTGCCGGTCGCCAAGCCACTTCAGGCGATAAGCGCGGCTGGCGATATGCACGTTGAACTGCTGCCACAGCGGGCTGCTGTCCATTTGCAGCCAGATGCGCTCAACCGTCGCCAGCAGCATCTGGTTTTGCGTCGCTCCGGCCAGCAACAGGTGAAACAGTCGGGCGTTGTCCTGAGTGGTGTCGTTAGCGGCGATGGCCCGTTGCTCCTGTTCGATGATCCTTTTCAGATTATCGATATCGGCGCGGGTAGCCATTTTGGCGGCAAAAGCGGCGATGTTGCTCTCCAGCAGCTGGCGGGCCTGCAGGATTTCAAACGGCCCGACGTCGCTGCTCAGCATCTGTTCTTCCTCGCTATCGTCCTCATGCGGAATGCGCATAACGTACACCCCAGAGCCCTGGCGAATATCGACAGTCCCCTGCAGCTCCAGCATCAGCAGCGCTTCGCGGACTATCGTCCGGCTCACACCGTAGGTTTCGGCGATATTGCGTTCCGGCGGCAGGCGCGACCCGATGGGATAGCGCCCCTGCGCAATCTGTGCGCGTAAATCATCACCAATTTCCTGGTAGGGTTTCTTTTCCGGCGGAATGATAGCCTTCTCCACAATATCACCTGTGCGTTTTGAGCCTGCGAGTCAATATCGGCGCTATCTTAGCAAAATTTAAGCCCGGCTAGCGCCACTCATCGTCAATATCCAGCGTTAACTCACGACTCTCCCGCAGTTGACGGAACCAGCTGGCGGAAGCCTTCGGTCGTCGCGCCCGGTTATTTTGCAGATCGATTTCAATCAGACCGTAGCGATTTTTGAAGGCGTTCATCGGCGAAACGTTGTCAGTAAACGCCCACAGCATATAGCCGTGACAGTTGGCCCCCGCTTCGCGCGCGCGCAGGGTTTGCCACAGATGCTCGCTGATAAATCGAATGCGGTAGTCGTCAGCGATGGTGCCTTCGCTGTTACGAAACTGCCCTTCGTTCTCCACGCCCATACCGCTTTCCGCCACAAACCACGGGATATTGCGATAATCCTGTTTGATGCGCATCGCCATATCAAAAACGATTTGCGGATAGATTTCCCAACCGCGGGAGCTGTTCATCTTCCGTCCCGGAAGTTCAAAGGGCTCATAATAGTAAGCCGGATGGAATGGCGTTTGCGGGTGCCAGGCGCGCGACGGGGCCTTAACGCGATGTGGGTAGTAGAGATTAATCCCCAGCTCATCGATGGTGTTTTCACGGATTATTGCCAGCTCTTGCGCATGATAATCCCAGGCAACATCATGCTGTTCGAGCAGGGTAAACAGCTCCGGCGGGTATTCACCGTGAACCAGCGGATCGAGGAATACTCGGTTATAAAACAGATCGTAGATTTCGGCGGCGCGCACGTCATGGGGCGCTCTGGAACGCGGATAAGTGACCTCCGGGTTGAGAATACAACCTACCGTACCGCGATAGCCCTTCTCGCGAAACAGCCTGACCACTTTCGCCGTCGCCAGCACTTTGTGGTGATTCCACTGCATCCAGGTACCGGTGTTCTGTTCGTAGGGCCAGCGCAGCGCATCCAGGTAAACCCGGGTCTGCACCACAATCGGCTCATTGAAGGTAAACCAGCGCGTCACCTTGTGGTGATAACGGGCAAAAACCTTCTCTACGTACTGCACAAACAGCTCCACCACTTTTTTCGATGCCCAGCCGCCGTACTGCTCCAGCAAATAGCCCGGGAGTTCATAGTGCTCAAGGCAGATCATCGGCTCAATGCCGTTCGCCAGCAGCTCATCAAACAACTGGTCGTAATACGTCGCATACGCTTCATCGACAGTGACGTTTTCATAGTCGATGAGAAAGCGCGACCAGTTGATTGAGGTCCGGTAATGGGTCAGGCCCGCCAGCTTCATCAACTGCACATCTTCGCGAAAGCGATTGATAAAATCGGTCGCTACCGCCGGACCATAGCCGTTATGCCAGACGTGGCGGTCGTTCTTGTACCAGAGATCCGGCCATGAATCCTGGCCCTCTTGCTTGCCGCTCCAGCCCTCGGTTTGCCATGCCGAAGCGGCAGCACCGAGGATAAAGTCGTGGGGAATCGCCATCCTTACTGTGCTCATAGTGTCCTCATGCGTTTTGGCTGACTTGCGCGTTTTCCGCCTGGCGCTGAGCGGTGTCCGCACGGCGGGAGGCAATTTTGACGAACGGCAGGTAGATAAGCACCGCGGTTACGATACAGATAAGCTGCGTTACCACCGCGCCCATCGAGCCCGCCGTAGAGAGCCAGGCGTTAATCAGCGGCGGCGTGGTCCACGGCACCATCACCACCGCTTTACCGGCAAAACCGGCTGCGGTGGCGAAGTAACCGATGCTGCCGGTCACCAGCGGAGTGATAATAAAGGGGATCGCGAGGATCGGGTTGAGCATGATCGGCATGCCGAAAATCACCGGCTCGTTGATATTGAACAGCCCGGGACCAATCGACAGTTTGGCGATCTCTTTCATCTCTTTGCGTTTCGTGCCGATCATCACCGCAATCAACAAACCAATCGTCAACCCCGAACCGCCGATGCTCATATAAACATCCCAGAACGGCATGGTAATGATATTCGGCACCTCTTTACCCTGCTCAAAGGCGCTCATATTGACGGTGATCGCCCCCAGCAGCAGCGGCTCGCGGATCGGTTTGATCATCTGGTTACCGTGTATGCCGATAACCCAGAACAGCTGCGCTACGAACATCAGCAGCAGGATCCCTGGCAGGCTTTGTACCACGCGCTCCAGCGGCTGCTGCACCACTTGATAAACCGCGTCATAGAGATACATGCCGGTGGTCTGATGAAAAATAAAGCCAAAGGTGGCAATCAGCGTAGTGGTGATAATTGATGGGATCAGAGCGGAAAACGACGCCGATACGTTGGGCGGTACGGTATCCGGCATCTTGATCTTCAGCCCCTTACGCCCTTCCAGCCAGCAGTAGATCTCCACCGACAGAATGGCGATAAACATGCCGAGGAACAAGCTGCGGGTATCGGAGAACTGGCGCAGCAGCACATCTTTCACTTCATGCATTTGCCCGTCGACCATCATTTCAACGGTGGTCGGCGTGACGCAGATAAAACAGATTACCGCCAGCAGCCCAGGAAACAGGCTCTTGATACCGTTAATCCGCCCGAGCTCGATACCGATAAGAAAGACCGCACCGATGTTGAGAAAGTTAAGCGTCGCGTAGTTAATCGCGCTGGTGATCGGTTTTAGCGCCGCCAGAAAAGAGAGCGACTGAAAACTGGCCAGTCCGTTTTTAGGATCCAGCACCATGTTGGAGATCAGCACCGAAAAGGCACCGACAATGATCACTGGCATCAGGGTAATAAAGGCAGACTTTATTGCCATGATGTAGCGATAGCTGTTGAATTTCGTGGCGAAACTCCCCAGAGAGTCGATCAGTTTGTCCTGCAATGCCATAGAGGATACCTCAGGTTTAAGGGCTTTTAGCGCACCAGGTGTACAGCCAAACACCTATTGGCATACCAAAAATAATCACTGGTGAGAAAAAGTTCTGTGACTAAGCTCGCAACCTCTCTACTGGCATTCCAAATAACGCAAAATTGGCATACCGCATTTGCCATTTGATTTTTTCAGACGATCAATTCCTGTAAAAGCGTGATCGCGATAGTTTTTTACGCTGCCTTGAGGCCATATCCCCCTGAATGTCTGTGATAAACTGCGCGTTACCACGTGATATCAGGAATCGTAAGAATGGCAACAATGCTGGATGTCTCAATTCGCGCAGGCGTCTCTAAAGCGACGGTTTCCCGCGTGTTGAACGGCACAGGTCAGGTGAAAGAGAGCACCCGCCAACAGGTTTTTAAGGCGATGGAAGAGCTGGGCTATCGGCCTAACTTTCTCGCCCGCTCGCTGGCGAACCGCACGAGTAATAGCATCGGTTTGGTGGTTTCCACCTTTGATGGTTTCTATTTCGGACGCTTGCTACAGCAGGCGTCCCGACAAACGGAGGCCTGGGGCAAACAGCTGATCGTCACCGACGGCCACGATGCGCCAGAACGTGAAGAAGAAGCGGTGCAGATGCTGGCCGATCGCCAGTGCGATGCCATCGTGCTCTACACGCGCCATATGAGCGAAAAGAAAATCATGTCGCTGATTGAGTCCATCGACATGCCGCTGGTGGTCATTAACCGCGACGTCAGCCAGGCGCGAGAGATCTGCGTGTTCTTCGAACAACAGGACGCGGCGTTTCAGGCCGTTGAGTACCTGATTACCCAGGGTCATCGCGATATCGCCTGTATTACCGTGCCGATGCACACGCCGACGGGTAAAGCCCGTCTGGAAGGTTATCGTAATGCGCTGAAAAAAAACGGTATCGAGTGGGATCCGGCCAAAGTGAAGTATGGCGACTCCACCATGACCCGCGGCTATGAGCTGTGTCGTGAACTGTTAGAAGAGAAGACGCCGTTTAGCGCGCTGTTTTCCTGTAACGATGATATGGCGCTGGGCGCTTCGAAGGCGCTGTATCAGGCTGGGCTGCGGATCCCGCAGGATATTTCGCTGTTCGGTTTCGATGACGCACCGAGCGCAAAATGGCTGGAACCGGGGCTGTCCACGGTCTATCTACCTATCGATAACATGATAACCACCGCTATCGATCAGGCGATCAAACTGGCGAACGATCAGCCGATTGAGACGATCCCGCCTTTTACCGGTACGCTGGTACTGCGCGAATCGGTAACGACCGGGCCGTATTACAAATAATTAGCTAAAGTTGCAATTGCCCGGTGGCGTCTAGCGCCTTACCGGGCCTACGAAATTCACAATCCCCGCCGGGTAAGGCGCTAGCCGCCGCCCGACAAAAACGCGGGCACTATGGGCAAAACGCCTTCACATCAACTCACAGCAGCTCAAGCGCCAGCAGCTCTTCAATCGTCTGACGACGACGGATTAGCCGCGCTTTGCCGTTGTCGAACAGCACTTCCGGCAGCAGCGGACGACTGTTGTAGTTAGAGGACATCGACGCACCGTAAGCACCAGTGTCGTGCAGCACCAGGTAATCGCCCGGCACTACCGCTGGCAGCAGCCGCGCTTCCACCGTTCCCCCTTCCTGCTGGGTAAAGACATCGCCCGATTCGCACAGCGGCCCGGCGACCACGGTTTTAATCTCCCCAGCAGCGCTAAGGTCTCGGCCATCTGCCGCCAGAGCGGTGATGTGATGATAGCTGCCGTACATTGACGGGCGCATCAGATCGTTGAAACCGGCGTCAATTAGCACGAAGTGGCGGCTGCCCATCTCTTTCACGCTGCGCACCTGAGAAACCAGCACCCCGGATTCCGCCACCAGGAAGCGACCCGGCTCGATTTCCAGTTTCACCGGATGACCCAAATGCTTCGCCACCTGCTCGCGCGCCGCATTCCACAACCCGAAGTAGTGATCGGTATCGATCGCCTCTTCATCTTCATGGTAGGGGATCGATAATCCGCCGCCGGCAGAGATCGCCTGCAGATCCTGGCCGAACTCGATAACCTGACGCACCATCGCGCCGCATACCTGTTCCAGATGGCCGTAATCGACGCCGGAACCAATATGCATATGAATACCCACCAGCTGTAGCTGGTAGCGGCGCATCACTTCCAGCGCTGCCGGTAAATGGCTGTACCAAATCCCGTGCTTGCTGTTTTCACCGCCGGTATTGGTTTTTTGGCTATGACCGTGACCGAAGCCCGGATTCACTCGCAACCAGACGCGGTGGCCCGGAGAGACTTCGCCTAGTTGGCTTAGCATGTCGATAGACCCGGCGTTGACCGGGATCTGCAACTCTTTCACCCGCGCCAGCGTTGCATCGTCAATCAGGTCAGCGGTAAAAACGATATCTTCCGGATGCTGTTGCGGATCGTACCCCGCCGCCAGCGCGCGCTCGATCTCGCCCAGCGACACCGAGTCCACCTTGACACCCAGTTCACGCATCAGGCGCAGGATATGAATATTTGAGCAGGCCTTCTGCGCAAAACGCACGACGTCGAACTGGTTAAGCTGGGCAATCTGGCGGCGGATAATCTGCGCGTCGTAGACCCAGACCGGGCAGCCGAATTCGGCAGGCAACCGCAGCAGGTTCTCTGCGGTCAGATCGGTATTAGTAGCGTAAAGCGAGCGTGGCATAAGGAACTCCGGTGCTGTGTGTGCGTTGTCTGTGTTTTTTTACGATTACGCCACAGCCTGTAAGGAATAAAAAATATCGTTTTATTGCCAGTCTATGCAAAAATGATATGGCTTACATCATCCGAGGATCGCTCATGCCCGCCGTCAACCTGCGCCATATTGAAATTTTCCATGCGGTGATGACCACCGGTAATCTGACGGAAGCCGCGCGGATGCTGCATACCTCGCAGCCGACCGTCAGCCGCGAGCTGGCGCGTTTCGAAAAGGTGCTGGGATTAACGCTATTTGCCCGCGCCCGCGGTCGCCTGCAGCCAACGGTTCAGGGGTTGCGCCTGTTTGAAGAAGTGCAGCGTTCCTGGTACGGCCTCGACAGAATCGTTAGCGCGGCAGAAAGCCTGCGCGAATTCCGCCAGGGCGAGCTGTCGGTGGTGTGTTTGCCGGTTTTTTCCCAGTCGTTCTTACCGCTGCTGTTGCAGCCTTTTCTGGCGCGCTACCCGGACGTCAGCCTGCAAATCGTCCCTCAGGAATCACCGCTGCTGGAAGAGTGGCTTTCAGCTCAGCGCCACGATCTTGGTCTGACCGAAACGCTCCATACCCCCGCCGGAACCGAGCGTACGCCACTGCTAACGCTAAACGAAGTGTGCGTGCTGCCGCAAGGCCATTCGCTTGCCGCTAAACAAGAGCTGACGCCTGCGGATTTTCACGGCGAAAACTATATCAGCCTGTCGCGCACGGACAGTTATCGTCAATTACTGGATACGCTGTTCCTTGAACATGAGGTTAAACGGCGCATGGTCGTCGAAACACACAGCGCGGCCTCAATTTGCGCCATGGTGCGCTCGGGGGTGGGGATCTCAGTGGTCAACCCGCTCACCGCCCTCGACTACGCCGGAAACGGCGTAGTCGTGCGCCGCTTTAGTATTGAAGTGCCATTTACTATTAGCCTGATTCGCCCACTGCACCGCCCCGGCTCTGCGCTGGTCGATGCTTTCGCTCTGCATCTGCAAAATAGCCTGCCGCGCATCCTGACCCCGCTCGAAGCGGTGCTTACGAAAGCATAAACTCAACCGCGTCCGCCGCATGAATCGCGGCGGTATCAAACACCGGCAGAGGACTGCTTTCTGCGGGTACCAGCAGACCGATTTCGGTACAACCGAAAATCACGCCTTCAGCCCCCTGCTCCGCCAGGGCGTCAATGACCTGCAGATAGTAGTCACGCGATTCTGCGCTAAAGGTTCCCAGGCACAGTTCATCAAAGATGATCTGGTTGATACGTTCACGGTCTTCAGCTTCAGGAATCAATGTCTCGATGGCGAACTGCTGCTGTAAGCGGCCGCGATAAAAATCCTGCTCCATGGTATAGCGCGTTCCAAGCAGGGCCACGCGGCTTTGGCCTTTGGCAGTAATCGCTCGCCCGGAGGCATCGGCAATATGCAGGAACGGCACGTCGCAGCGCGTTTCAATGGCTTCGGCGACCTTATGCATGGTGTTAGTACACAGCACGATGCCTTCGGCCCCCGCTTGCTGTAGCCCGAAAGCCGCCTGTGCCAGGATCTCGCCCGCACGATCCCAATCGCCCGACGACTGGCAGGCCTCGATTTCATGAAAATCCACGCTGTGCAGCAGCAGGCTGGCGGAGTGCAGACCGCCCAGGCGCGCTTTGATACCTTCGTTAATCAGGCGATAGTAGGGAATCGTCGATTCCCAGCTCATCCCACCCAACAGGCCAATCGTTTTCATCATTCGCTCCTTATGTGAAGTCCTTCAGTGAACCAAACTTGTGATCAACTTTCCACCTTCTCCTGACGATCGTTTCCTTTTGGTTTTTTGTAGGATAAATTAAATAAAACAACGTTTCATTTAACTACAGGATCAGCGGATGTTTATTTTTCATAAAGAGACCACCCTTGAAGATCTGGGCAATGGCGTCACCCGTCGCATTCTTGCGCATGATGGCAAGATGATGGCGGTCGAGGTGAACTTCGAAGCGGGCGCCATCGGGCCAATGCATAACCACCCTCACGAGCAGCTCACCTATGTGCTCTCCGGTGAGTTTGAATTCACCATCGGTGATGAAAAGCATGTGGTTAGCGCGGGCGATACGCTCTACAAGAAACCGGAAATCATGCACGGCTGTATCTGCCTGAAGCCGGGGACGCTGCTCGATACGTTTACCCCTGTCCGTCAGGATTTTCTGCAAAAATAGTTTCCCCCTCACCAGGGCATGCCTCGCATGCCCACCATTTTCTGAACTTTTCCGCCCAAAATAATTGTCATAAAGTATGTTCAATAACAATCATTAGCAAAGCAATTAACCCCGCCAGACCAGCCTCAGTTCTCATTTTCACCCCCCTCCTCAACTCCCCGCTATCTCTGCAAAATGCGCGCGCTCGCATTTTTTGAAACATCGTTTCGACTTTGATCACATTTCCGAGATGAACTGAATGACTCTGTAATAAATAGCAATAAAATAAATTTAAAACGGTGTTTTACAAAATCAGGACACCAGGTAAGGCAAAATCAAAAAACACATGCTCTGTAGGGATTTTTAGAGTGAAAAGAGCTCAGAAACGCAAAGCTAACAAGGGATGACTCATCGCTGACATACCAGGAACGCATTAACTTTCCGGCGACACTCCTCGCGGGAAAGGCACTAAACCCGAATCCGTATTACAAACTCGTAAGCCAGGTAGGTATGTATGAATGAAAACAGAATGCTGGGATTGGCATGGATATCGCCCTATATCATCGGGCTGATAATCTTCACCGCCTTTCCCTTTGTTTCATCTTTCTTCCTCAGTTTCACTGAGTACGATTTGATGAGTCCACCGGTGTTTAACGGCATCGAAAACTATCGCTACATGCTTACCGAAGATGGCCTCTTCTGGAAATCCATGGGCGTGACGTTCGCGTATGTCTTTTTAACCATCCCATTAAAACTGGCTTTCGCGCTGGGGATTGCTTTCGTCCTCAACTTTAAACTGCGCGGCATCGGTTTTTTCCGTACCGCCTACTACATTCCGTCGATTCTCGGCAGCTCAGTCGCCATTGCCGTTCTGTGGCGTGCGCTGTTTGCCATCGACGGCCTGCTGAACAGCTTTATCGGCGTGCTCGGTTTCGACCCGGTTAACTGGCTCGGCGAGCCTTCGCTGGCGCTGATGTCCGTCACCCTGCTGCGCGTCTGGCAGTTCGGTTCAGCGATGGTTATCTTCCTTGCCGCCTTGCAGAACGTTCCGCAATCACAATATGAAGCGGCGATGATCGATGGCGCGTCCAAATGGCAGATGTTTATGAAGGTCACGGTGCCGCTGATTACGCCGGTGATTTTCTTCAACTTCATCATGCAGACCACTCAGGCGTTCCAGGAGTTTACCGGCCCGTACGTCATAACCGGCGGCGGCCCAACCTACTCCACCTATCTGTTCTCGCTCTACATCTACGACACCGCATTTAAGTACTTCGATATGGGTTACGGCGCGGCGCTGGCATGGGTGCTGTTCCTGGTCGTCGCGGTCTTTGCCGCCATTGCGTTTAAGTCTTCGAAATATTGGGTGTTCTACTCCGCCGATAAGGGAGGCAAAAATGGCTGATATCCAACAAATCTCGCAAGCAAGGGACATTGCCGAACGTGAAGTCGCACGGACTCTGCGTCGTGAGAAAATCAACGCCAGTATCCGCTATGTGATCCTGCTGTTCGTTGGCCTGCTGATGCTCTACCCGCTGGTATGGATGTTCTCGGCGTCGTTCAAACCGAACCACGAGATCTTCACCACCCTGAGCCTGTGGCCTGCCCACGCGACCTGGGATGGGTTTATCAACGGTTGGAAAACCGGCACCGAGTACAACTTCGGCCACTACATGCTGAACACCTTCAAGTATGTGATCCCGAAAGTACTGCTGACCATTATCTCCTCCACCATCGTGGCGTACGGCTTTGCCCGCTTCGAGATCCCATGGAAGAAGTTTTGGTTCGCAACGCTTATCACCACCATGCTGCTGCCAAGCACCGTGCTGTTGATTCCTCAGTACCTGATGTTCCGTGAAATGGGCATGCTGAACAGCTATCTGCCGCTGTACCTGCCGCTGGCTTTCGCCACCCAAGGGTTCTTCGTGTTCATGCTGATTCAGTTCCTGCGCGGCGTTCCGCGCGACATGGAAGAAGCAGCGCAAATTGACGGCTGCAACTCCTTCCAGGTGCTGTGGTACGTGGTGGTACCGATTCTGAAACCGGCGATTATCTCAGTGGCACTGTTCCAGTTCATGTGGTCAATGAACGACTTTATCGGCCCGCTGATTTACGTCTACAGCGTCGACAAGTATCCAATCGCACTGGCGTTAAAAATGTCCATCGACGTCACGGAAGGCGCTCCGTGGAACGAAATTCTGGCAATGGCGAGCATCTCCATTCTGCCGTCCATCATCGTGTTCTTCCTGGCACAACGCTACTTTGTTCAAGGCGTTACCAGCAGCGGAATTAAAGGTTAAGAGGGAAATATCATGGCTGAAGTTATTTTCAACAAACTGGAAAAGGTCTACTCCAACGGCTTCAAAGCGGTACATGGTATCGATCTGACCATCGCTGACGGCGAGTTTATGGTCATCGTTGGGCCGTCGGGCTGCGCTAAGTCCACAACGCTACGTATGCTGGCCGGGCTGGAAACCATCAGCGGCGGTGAAGTGCGTATCGGCGAGAAAATCGTTAACAACCTCGCGCCAAAAGCGCGCGGTATCGCGATGGTGTTCCAGAACTATGCGCTCTATCCGCATATGACGGTACGCGAAAACCTCGCCTTCGGCCTCAAGCTGAGCAAGCTACCGAAGGATCAGATCGAAGCCCAGGTGAACGAAGCGGCAAAAATCCTCGAACTGGACGATTTGCTGGACAGACTACCGCGCCAGCTCTCCGGTGGTCAGGCTCAGCGTGTGGCCGTAGGCCGTGCGATTGTGAAAAAGCCAGACGTGTTCCTGTTTGACGAACCGTTATCTAACCTGGATGCCAAGCTGCGTGCTTCGATGCGTATTCGTATCTCTGACCTGCATAAGCAATTGAAGGCATCCGGTAAACCGGCAACCACCGTTTATGTGACCCACGATCAGACCGAAGCGATGACCATGGGCGACCGCATTTGCGTGATGAAGCTGGGTCATATCATGCAGGTTGATACCCCGGACAATCTCTACCACAAACCAAAGAACATGTTTGTGGCGGGCTTTATCGGCGCGCCGGAGATGAACATTCGTTCCAGCCAGTTGGTTGAGCAAGCCGGTCGCCTGCATCTGACCGTAGGCGATGGCTTACTGCCGCTCAACGACGAGCTGCAAAGCAAAATTGAGACCCACAAGAACCAGCAGGTGTTCTTTGGCGTGCGTCCGGAATTCGTCTCTATCTCCGATGAACCTTTTGCTGAAGGTTCATGCACTGGCGAAATGGTACGCGTGGAAAACATGGGACATGAATTCTTTGTTTATCTGAAGGTTGCTGATTATGAACTGACTGCCCGCGTTCCGTCCGATGAAGCAAAACCGATGATTGAGAAAGGGCTTCATCGCAAGGTGTATTTCAAATTTGATCTCAACAAGTGTCATATCTTTGACGCGAAAACTGAACAGAACATCTCTCTGTGAACACTGGAGTATTAAAATGAAAAAAGTGCTTTTAAGCGCCGTAATCTCCGCAACTCTGGGCCTTACCGCGTTACCGTCAATGGCGAAGGATGTCGACCTGCGTATGTCATGGTGGGGCGGCAACGGCCGCCATCAGGTCACCCTGAAGGCGCTGGAGGAGTTCCACAAGCAAAATCCAGACATCAACGTCAAAGCGGAGTATACCGGCTGGGACGGTCACCTTTCGCGCCTGACCACACAGATCGCTGGTGGCACCGAGCCTGACGTGATGCAGACCAACTGGAACTGGCTGCCGATCTTCTCGAAAAACGGCGAAGGCTTCTACGATCTGAATAAGATGAAGGACGTTATCGATCTGAGCCAGTTCGATGCCAAAGAGCTGCAAACCACCACGGTGGACGGCAAGCTTAACGGTATTCCCATTTCCGTCACCGCCCGCGTGTTCTACTTCAACGATGAGACCTGGAAAAAAGCCGGCGTCGAGTACCCGAAAACCTGGGACGAACTGATGGCGGCGGGCAAAGCCTTCGAAAGCAAGCTGGGTAAACAGTATTATCCGGTGGTGCTGGAGCACCAGGACACCCTGGCGTTGCTGAATTCATATATGATTCAGAAATATAACCAACCGGCTATCGATGAAAAAACCAAGAAGTTCTCCTACAGCAAAGAGCAGTGGGTTGAATTCTTCCAGATGTATAAAAAGCTTATCGACAGCCACGTGATGCCGGACACCAAGTACTACGCCTCGTTCGGCAAGAGCAATATGTATGAAATGAAGCCGTGGATTCAGGGCGAGTGGGCGGGGACCTATATGTGGAACTCCACCATTAACAAATACTCCGACAACCTGAAGCCGCCAGCGAAGCTGGATCTGGGTAACTATCCGATGCTGCCGGGTGCTACCGACGCGGGTCTGTTCTT